>DBFABM010000068.1:0-4309 GCA_048194085.1 Collinsella aerofaciens
TCCCACGTGATGCCATTGTCGAAGAACATATGCACGGTCTTGCCGCACGGAGCCTTCGCATACATGTACACGGTGCCGGTTTCTGCGGTATAACGCGTCCAGGTGACACCCTTCACATCGGCTTCGTCGAGAACGCCCTTGCCGTTGTAGTTGCCCTGAATGGCTTCGGCTTCAGCCAAGGGCTCGCGAGAAGGGTCTGATGAATTCTCGTAGAACGAAGAAAGGGGCCGCACGGCCACCGAAAAGGAAAAAGGGCCGAAAGGCCCTGGAAATATGCGGAAGCGCCCTGCATGAGCGCGACGCCCTGTCCTCCCGCAGCCTGGCGCTGCAGTACTTTCGGCGAAGGCGGGCTTAACTGCCGAGTTCGGAATGGGATCGGGTGATCCCCGCCTCTGTGGTCGCGCTCATGCAGGGCGCTCTCGCCCGCACGCCGGAACCAGGGCGACCCTGGGGGCCGCATGGCGACCGAAGCGAAGGATCCATCCGTTCCAGGCCCCGCCCTTCCTCGAGGTGAGGATGGGTGCAAGGGCTCGCCCTATTAGTACCGC
Source organism: Collinsella aerofaciens (assembly GCA_048194085.1). Classification (GTDB taxonomy): domain Bacteria; phylum Actinomycetota; class Coriobacteriia; order Coriobacteriales; family Coriobacteriaceae; genus Collinsella; species Collinsella aerofaciens_CO. The sequence goes on from DBFABM010000068.1 coordinate 549, forward strand.
TCGCCTGAACGCCTCGCGGCGCTTGCAGCTGCGGCCTATCGACCACGTGTTCTACATGGGGGCTTACCGAAGGGAGAACTCATCTCGGAGACGGCTTCCCGCTTAGATGCCTTCAGCGGTTATCCGTTCCGGGCGTGGCTAGCCGGCCGTGCCGTTGGTCGACAACCGGGACACCAGAGGCCCGTCCGCCCCGGTCCTCTCGTACTAGGGGCAGCCCTCCTCAATTCTCCTGCGCCCGCGGAGGATAGGGACCGAACTGTCTCACGACGTTCTGAACCCAGCTCGCGTACCGCTTTAAACGGCGAACAGCCGTACCCTTGGGACCGACTCCAGCCCCAGGATGCGATGAGCCGACATCGAGGTGCCAAACCTTGCCGTCGATGTGGACTCTTGGGCAAGATCAGCCTGTTATCCCCGGAGTACCTTTTATCCGTTGAGCGACGGCCCTTCCACTCGGGGCCGCCGGATCACTAGAGCCGACTTTCGTCCCTGCTCGGCTTGTCTGCCTCGCAGTCAGGCCCGCTTGTGCTCTTGCGCTCCGCGGACGGTTGCCGACCGTCCTGAGCGGACCTTGCGCGCGCCTCCGTTACTCTTTGGGAGGCGACCGCCCCAGTCAAACTGCCCGCCTGGCACGGTCCCCGGGCCGTCCCCGGGTTAGGCCGCCGACGCGACGGGGGCAGTATTCCAAGGTCGGCTCCGCCCGGGCTGGCGCCCGGGCTTCGCAGCCTCCTGCCTATCCTCTACGCGCCGCGCCTGCGGCCAATGCCAAGCTGCAGTAAAGGTTCACGGGGTCTTTCCGTCCTTCCGCGGGGAATCCGCATCTTCACGGATAATGCAATTTCGCCGGGCCCATGGTCGAGACAGCGCCCAAGTCGTTGCGCCGTTCGTGCAGGTCGGAACTTACCCGACAAGGAATTTCGCTACCTTAGGACCGTTATAGTTACGGCCGCCGTTTACCGGGGCTTGGGTTCACCGCTTCGATTTCTCTAACGGATCCCCGTGACCTTCCGGCACCGGGCAGGCGTCAGACCCTATACTTCGCCTCGCGGCTTGGCAGAGTCCTGTGTTTTTGGTAAACAGTCGCTTGGGCCCTTTCGCTGCGGCCCCCCGGCGCTTCCCGGGCGAGCCGGTACACGCTGGGGGGCGTCCCTTCTCCCTAAGTTACGGGACGATTATGCCGAGTTCCTTGACCATGGTTGCCCCGATCGCCTCGGAATGCTCTTCCTACCCACCTGTGTCGGTTTTGGTACGGGCGGCGTGGGCGCTGCCTAGGGATTTTTCTAGGAGGCATGGAATCCGCGACTTCGCCATAGGGCTCGTCTCGCGTCTCGGGATATGTGGGGACCGGATTTCCCTGGGCCCCTCCCTACGCGCTTTCACGGGGACGTCCAGAACCCCGCTCGCGTATCCTTCCCCGTCGTCCCATCGGTCGTAGCGCGCCCGCGCCGGCACGGGAATGTCTGCCCGTCGTGCATCGGCTGCGCCTCTCGGCCTCGCCTTAGCTCCCGGCTGACCCTGGGGGGATTAGCCTCGCCCAGGAAACCTTGGGTTTTCGGCGGAGCGGTTTCTCGCCGCTCTCTCGCTACTCATGCCTGCATCCTCACTTCCATGCCGTCCACCGGGGCTCGCGCCTCCGGCTTCGCCCGGCATGGAAAGCTCCCCTACCAATCAAATTCATGATTCCGCCGCTTCGGCGCCGTGCTTGAGCCCCGCGCATTGTCGGCGCGCCCCCACTCGACCAGTGAGCTGTTACGCACTCTTTGAATGCATGGCTGCTTCTAAGCCAACATCCTGGTTGTCTGGGCGGGCGCACATCCTTTGCCACTTAGCACGGCCTTTGGGGCCTTGGCGGGCGGTCTGGGCTGTTTCCCTCTCGAGCGCGCAGCTTAGCCCACGCGCTCTGACTCCCGGGGTCGGAACCATCGGCATTCGGAGTTTGGTCTGGGTCGGTAGGCGGTGAGGCCCCCTCGCCGGTCCAGTGCTCTACCTCCGATGGTCAATGCCCGGGGCCAGCCCTAAAGCTGTTTCGGGGAGAACGAGATATCTCCGGGTTTGATAGGCCTTTCACCCCTATCCGCGGGTCATCCCCTCCGTTTTCAACCGAAGTGGGTTCGGGCCTCCACGGGGTCTTACCCCCGCTTCACCCTGCCCATGGATAGCTCACCCGGCTTCGCGTCCGCGGCATGCGACTCAAATCGCCCTGTTCAGGCTCGCTTTCGCTGCGGCTCGGTGTCCCTTAACCTCGCCGCATGCCGCGACTCGCAGGCTCATTCTACAAAAGGCACGCGGTCACCGTCGTCGGAACGGCTCCCGCTGCTTGGGGGCGCACGGTTTCAGGCGCTGTTTCACTCCCCTCTCGGGGTGCTTTTCACCTTTCCCTCGCGGTACTGGTTCGCTATCGGTCATCGGAGAGTGTTCAGCCTTGGAGGGTGGTCCCCCCTGCTTCGGACCGGGTTTCACGTGCCCGGCCCTACTCTGGATCGCAGACCGCAGTCCTCGTCCTTCGCGTACGGGGCTCTCACCCGCTGCGGCCGGCCTTCCCATGCCGTTCCGCTCGAACGTGGTTTTGTAACTGCGGCCGGGGCCTGGGGGCCCCGGGCTCTGCGTCCCGCAACACCTGCGAGGCAACGGCCCCAGCCTTGGCGCCGTCGCAGGTTTGGGCTCGCGCGCTTTCGCTCGCCGCTACTCGCGCGATCTCGGTTGATTTCTCCTCCTCGGGGTACTTAGATGTTTCAGTTCCCCCGGTTGTCCCCCGAAAGGATGGTCTCCAATCGGGTAGCCGCCCATGACGGCGGCTGGGTTCCCCCATTCGGGAATCCCGGGATCGAAGGCCGTTTGCGCCTCCCCCGGGCCTATCGCGGCTTGCCGCGCCCTTCGTCGACTTCCGATGCCAAGGCATCCGCCGTGCGCCCATGATACCTTGCGCCCTCGGGGGAATCCCCCCGGGGCGGAAGGCCTGGAGCATGATGGTACATGGTATCTGTATCAATGGAATAAAATAAGGAAATTGCTTTCATCCGCCATGAAGATGCGCAAGCGTTCCCCGCTGATTCCTTTGGGAATGCAGCGTAAATTGCTATGCGCTAATGTCTTTCATGACATGGAGATAAGATATGTTGATATCTTCGCTTCGAATCGCTATGCGGCTCTCAAGGTGCCCGGGAATCCCGGGAGCCGGATGCTGGGACGGAATGGAAGTTCCAGGCGGGGCCTCGTCCGGCGGACTCTGGGGCTCCGGACTCGGTCTTTCTGAATGATAGGGTAATCTCCCTAGAAAGGAGGTGATCCAGCCGCACCTTCCGGTACGGCTACCTTGTTACGACTTCACCCCCCTCACCCTCCACACCTTCGACGCCTCCGCCCCCTTGCGGGGTTCGGCCGGCGGCTTCGGGTGCAGACGACTCGGGTGGTGTGACGGGCGGTGTGTACAAGGCCCGGGAACGTATTCACCGCGGCGTGCTGATCCGCGATTACTAGCAACTCCGGCTTCACGCAGGCGGGTTGCAGCCTGCGATCCGAACTGGGGCCGGCTTTAGGGATCCGCTCCCCCTCGCGGGGTGGCAACCCGTTGTGCCGGCCATTGTAGCACGTGTGCGGCCCAGGGCATGAGGGGCATGATGACTTGACGTCGTCCCCGCCTTCCTCCGGCTTGGCGCCGGCGGTCCCGCATGAGTGCCCAACTGAATGCTGGCAACATGCGGCGGGGGTTGCGCTCGTTGCGGGACTTAACCCAACATCTCACGACACGAGCTGACGACAGC
>DBFABM010000074.1:0-46515 GCA_048194085.1 Collinsella aerofaciens
CGTGAAGGAGTACGAGGACCCCTTCAAGAGGGGGTGATCCCGCCGGTTCGACCGGCGCGCCACGGGTCAAGATGCACTAGGCCTGGACGAAGTCCGGGCCCGCGCCTTTAGACGCGAGCCCGGGGCCCGTGGGTTATACCCCAAGAGCAAACCACCCTTTTTAAGGGTGGTTCTGATTTCGTTCTGTTCGGAAGGAGCTCCTTGCCGGAGCCCCATGGATAGCGAACGGCTTTATCGAGCGTGCGCGTTCTCGTAGGCGCCTTTGATTTCTTCCGGCAAATTGTCGGGAATCAGCGCTTCCAGCCTATCCTCGCTGCCATCTTGAATCGCCTGCTCGTAGTACCAGCATTTGAATCTCAGCATATCCAGCGCACGGTTCATGTTCGCGATTTCCGACTCCATGTGGGCCTTCCGCTCCTCGAACATGGCCTTGCGCTGGGGGTAAGTGGACGGGCCCTCCGCACACCATTCCATGAACAGACGGATGTCCTTGATCTCCATCCCCGCTTTCTTCAGACATTCGATGACCCGAAGCGCCTCGAGTTCCGTATCGCCAAATTGGCGAATGCCGGACGTCCGCTCCAGCCCCGGGAACAATCCCTGCTTGTCGTAATACCGCAGCGTTGAGGCGGGCAAGCCGAACATTTCCGCCACCTGTCCGATTGTGTACATGGCCCCTCCGAATAAATCTCGAATTCATTCCTTGACCTAAAGTTAGGTTTAGGTATTACCTTCATTCTCGTCAATACAAATCGGTAGCGCAAGGGGTGGTCCGTAATGGGCAAAACGGTTTTCGCCGGCGGCGTGAACGGCGTGGGCGAAATCGCTGGGCACCCTGCTCTTGAGCAGGCGCGACGAATGGGCATGGGAATCTAGGCGGGCCACTTGGCCATGCGTAAACAGATTTGTGTCCAGAACCATCGATAGGAGGAAATCGATCATGGCAATTAAACAGACGGCGGGCAGAGACGCCCTGGGGGATTTTGCCCCCAAATTCGCTCAGCTCAATGACGATGTGCTGTTCGGCGAGGTGTGGAGCCGAGAAGATGGGCTTTCCCTTCGAGACCGCAGCGTGGTGACGGTGGTGGCCCTAATGGCGCAGGGGCTGACGGACTCTTCGTTCCAATATCATCTGATGTCCGCAAAGAGCAACGGGGTGACCAGGGCTGAGATAGCGGAAATCCTTACGCATGCGGCGTTTTACGCGGGATGGCCCAAGGCGTGGGCGGCCTTTCGCATGGCGAAGGAGGTCTGGGCGGACGAAGACGACGGCGCCGACGCAAAGGCCCGACACCAAAACGAGATGGCCTTTCCCATCGGTGCCCCCAACGACGCATTTGCGAAGTACTTTATCGGGCAAAGCTACCTCGTGCCCCTTTCCACCGAGCAGGTCGGCATTTACAACGTTACGTTCGAGCCCGGCTGCCGCAACAACTGGCATATCCATCACGCCAAAAGCGGTGGCGGACAGATCCTCGTCTGCGTGGCTGGTCGAGGGTTTTACCAGGAATGGGGTAAACCGGCACAGGAGCTGCGCCCTGGCGATGTAGTAACTATTCCCGCGGGCGTAAAACATTGGCACGGTGCGGCGCCCGACAGCTGGTTCTCCCATCTCGCAGTGGAGGTTCCGGGCGAGGAGGCCTCCAACGAGTGGTTGGAGCCCGTGGACGACGAGGAATACCTTACAGCGACTGACAAGAAGGCTTAAACTTTGACACCCGAATCAGAGCCATCGCTTCTATGGGCGTGATGTCCGGGCTGATGAAAGCGCAAAAGCCTCGCCACGTTACTCGTTACCTGTCCGCGCCGCCGAGAGCAGGGCACCCAAGTCTGCCTGGATCGCCTCTGCCTTGCTTCCAAGCTGCAGCGGAGCCGAATCGCCCGAGATGTTTACGCTTAACAGATGCGCATCCGGCAGCTTTGCGGTCATGCTCCAGAACGGGAGCGTGATGATGCCGGGGGTCATCTCGCCCACGCCGAGCTCCAGCAACAGCACGCGGCTACTACTGCGCTCGCGCACGAAGTGCTCATATCGTTCGAGGCCCTCGCGCCATGCCGTGCCCTGCAAAAACGTATCGTCGCGCACCCACGGCACAAGCTGCCAACCGCAGTGCGGGCATCGGGGGACATCCTCACTGCGGATCTCGAACCCCGCCATGCCTGCGAGCATGCGCTCGACGTAGGGACTCGCATCGAAGATCTCGTCGCAGCATGGCTGCTTGCACTGAAGGTGCGCGAAGCTTCCCTGATAGTTGCAGGTCCTCTCGGCGGGGAAGGCCTTTTCGGCCTGGGCGTCCACATTGGTGCTCAGGATGAAGTAATCCTTATGGCCGATGAGGGATCGCAGGTCGAGATAGGGCTGCGAGGCCGGCTCGCGCAGCATGAAATCGATGTATCGCGCGTAGTAGGCCCATTGCTGCTCGAGGCTGGGGTAGAGGTGGTAGAAGCCGTCGAAAAGGCTCTTGAAGCCAAAGGCTTGCTGCCAGTCTGCCATTCCGGCGCGCGCCATGCCCACGTGGTTGTAATGGTTGAACCCGGCGGCGCTCGACATGCCCGAGCCGATGCCGACGATGATGGCGTCGGCATCGTCGACGAGGCTTCGAAGTCTCATCGCTTCTCTTTCTAGAGGCGGCATCGGGTGATCTCCTCGAAAGCCGGGGCCATATCGCCGTCAACGAGAATTGTCTTGCACAAAGCGTCGGGTGCCAGGGCCTGGCTGTAGTTGAACACGATGTAGGTTGCGTGCTCGCAGGCGTTGGCGATCTGAGCGAGCATGCACTTTATGACGCCGTTGCACAGCCCCACACCAAGTTCGAGGACGGCAACCTTGTGGTTGCGATGGGCTTGCACAAGGCGCTCGAGCTCCTCGAGCTGGGCCATGGCGAGGGCGTCTGGATGGGCGAGACGCCGCTCGTCGATTGACGTGCGCGTGCTTCCCTCCGTCTCGAGTACGCGGTTCTCGTTGAACCCTGCACGTGCGAAGTGCCCGTCAATATTGCACGTGATCACGAAGGTGCCGGCGTGCTCCGTAAGATGCCGCAGCTCATTCATGAGCGGGCTGGGCTCATACTCGACATACTCCTTTTGATGGAACCGCTCGGCCCATCGGCGTCGCACGTTTGCATCTGGAGAGGCGAGCCCCTGCAGTATGCAGCCGATGCCGTCGGCCTGGGCGAGGTCCCCGTACGCCTCCCGGAAATGGGCGTCGGCACAGAAGAGGTTGAGCCCCTCTGCCATGTCGAACCCGTTGCTGGCGCCGATGATGACAAGATCCGCCTCGGCAAGTGCCTGGCCGATACGAACCGCTTTTACCGTTTCCATGTGCTACCTACCCAGCGTCTTGCGCACGTCGGCGAGCACGTCGGCAATATCGGCGCGAACGGCGAGCCCCCGATCCTCGATCGCGCGGGGAAGAAACTGCGTCTTGTTGTTCACGGCGATGTAGCTTGCCTGCGGCAACTGCGCTGTGAGGGCCCAGAACGACTCCTGGATAAACGCAGGCGTCATACGGCCCACGCCCAGCTCGAGGAAAAGGATCCTCTGCCGCGCGTGCGCGTCGAGCCAGTTGGACACCTTGTGGTACTGCTCCTCGTAGAGCTCGCCCTGCAGGAAGTTGCCGTAGCCGCGAACCCAGGGGAACGCCTCTGCCCCGCAGTGCGGGCAGCGCGGCACGAGCTCTGTCGGAACCTCAAGGCCGTCTCCCATGGCCTCTACCATGCGGGAGACCGGCTCGACCGCGTCCCACACCTCGTCGGTGCAGCAGTGGGAGCACTGGAAGAAGCGGTGGTCGCCTTGGATCTCGGCCACCTTCTCCCAGGGGTAGAGTTTCACAAACTGCGTGTCCTGGTTGGTGGTGAGTACGAAGAAATCCTTCTCGGCGAGAATGGTGTCGAGGTCCTTGTAGGGCTTGCGCAGCGGGGCGTTGAGCGTAGTGTCGAGGAAGGTGGCGAGGTATCCCCAGCGCGCCTCGGCGGTGGGCCAGCGGTAGAACGACCCCTCGAAAGCGCCCCTGAAACCGTAGCGCTCGGCGAATTTGCCGAAGTGCCTGCGATAGGTCGCGTTGTCCTCGTAGTAGAAGTCGCCGCCGCCCGCCGCGGAGAGCCCGGAGGCCCCGCCCACCAGCACGCAACCGGCTTCCTCGATCATGCGGGCGAACGTTTCGATTTGCTGGTCGTAGGGCTCGGGCTCGCGGGCGCTCAGCTCATAGGGCGTGCCGCCGGTGCGGTAGGCGGCCTGATGGGAAAACGATTGGTTGGTGAGTTCGATAACGAGCCGCTCGTATAGAGTCACTTGATACTCTCTTTCAACTACAATGAACAGGTGTCTATAAAAAGTATCAGTGTTGATTTGCGTCAGAGCAATGAACAGTTTCGAGCTGCTGTCGATAAACGAGCGGCTTCTGGATATTGTTGAGCGCTGCAATTGGAGGGGCCATGGAATCGGGGAAGATCGATCGTCGCCGACGCTATACGCTTTCGGTCATACGGGAGGCGTTCTTTGCGCTGCTGGCCGAGGTCGGCCTCGCGAAGATGACGGTGGCGGATATCTGCCGCTGTGCCGATATCAACCGCGGCACGTTCTATTTGCACTACGAGGACAAGTTCGCGCTGCTTGATGCACTTATCGACGAGGCCCTGGCGGCGGCGCCCCCGCTTGAGGGAACGGAGGCGGAGGCTCTCTGCCAGCGCCCGCCGGCAAACGATGACTATTATCTGCTCTACTCGGATGACGATGCATACGCCCGGGTGGCACAGCGCGTCGTCGAGCGCGGCGCTGAGCAGATGGTTCCCTCGATCATGGAGGAGACCGGGCTCTCGCGCGAGGACGCCTATCTGCTCTTCGTTCACAACGTCCAGGGAAATCTCGCGGTCAACCGCCTGCTCGGTTGGAGGCGAGGGCCCGAGTTCGCCCACGCCCAGGAGCTGCTCAGCGCCTATTCCGAAGGGGGTATGCGGGCGGTATCGGCCCCTTGCACACCGATCGCGAATTAGAACATGATAGCGTCGTCGGCCGTGAAGGCATCAAGGGATCCCTGCTTGACCTGAATGCAGACGTATGTGATGCCCGAGTCGGATGCGGCGCGGAACTGACGGTGTGCGGCGGGGGAAATGCGCAGCCAGTCGCCGGCTGCAAGCTCGATTTCCTCACCGTCGATCGTGACCGAGCCGGCGCCTTCGAGCACGCCATAGATTTCCTCGTTTTCCTTGTGTGCATGGACGAACGGAACGCCAGCGCCGGCGGGAAGATTGTTGACACTCACCTCTGCCCCGGTAAGCCCGAGCACTTCGTGCAGCTCGACACGGCTCTCATTACCGATGTGGGTCCTTGCATAATTAGCCATAATGGTTCCTCTCTTGGGGTTGATGTACCTTGCAGGCATCTCCTGCGTGAGTTATATTCAACGCGAAGGCGAATGCAAATACGAGTACGCACATATTTGTAACTGCGTACTTTTTTGTGAAACCGGTATGGTCAAGGAGGTTGGGTCTCCCGTGATGGCGAAAGAGGAGCTTCCGGAGTGTCCGGTCGCAACGGCGGTAACGCTCATTGGCGGCAAGTGGAAGCTGCTCATTATCCGTAACTTGCGCGTACGCCCCTGGCGTTTCAACGAGTTGCGCCGCAGCCTTGAGGGGATCTCTCAGAAGGTGCTTACCGACAGCCTGCGGCAGATGGAGGATGATGGGCTGGTCTTTCGCCATGACTATGGCGAGAATCCTCCCCGCGTTGAGTATGGCCTTACCGAGCTCGGCCGCCAGATGATGCCCATCATGGACTCGCTCGCAGACTTTGGCGCTTATTACAAGACGGTCGTTTCGTAGCGGACGCTCTGCTTAGGGGGCGGAAAACCGCTACGAGGGTGCTAACGAAGACCTGTCCCGAATCAACGTGCGCCTGCGGCATGAAGAAGGGAGATTCTTATGAATATCGTTGTATTGAGTGGTAGCCCGCGCAAGGGCGCCAATACCGACACCATGGTCGAGGCGTTTGCCGAGACCGCGCGCGAGGCCGGCCATACGGTCGAGGTCATCCGCGTTGCCAGTAAGAAAATCGCTGGTTGCCTGGGGTGTCAGTATTGCTTCGCCCATGAGGGCACTTGCGTGCAGAAGGATGACATGGCCGACGTGATCGAGTCAATGAAAGACGCAGATATGGTCGTCTTCGCTTCGCCTATCTACTGGTTTGATATCACTGCGCAGGAGAAGGCCGCCATCGACCGCTTGTACGCCTTCGGTGCCACGGGCTTCCCGTTCACCAAGACGGCCCTTTTGCTCGATAGCCACAGCGAAGGCGTCTATGATGCGGCGATCGCTATGTACAAGTCAACCTGCGCGTACTGCAAGTGGGAGGACCAAGGCATTATCACCATCAGCGGTATGACCGAGCGCGATAGCATGGCATCGTCGCCCAAGTTGGAAGAGGTGCGAGAGCTCGCTCGCAAGCTCGCCTAAGGACAAGAAGAACGCATGGCAATCGGTGTTGGTGGAAAATGCTTGCTATCCTTATCAAGAGGAATGCTGATTGCCATGCGTTGATGCTTCCGCGGACAATTCCGGCGTGCTAAAACGCCTTCTCGTTCAAGAATTCCCTGAACGCGGGAATGTCAAAGCCAACGAGACCACGCCCGCGCTCTCCAATGACGCCGTCTTCCAGGAGGCGGCGTTTGTATTGGCTTGCGTAGTTGCTGGCGACGCCCATGCGTTTGGCTATCTCCGAGACCCTGCTGGGGCCAGAATCGGGCAGCATCGCGAGCAAAAACTCAATGTCTTTATCGGAAAGCTCCCGATAGGTAGTTTCGAGAGAAGCCCGACGTCATGCTTCTCGAGTTGCCTGAAGACGCCATTCATGCCCGTGCGCCAGTTACCCTGAGTCTCCTGAGAATATGTCCAATCGATGCCGACTGGCTCAATCTGAACGCTGCTTATGCACGCGCGAGACTATGAGAGGCGGCTATCTGCCGCTTCTTTGGTTCGCTCGATAATATCTTCGAGCATGCCTGGCATGGCGGAGACATTTGCTGCGATCCATGGTGGCCCCTTTGCAGGTTTTGCTAGTTTTTGCGACTTTTGCTAATTTTTGCAAGTTTTGCTAACGGTTTAACATGTCTTGTGCCGCGGGATTGCAGGAGTGAAAAACGGGGATTCCTATTATTCCGACTACGTTGCAACGAGCGGGGCCCGGAGCGCGATGTTGCTGCGCTCCGGGCCCCGCTGCATTGTAAAACCATGACGGTTCGACTGCCGTCGTCCTAGTCAAACAAGCTCGGCATGTCGTTTTCTTTCATGAGAGCACCGGCGGAGGGGAGGCTCTGCGCGGTGAACTTCTCGGCCGAGACGCCGGCGCCAAGAATCTCTTCGGTCGTGCCGACGGTGGTGACCGAGCGACCCTTCTTGGCCGTAAAGGCCTGGACGCCCTGCGTGTTAGTGGTCGTCTTGGTCTTGAGCAGCGACGTGTTGAAGTTCATCAGGCGATAGTCGCTCGAGACCAGCGCGATGTCGCGGTCCTCCTTGAGCACCTGGGCATATAGCAGCTTGCTGCCGCCGTAGATGGCGTTCTTAAGGCGCTTGCGGTTGGTCTTGGTGACGTATCCGGCAAGTGCGACGCGCACCACGCGGCCGTTCTCAAAGACGAACAGCACGTCGGCCTTGTAGTCCTCGGGGTCGATGACCCAGATGACGCTCTCGTCGGGTTCCATCTCAAGATCGGTCGGCAGGTACGAGCCCAGCTGGGCCGACTTGGTATCCTCAAACGCCGCAACCTTGCACTTGTACACCTGGCTCTTGTTGGTAAAGACCAGCAACTCGTGGGTGTTGGAGGACGGGAACTCGATAAAGGGTTTGTCGCCGTCTTTGTACTTGAGCGTGGTCGCCTTCTTGAGCACGCGGTCCGTCATCTTCTTAAGGTAGCCATCGCGCGAGAGCATGATGGTGACCGGGTACTCCTCGACCTCGGGCTCCAAGCTTACTTCGATAACCTCATGGGGCTCGATCCTGCCCGTGCGGCGCGGCATCACATACTTCTTGTTGACCGCGGCCAGCTCGTCGCTGATGACCTTCTTGATGTTCTCCTCGCTGGAGAGGATCTCCTCAAGCTCGGCAATCTCGCCCTCAAGCTTAGCGATGTCCTTGGTGCGGTTGAGGATGTACTCCTCGTTGATGTTGCGGAGCTTGAGCTCGGCAACAAACTCGGCCTGGGTCTCGTCGATGTCGAAGCCGCGCATAAGGTTGGGCACGACCTCGGCCTCGAGCTTGGTGCCACGGATGATGGCGATCGCCTTGTCGATGTCGAGCAGGATCGCCTCGAGGCCGTGCAGCAGGTGCAGGCGCTCGGACTTTTTTCCCAGGTCAAAGTTAATGCGGCGACGCGTGGACTCAATACGCCACTTGACCCACTCGTGCAGGATCTGACGCACGCCCATAACGCGAGGGTAACCATCGACCAACACGTTGAAGTTGCACGAGAACGAATCCTGCAGCGTGGTCGAGCGATAGAGCTTGGCCATGAGCTTGTCGGGGTCGACGCCGCGCTTAAGGTCGATGGCGATGCGCAAGCCCGAGAGGTCGGTTTCGTCGCGGATGTCAGCGATCTCCTTGACCTTGCCCTCTTTGGAGAGCTTGACGATGCGCTCGATGATGACATCGGTCTTGGTGGTGTAGGGAATCTCGTAGACCTCGATGATGCGCTCTTCGGGAATCCAGCGCCAGCGGGAGCGGATCTGGAAGCTGCCAAGGCCGGTCTCGATAATCTTTTCCATCTCCTCGCGGCGGTAGATGATCTCGCCGCCGGTCGAGAAGTCGGGCATGGGCATGTATTCGAGCAGGTCGCAGTCGGGATCCTGCAGGTAGTGCATCGTGGCAGTGCAGACCTCGTTAAGGTTGAAGCCGCAGATGTCAGACGCCATGGCGACGCCGATGCCTTTGTTGGCCGAGACGAGGATGTTGGGGAATGTGGTGGGCAGCAGGCGCGGCTCCTTCATGGCGCCGTCGTAGCTGTCGACGAAGTCGACCGGGTCCTTGTCGATGTCCTTGAAGATCTCGGCGCTGATGGGGGAGAGCTTGGCCTCGGTATAACGCGAGGCGGCGTAGCTCAGATCGCCCGAATAGTACTTGCCAAAGTTGCCCTTCGACTCCACGAAGGGCGCAAGCAGCGCTTCGTTGCCCGTCGCCAGGCGCACCATCGTCTCGTAGATCGCGGCGTCGCCGTGCGGGTTGAGCTTCATGGTCTGGCCCACGATGTTGGCGCTCTTCTGGCGCTCGCCCTTGAGCAGGCCCATCTTGTACATGGTGTAGAGCAGCTTGCGGTGCGAGGGCTTAAAGCCGTCAATCTCGGGGAACGCACGCGAGACGTTGACGCTCATGGCGTAGGGCATGTAGTTGACCTCGAGCGTCTGCGTGATCGGCTGGTCGGTGACCTCGGAGTGCAGGCCGATGACGTTCTCGGCGTTGACCTGCTTTTTCTTTGGCTGGTTCTTCGTCTTCTTCTTTGCCACGATATCCTCTTGAACTTCTTATGGGCCGTCGTTATCGATGTGCTGCTATTGCAGGTCCAGCTGGTCCAGGTATTCCTTGCCGTGCTCGGAAATATGGCGCTTGCGGCCTGCCTCGTCGTTGCCCAGCAACAGGTTGAACATGGTTTCCATCTTGGTGACGTCCTCGGGCTCTACCTTGATCAGACGACGCGTCTCGGGGTTCATGGTGGTGAGCCACATCATGTCCGGATCGTTTTCACCAAGACCCTTGGAGCGGTTGATGGAGCACTTTTGGTCGCCAATCTCTTTGAGGATGCCGTTCTTCTCGAGCTCGGTGTAGGCAAAGTAGGTCTTCTCTTTGCAGTTGATCTCGTAGAGCGGCGACTCGGCGATATACACGTAACCCTCGTCGATAAGTGTGGGCACCAGGCGGTAGAGCATGGTGAGCACGAGCGTGCGGATGTGATAACCGTCGACGTCGGCGTCCGTACAGATGATGACCTTGTTCCAGTTGAGGTTGTCCAGGTCAAAGGCGCCGAGGTTCTTGATGCGCTTGTCCTTGATCTCCACGCCGCAGCCCAGCACGCGCATGAGATCCATGATGATGTCGGACTTAAAGATGCGCGGATAGTCCTCTTTCAGGCAGTTGAGGATCTTACCGCGGACGGGCATAACGCCCTGGAACTCGGCATCGCGCGAGGTGCGAATGGCGCCTGCTGCCGAGTCGCCCTCTACGATGTAGATCTCGCGACGGCTCTTGTCCTTGGAGCGGCAATCGATGAACTTCTGCACGCGGTTGGCCATGTCGGTCTTCTGCTGCAGGTTGGTCTTGATGCTCTGGCGCGTCTTCTCGGCATTCTCGCGCGAGCGCTTGTTGATGAGCACCTGCTCCATGATCTTATTGGCGGCGTCCTTGTTCTCGATCAAGTAGGTCGAGAGGCGCTCCTTAAAGAAGGCCGTCATAGCCTGCTGGATAAAGCGGTTGTTGATGGCCTTCTTAGTCTGGTTTTCATAGGACGTCTGGGTGGAGAAGCAGTTGGTCACCAGCACCAGGCAGTCCTGGACGTCCTGCCATTTAATGCTGCTCTCGTTTTTGTTGTACTTGCCCTGTTGCTTGATGTAGGCATCGATGGCGCTGGTCAGAGCACTACGGGCGGCCTTCTCGGGCGAGCCGCCATTCTCGAGCCACGATGAGTTGTGGTAGTACTCCTGCATCATGAAGGTGCGCGAGAAGCACATGCACGCGGTGATCTTTACATTGTAGTCGGGCAGGTCTTCGCGATCGCGACCGCGACGGTCGGCCTCGATAAAGAAGGGCTCGGTAAGGTAGTCGGTACCGACCTTCTCGAGCACGTAGTCCTCGATGCCCTTGGGATAGCAAAAATCCTCTTCGGAAAACTCGCCATCGTCGCCCTCGATACGCAGGCGGAAGGTCACGTTAGCGTTGACCACGGCCTGACGGCGCATGGTTTCGCGATACCAATCGTGGGGAATGCTAATCGAGGTAAAGACCTCAAGATCGGGGCGCCACTTGATGGTGGTGCCGGTGCGGTTCTCGTCGCTGGGCTCAATCTCGAGTGCCTTCTTTTTGGCACCGACGACCTTGCCTTTTTTAAAGTGCAGGGAGTACTTGTTACCGTCACGCCAGACGGTGACGTCCATGTACTCGGAAGCGTACTGGGTCGCGCAGGAGCCCAGGCCGTTGGTGCCGAGCGAGAAGTCGTAGTCGCCGCCCTGGTTGTTGTTATACTTGCCACCGGCGTAGAGCTCGCAGAAGACGAGCTCCCAGTTAAAGCGCTTCTCGGAAGGGTTCCAGTCGAGCGGGCAGCCACGGCCATTGTCCTCTACCTGGATAGAGCCATCGCGAAAGGCGGTAAGGGTGATGAGCTTGCCGTAGCCCTGGCGTGCCTCGTCAACGGCGTTGGACAGGATCTCGAAGGCGGCATGCGCGCAGCCATCGAGTCCGTCCGAGCCAAAGATGACGGCGGGGCGCAGGCGTACGCGCTCCTCGTCCTTGAGCTGGCGGATACTGTCGTTACCATAATTTGCGGTGTTTTTTGCCATACTCGCTCTCTCGGTGCTCCCTTGCTGCGTTTAAGTCATATAGATAGTCAAGGTAGCATAGCCCAGCCCACAGGCGATTCCAACCAACACGAAATCCATCGAACAATCGTTCGTGATATATCGACTGATGTTAAGCTATTGGGAGAAATAGCTGAATCAAATCAATAGATATTTGATTTCTTTTAGTAGAATCAGATATATACTAAATGAAAACGAATCAGGAGAGCTTTTATTTAATAGAGCGGTGAAGATATGAAGATTATCGAACGTCCTCAATATATGGAAGCGCTTCTTGGCGCTAAGGGAACGCCGGACATCAAGGTTATTACCGGCATTCGTAGGTGCGGCAAATCTGTTCTACTGGAAGCTCTTGCCGATCGCATTCGTGAGGCCGACCCCGATGCCAATATTATCCGTATCAATTTCAATCTCCTCGAATTCGAGGAACTAACGGATTTTCGAGCATTGCATCGCTACGTTGAGGAAAGCTATTGCGAGGGCCTCGATAACATCGTGATGATCGATGAGGTACAAACTTGCGTTGGGTTCGAAAAAGCGGTCAATAGCCTCCATGCATCGGGTAAATACGATATCTACGTTACTGGCTCCAATGCTTTCTTGCTTTCGAGTGACTTGGCGACGCTTTTTCGCGGGCGGACATATGAGGTCGAAGTATTTCCGTTTTCCTTGCTTGAGTTTTCGACGTATCACGAAATTCATAACCCAGACGAAGCGCTTGACCGCTATTTAAGAGAGGGCGGAATGCCTGGCTCTTATTTGTATCCTAGCGAGCGAGCTCGCTATCGATATATTGCGAACGTGCTAGATGTCTTGGTTTTGCGTGATGTGGAAGAAAAGCATGGGGTTCGTAACAAGGTGCAACTAGAACGTGCATGCGATTTCCTAATGGACAATATTGGTAACATATCTTCTGTTAGTGGGATTGCGGCTGCGCTGGATGCTGCCGGAACGCGCGTTTCCGTGGCAACGCTCGCCCAGTACCTCGGATTTTTATGCCAGGCCTTTGCGTTCTATCGAGTGCGCCGCTATGACATAGGCGGTAAAAAGTACCTCGCTTCGGGTGATAAATACTATTTATCGGATCATGCAATCAGATACGCAAAACTTGGAACTAAAAAACTCGACTTCGGGCATGTATATGAAAATATGGTCGCTTTAGAGCTCCTAAGACGCGGTTGGGAAATCTATATCGGGGTGCTTTATAAGAAGGAAATCGACTTCGTGGCAATTCGTCGCGATGAGCGAGTGTATATCCAAGTTAGCGATGACATTTCGCGTCAGGAAACCTTTGAGCGCGAAGTGGCACCTCTGCTTGCGATACGTGATGCGTATCCCAAGATGGTCATTGCGCGAACAAAGCACGAGGCTGTTGATTATGAGGGGATTAAGGTGGTCGACCTCGCCCGATGGCTGATGGGGGAGGGGTCGGATGTCGAATAGCGGGCGGTGGACGCCTATCTAAATCATTGCGCTGCTCGGGCGCCTCGAGGGTCTTCTTAATAACGCGGGTGAGCCCACGCTCCTTACCGATGAATTCCACTTACTCGTTTCTGCCCGAGTAAGTTTGAAGACGGATGAGCCCGCTTCATTTTGTTTGCGGCTGGATACGTTTGTCGAAAAGTGCCGCGTGGATGGCTCAAATCGAACATTGGGACAGGCGTCTCATTTTATGGGCCGAGGGCGTGCGTATACAAGTCTTTTTGGTCCATAGGGGATGCTGGGCGGTTGCTAGTTGGGCCACGGGTCACTTCGCCGGCGCTGCTTCTTGCCATACGCTCATAGTGGAAGCCGATGCCACGGGGACAACGAATGCCTTGGGCAACGGATGAGCTGCAAGCGAAGGGAGCGGTGAGGATGATGAAGCCCATGACGAAGAAGCTGCTGTTAGGAATTCCCACCGTGACGCTTTCGGCCGTGTTGGCGTGTACGCTTGCTGGCTGCGGCGGTAATGCGCCGAGTGGCTCGGGCGGGAGCGCACCTGTGCAGGAGAAGTCCAAGAAGGCCAAGGCCTATGATTCGCAGACGGTCGAGGTAGCAGGCATTACCTATGAGTCTGTGGCTCACGGTACGTTCTATCGCGGCGATGCCAAGCTGCAGGACGGCTTTTACCTGCACATCAAGATCACCAACAACAACACAAAGAACAGGACGTTCAGTTCCTTTAACGTGCATGCTGCCCAGGGCGATCTTGAGGCAGGCGACCCGTTGTTTACTTCCGGCAAGGCGGCCGTGCTCGACTACGTTGCAAGCGAGGCTCCCGATGAGCTGCACGAGGGCATCGACCTTTCCGAGAGGCCAGATATCGGCCCGGGCGAGACCGTTGAGTACGTGTATTTCTGGGCGCCCAAGACGGCGCACTACGGGCCCATCACTGTCGAGTTCGTAGACGCTTATGCCCCCGCCAAGAATCATGAGGCCATGCACTTTGACACCACGGGATGCGAGACCAAGGAGTTCAAGGCGGCCGGCGGTGTGGCCGATTCTGGTGACGCGGCCAATATGACCGGCATCGATTGCGCATCGTACAGTATCGAGGCCGCCGATGGGTACACGCTGGATTCGTCCAACGAAGAGCACGAAAAGGCAGACTTCTTCCACGACGAGACTGGAGGACGCCTGAACATCAGCATCTTCCCGCGCTCGCCGGAGGAAGAGGTTGCAAGCCTAGAGCAGATCTACGAAGGCAAGGAGACAACAACCGACCAGGTCGAGTACAACGGCATAACGTGGCTGCGCTTTACCGGTCCCGACAACGGCCATACGCTGTTTGCGACGGCTCCCGCAACGGGTGAAACCGTCCGCGTGTCGATCGGCTGGAAGATCGACTGGGATGCTGCTGTGCCCATGATGGAGGCGCTGAAGCTCAAGTAACGCCGCGAGTCTCACGTCAGGCGACTCAGGGCTGGCTCCGAGTTATCAGAACCAGCCCATTTTGATGTTCGATGAGCCGAGTCGGCGTCTCTCGCAAAGGTAACTGGGAGCTAGCGAGGCGTATCCGAATTGACCTCATCGGCGGTGTCGTTTTCGAGCGCCGTGCGGCGGGCGCTGTAGGCGATGAGGCCGGCGCCTGCCGCGGCGAGTGCTGCAGCGGCTGCCGTAAGGGGAGCGTTGGCATCGCCCGTGCCCGCAAGCGCGCCCGCTTTTCCGGAGCGCTTGTTATTGCCGTGGTCCTTGCCACTGCCGGAGCTGCTTCCGCCGGAGCCGCCGCCCTCGTCGGTACCGCCGCCACTCGAGTCGCCATCGTCGTCTGCTGTCATCGGGGCGTCGTGAAGTCCTGTCGTATCCACGCTGTCGCATACGCCGACCTGAACTTCTGAGCGTTCGCATGCCGCGTCGGGCACATGAAGCTCGTGCAGTACGGCACCCAGCGCCGAGTTTGCGCCCGGTCGAATATCCTCGAGCGTTACGGGATCGAGCGCCACCAGATTACGCGCCTTCGCATACAGCGTTACGCGTTTGCCCACTTCGTCGCTCCAACTCTCGGGGATGGCGAAGCTCATACGGAACTGTGCCGTGCAACCCGGTGCCAGCACGGCGTTGCCGTTGTCGGCTACCAGCGGGTGCGTTGCAAAACGTGCGCCCAGCGTCTCGAGCGCGTACTTCACGTGTGCCATATCGTTGGCCGAAGCGTCCTCGGCAAGCTCTGGATCGTAGATCGAAGCCATGCGTGCGTTCACTCCGAATCCGATGGATGCACTGGAGAACGGCTGGCTGGAGCCCTCTCGGTACAGATCGATCGTTCCGGCGGTCAGTAAGGTGTTGCCGTCGTTTCGCACCGTGACCATGAAGGATTCGCCTGCTGCTCCGGGCACCACCGCGCCCGAGGTAGCGACCGCGCCCGTCGGAGTGGCACACGCCACCAAGGGCACTTCGATGCCGTGCAGCTCTGCCTCGCTCTTCTCCGCGCTCACAATGTGCGTGGCGAGTGCGGAGAGCATGCCTCCCGACGTCAAAAACGTCGTTATCTGATCGACGGGATGGTCCAGCTCGCACATCACGAACGGCTCCGTGAACAGATCGCCTGCCAAGGTGCTGGCGAAGATGCGGAAGTGCTTGCCCATCACTGCTACCGGGTTGCCTTCTTCGTCGTAGGTTTGTCCCACCTTGCCATCGGTGTTCTCTACATAGAGCACGCACCTGCCGTTGTTGCTTACGCTAAACGATGCAGGGCTACAGCCTGCGGCACCCACGGGCTGCATTGCAAATGCCGATGCGCCTCGCGTCCAAGTAATATGCTGCAGTTGCTCGTTGACGGTTGCCAAAAAGCCCGAATGTTGTGGCCACGGCACCGCGTGGGGTACTGTGGCATCTGGCGACATAACGCCCCAGCCCGCAATGGACTGGCCGATCACGGCGTACGATGCGCAGCCACAACCGCCTGCAGTCTCGTATGCAACGGGCACCACCATTTTGCCGTTGATATTCTCGGGCTCGCCCAGCTCGATACTCGACGGTGCTTGCGGAAAGCGGAGGACCTGACGGAACGTGAGACTGTCGCCCAAATCATCCGACCACAGGGTAAAGCATTCCAGCGCAACCTCGGCCTCGCTGCCGAGCGCCTTCTCTGCGGTGGTTCCGCGGCGGTGGAGGTAAGCGCCCGACAGGCGCCCGTCGACCAGCGTCTTGCCCACCGTGATACGCGGGCACTGCAGGCAATGGTAGCCATCCTCCTGAAGGCGGCCGCGCGAGATGCTGCGCCACGACGTGTGCGATATCACGCGAACTCCGTCGTTGCTTATGCGCAGGCGCACAACGGACAGTATGCCGGATGTGCTCGCCGTATCGAAAAGGGTGTTGTCGCCGGCGGGGCGCTCGCCCGAGACCAGCAGTACGTAGGCGTCCTGGTTTCCCCTCCCGTCTGTATATTCCACCACGTCGAAGTCGTAATCGAATATGCCGTCGCGCTCCACATCGCCCTCGCCAAACCCAAGGGGGAAGTCCACGGGCGTGGGAGCGGACCACGTGCCGTTCGTCTTTGTATGCACCACCAGGTGCGAACGACCATTCTCGCCGTAGCGCACCGAGGCGATACGGAATAGGCACTCCACGCCGGCAACCATTGCCAGCTTCATGTGAGCTTCGCTGAGCACGCCAGCAAACAGCACGTTGTCGCTCGAGGGCTTGATGCCGCCACGCTCGTCCTCCGACACGCCGGCAGAATTGGCGTTCGGGTCAGCAACGGCGTTCGTTGCCTGACCGATGTAGGTGTACTCATACATCGGCGCGGCATTTTCATCGTTCTCCATCAGCACGTGGACGAAATGTTCGACCTGTCCCGTGTCGTCGCTCTCCGCATCTGCCTCGAGTTCAATGCGCGTGACCGCTTGCTCCCAATCGCGTGCGACAGGCGCGGCGTTTACGGCAGTGGCTTTAACCTCGGCGCGCGCGAGCAGCTCGGCGTTGGTGACAATGGTGGCCGATGCGATAAATTGCGGAACGCCGCCCGCCTCGATGTTGGCGGGCGTGCCGAAGCGGGCATCCAGCGTGTAAGGCGTATCTCCACCCAATGCGAGCTCAGAGCGCTGGAGCACATACTGGTCGCCATTGTTCACCGACATATTCCACGAATCGATGAGTGTGGGCCACGACCCCGACCAAGCCTTGGTGGTCCACTTGAACATCACGAACTGGAGTATCACATCGACATCGACGTCTGCACCTACGCGCAGTCGCGGAAGCTGGTGTCCATCTGCCTTCTCGTACCCAATGAACAGCGTGAGGGATGCGGCGCCGCGCACGGCGGACGAAGCGACGCCTGCAACGCCGGCGCCAAAGGTGACGGCAAGCCCGATCTGGATGGTGAACGAGCCCGACGTGTTTGAATAGTCGAGCGAAATGTTTTTAAAAAACGCCGCGCCGCTGCCATGCGTGTGGGCACCCACGGCGAGCGCCAGTTTTGCCAGCACCCAGGGGTTGACGTTTAGGAAAAATGGCACCGGTCCTAGGGTAAACTGCTCGGTCCAATTGAGGTCGGTTCTTACCTGGAAGAGGGCCTTAATATTGCCGTATGCGAGGTCGTTGTTGTTACCCCAGGTTTTGCCCACCCAATCGTAGGCGAGCGAGCCGTACAGCTGTGTGGCGATATCCATCGTGAACAGCGGCGTGCAATGGTGGCGAAGGAGCTTGGTGTTTCTTGGATCGGTGCCCGAACCGGCACTCATACTTTTGTACTGATTCCACTTCCCCTCCATCTCGTCGAGGTAGCGGTTTGCCTGCTTGGCGCCCGACTCACGCGGCGATTTCTTCCAGTATTCCGGATCAGGGTTGCCCGAATCGTTCATGTAGCCGACCGGCTTGTATCCTCCGCCAAACAGTACGTACCCGGCAAACGAGAAATCGAACAGAATGGGGAACGAGGGCATCCAGCAGGTGAACTTGTTGCCGCCGATGCCGGGAAACGCCGCTGGGAAATCAAACGGAGTGATCTCTTGGTCCATAGTGGTGGGAATGATGGTGGTCGAGCCCGATTCCGCCTTTGCGGCCGGCGCGGTGACAACGGCCATGGGGGAGGAGAGTGTATAGGTTTTGCCCTGATAGTCGAGGACAAAGCGCAGCTTGCATCCTTCTTCCAGAAGGCCCGAGGCTGCATCGAGGAACGTGTCTTCGAGCGTGAACGTCGCCAGATTATCCGCGCCCGATGCGCTGGCCTTGACTTGGCCAACCTGCGTGACGGTTTCGGGCGAGCTGCCCGTGGTGGGCATTACCTTGTTGATGCGCAGCGTTGCCCGCCCGCCCTGCGGCAGATGAGCCTGTACAGTAAAGGCGTGCGTATCGGGCTGTTCGTTTGCCGTGTCGTCCTTCGGCAATGTCATGAACGTGGCTTCAGCGTACTGGATGTCCCATTCGTCAAACGTGAGCTGGCGAAAGTACGGCTCGCCGTCAGAAAGCGGACGCGTTGGCGCGGTAATGGCGGTGCCACCCTGGATACGCGCAAGGGGAATCTCGACATCACGGTAGCCTGCCATGCTAATGGAGATGCCGCCGTTAAAGTCGTACGCGTCGAGAAGCGTTGTCTCGTCCACGTAGCCTTCCGAAAGCGGCGCGACCTCAAAGATGGCCGTGCCTTCGTCATCGGTCGTGGCGGTGAGCTGCTTGCCTGCGGCATAGCGCGATGTGAGCGTGACCTGGGCACCCGTGATGGGCGTATTCTTGTTGGCGACGTCGACTACGACCACGCCGAACATGGTGCGCGAGAGCACCAAGACCTTGAAGGGATCATCTTCATCGGCGTATGCCTCGGTGGGCGCGAACGGCAATATGAAGGCGTTTGCGCTTCCCGGCACGCGCGGCAACATAATGCTCGCCAGCGAGGACGCTCCGGCAACAAGTAACGAACGGCGATCAAGCATCTTTGGCTCCCATCCCGCAGGTATCGGTGGAAATAATCCAATTTTGCGAGAAGGCGCCACGTGGCGGTAGTGCCATTCAAGGGTCAAAATGTCCAAATTGATTGAGCGAAGCGCCGGGGTTCCGAAACGCGTTCGATGCGCTCGGCAGCTCGGTCGCTAACGCAACATATGCGCGACTAGCTCGGCGCGTGTGCCGATGCCAAGCTTTGCGTATACGCCGGATAGGCGGTTTTTAACGGTGCCCGGCGACACACCCATATGACGAGCGATTTCGGCGTTGGTCCATCCACGGCAGGCGAGCATGGCCATGGTGAACTCTGTGGTCGTTAGATCGTCGGCCACGTCCTCGCCCGAATCGGGGTTGTGGATGCGCCGCCAGCCGTAGCTGAAGCGGTACGTGATCTCGATGATGCGCGCGAAGTCGTCAGGGTATTGCGTTTTTAGGCATGCCTCGATAAGCCCCTGTAAAAGGCCGTGATGCTCGCCAATGAGCTCAATAAGGCCGTCGGGACGCGCAATGTTCCAAGCAACTCCGAAGTGCGTTTTTGCGGCGTCGATGTCCTTGAGGCTCATGCATGCCATGGAAGCTGCCAGGTGCAGGAACAGTTCCGAGATCGGATAGCTCCCTTGTTTCATGATCAGGGCGTTTTCCGCCATGCCCAGACTGCGGCCATATTCGCCGCGCAGGTACAGGGCATGCGCCATCACGTAGCTGGCGAACAGGCGCAGGCCTTCGGGCAGATGCGCCGCAAGCGGATAAAACTCTTCGGCAGAATACGGGGAAGACAAGTGCAGCAGGACGATTGCGGCCGAGGCGAACAGGATATGCGTGGCGTGGACGGCGGGTGATTCCTCGTCAGTTGGCGTATCGAGGATGCCCGCAAGACAACGGCGGGCGTCGGCGATACGGTTGAGCGACAGACTGGCGTATCCGCAGATAAAGCATGCGGAATAGCGCAGTGCGGAATCGGTGGCGTCAAGATAGGGGCGCGCCGTCTTGGCAGCGAGGGCGGCCTGTCCGCGAAAGTACAGCGCTTCTGCCATGGCGATGGTGCGTGAATCGGGGTCGGAAATGCCTGCAACCGCAGCGTCAATCTGCCCCGGCACAAAGGCGGTGCACATCAACGGCATGGGAACGCATGGGTAGCCATCGCAGTCCATCTTCCATCTCCCAACAGCTGGCAACAATGCAGCAATTGTACTCCTGTTGCTCGGGACCCCTTTCGTTTTACTGTTCGGTTAACGCTACGGATCGTTTTGGAAGGCTTACGAGCATGGTGGTTCCGTTCTCGGAACTTGTTTCGACCTCTACGGCGCCACCGTGAAGCGCTGCAATCTCCCAAACGAGCGCTAGTCCGAGTCCTGCGCCGCCGTATGCCCTGCTGCGGGATTTATCTAGACGAAAGAACGGTTGGAAGACGCTCTCTCGGTACTGTTTGGGTATTCCCGGGCCCTCATCTTTGACTCGCAGGAGCACGTGGCTGTCGCTGTTGCTGATGGAGACGCTGGCAGTCGAGCCGGAGCGGCTGTAACGGATGGCGTTTTCGACCAGATTAAACACCAGCCGGTAGAGGAGCGTATCACTTCCGATTACTAAAGCGTCTCCAGCACAATTGAGGGCTATGCCCTTATTTTCGGCAAGTGGCGCAAGGTCGGTGAGGACCTCTTCGGACAAGGGACCAAGTTCAACATCGTCCTCGCAAGGAACGCTGCGCAGCTCACTCATCTCGAGCAATACCTTGGTCATTCGAGACATGCGCTCGGTTTGTTCTTGTAGCAGGCCGAGCAGCTCGGCTGTTTCGGGTTGCAGACCGGAGTGCTCGGAGATGAATAGTTCAATCTGTGCTTGCATAAGGGCGAGCGGGGTGCGCAGCTCGTGTGCGGCGTTGCCGGTAAACTGACGCTGTGCAGAGAACCCTTCGCCAAGACGGGCGATCATGTCGTTGAAAGAGGCGCTGCATTGTTGTAGCTCGGTGGGCACATCTTCACTGAGTCTGATTTCGCTTAGGTTGTCAGGCTGCACACGCTCAACCTGGGCTGCAAAATCCCGTAGCGGTTTGAGCGCACGGCCGCTCACGAAGTATGTCAGCACGCCGCCAAGGAGTGTGACTCCAGCCGTGATGTACCAGGTTGTCGTGCCAAAAGACTCCTGTGCGTCGTTTACGACGATCGTGACCTTGTCATCGGGGGTCGCTTTCGTTGGGTCGAACGCCTGGGGCGAATCTTCGCCGGTTGCGTTAAAGGCCGAGATGTTACTGCCGATGGCATCCATGTAGCGCATGCCCGTATAGCCGACCAGGCAGTTTGTCAGCACGCATGCTGCACACGTGAGCAGTGCCGTCATAATCGTTATGCGCCATTGCAGCGAAAGCCTTTTCATTCGCTATCCTCCATAACGTAGCCCTCTCCAATCCGATTGCGAATCGGGTCGTATCCCAAAGCGCTGCGTAGCTTTTTGCGGAGTGACGAGATATGAACGCGGGTTGCGTTGCTAAAGCTGTTCACGCTGCTATCCCAAACGTGCTCGATAAGCTCCTCCTGACTTACCGGACGCCCCTGATTAAGCATCAGGTATTCCAAGATTCCCGTTTCCTTGCGCGTAAGAGATAAAGCCTCGCTGTCCACAGAAGCGATGCGCGCCTTGGTGTCAAAGCTGAGCTTTCCGCAGGTTAAAACTATGTCGCTTTGTGCGAAGCGCCTGAGGGTAAGGCTGCGGATCCTTGCCGCAAGTTCGTCCAGATGAAACGGTTTGGTAAGGTAATCGTTGGCGCCGGCATCGAGTCCGGCGACTTTATCGGATACTTCGCCACGCGCGGACAGAATCAGTACCTTGGTCTCGCAGTCGGTTTTCCTAAGTTCCCTGAGCACGGTCATGCCATCGATACGGGGAAGGTTGAGGTCGAGTACCACGAGGTCAAAGACTTCGACGCCCAGCAGGTCGAGCGCCTCCTGCCCGTCGTGGCAGCAGTCGACGCTGTACGCCAAGTTTCGCAAGCTGCGTGCGATTGCATCGCACAGTGCTCGCTCGTCTTCGACGATCAAAATACGCATAACAGTCTCCTTGCACATTCCAAATCGCGCTTAACACGGATTTTATAGTCGATATGGTCCAATGGTCGCGTAACGAAAGGAGTGGTCAGGTTGTTCAAAGCGGTAAAACCCGTGGTACAGGTCGCTTTGTTGATCGTCGGAATTGCCATGGTGTGCTTTGGCGTTATGCGTGGCGAGGCAGATGCCGTGCTGCCCAAAGCGATTAGGCTGTGCTTGGAGTGTATCGGAATTGGATAAAAGAGAAAACACTGCGTCGCATGTTTTGGCTCGATTTCGCGGATTCATTCAGGCGGCGGCGACGCTCGTCACCAACATTCACCTGCCAAACTTTGCCAAAGGCGGCATCTATCAGGGCGCGGGAAAAACAGTCTGCGTACCTGGACTTAATTGCTATTCGTGCCCCGCGGCATCGGGTGCGTGCCCCATCGGGTCGTTCCAGTCGGTGGTAGGTTCATCCAAGTTCAACTTTTCTTACTATGTTACCGGTACGCTCATTTTGCTCGGCGTGCTGCTGGGACGCTTTGTATGCGGCTTTCTGTGCCCGTTTGGCTGGCTGCAGGAGCTGCTTCATAAGATTCCCGGCAAAAAGCTTTCGACAAAAAAGCTCAAGCCGCTCACGTACATCAAGTACGTCGTGTTGCTGTTTGCCGTGGTGCTGCTACCCGTCTTGGTGGTTAACGACGTGGGCATGGGCGACCCGTTCTTTTGTAAGTACATCTGTCCGCAGGGTGTGCTCGAGGGCGCCATTCCGCTGGCCATTGCCAACGCCGGCATTCGATCTGCGCTGGGGCAGCTCTTTACTTGGAAACTTGCCGTTCTCATTGCCGTGGTAGTGCTGAGCGTTTTGTTCTACCGCCCCTTCTGCAAATGGATTTGTCCACTCGGCGCATTCTATGCGCTCATGAATAAGGTATCCCTACTGGGGATCCGGGTCGATGCATGCAAATGTGTCTCGTGCGGCAAGTGCTCAAAGGTTTGTCAGATGGACGTTGATGTGGTCCGCGCGCCCAATCATGCCGAATGCATCCGGTGCGGAAAGTGCATCGGGGCCTGTCCTGTCGATGCCATCAGCTATCGCTATGGCCTGGATGTGTCGGCGGAAAAGCTTCCCTTGACCGCCGATAAAAAGTAAACAAGCTTCGACAAAACGGAGGAATGACTATGAAGCTTTCTAAGATTGCGGCCCTGTTTATGGTGCCGGTATTGGCCTTGTGCCTTGTGGCATGTTCGGCGCCCGGTGGCAATGCGAGCGAATCTGCGAGCTCCGATCCTAAGATCGCAGAACTCACTGCGCAGAAGCCGGCCAATGCCGACGAGGCCGCCGAGCTGTATGCGAAGCTCATGCAGAAGGAGAACGATATCTTTTCGAGTGATAATGCGCTGTGGGAAAAGGTATTCAATGCGGCAAATAAAGACTCGACAATGATTGAGGACGGCAGCAATTACGGCGATTTCCTGCTCAAGACCATCGACGGCGCCAAGGATAAGTTTACGGCGGATGAGCTTAAGACGCTCAAGGCCGGTGCACAGCAGATCAAGGAGATCGAGGACAAGCTCGAGAGCTTGGAGAAGGAGTTCCCCGGCTGTGGAAGCACGCCGAGCGCAGGCGAGAGCGTCGACGCTTCGACCGCTGGCATGACGGCTGGTGCCAATGCTTCGAGCGAGGCGACGAAGTTCCCCAGCTTTACGGGCAAAGACCTGGATGGCAACGACGTGAGCAGCGACGAGCTGTTCTCTAAGAACAAGGTCACCGTCATGAACTTCTGGTTCACCACTTGCAAGCCGTGCGTGGGTGAGTTGGGCGACCTTGAGGACCTGAATAAGGAGCTTGCCAAGAAGGGCGGCCAGGTCGTGGGCGTCAATTCCTTTACGCTCGATGGCAACAAGGGTGAGATTGCAGATGCCAAGGACGTGCTGAGCAAGAAGGGCGTGACATATAAGAACATCTGGTTCAAGTCGGATAGCGAGGCCGGTAAGTTTACGTCAAATTTGTTCTCGTTCCCGACAACGTATGTCATCGATCAGAATGGCAACATCGTAGGGGATCCAATCGTGGGAGCCATCAGCTCCGCCGAGCAGCGCGCAGCACTCGACAAGCTTATCGACCAGGCGATTGCGAATAGCGAGCAGTAAAAACCGCGTAAAGCATAGCGAGGATCGTGTGTCGCTGTGCGAAGTAGTCTGCTGCCTTTCAAGATAAGCTCCACCATATAGAGGTCCCGCTCGGGACCTCTTCTTTTGGGCGCCGTCCCGTTCGTTTTTTGGCGCGGTTTGTTACATTCCTCACTGGCGTCGGCAAAAAATGGGGATAGAGTAGGACAAAAGCGTCGAATACGAACGGCGGAGGAGAGCGGGCAGGGTGCCTGCGCAGGAGAGGTTGCCGTCCATGCTGGAGCTCAAAGGTATTTGCAAAAGGTACGTTACGCAGTCGTTTACGCAGGTGGCGCTCGACAACGTAAGCCTGTCTTTTCGCGATAACGAGTTCGTGGCCATTCTGGGTCCCTCGGGTTCGGGTAAAACTACGATGCTCAACGTTATCGGTGGGCTCGATCATTTCGATTCTGGCGACCTGCTGATCGACGGTATTTCGACCAAGGATTTTCACGATCGCGATTGGGATGCCTACCGCAACAACCGCATCGGCTTTGTGTTCCAAAGCTATAACCTCATTCCGCATCAGACCATCTTGGAAAACGTGGAGCTGGCGCTTACGCTCACAGGTGTGGGGCATGCCGAGCGCCGCCAGCGTGCGCGCGAGGCGCTCGAGGCGGTTGGCCTGGGCGAACACGTTAACAAGCGCCCGAGCCAGCTATCGGGCGGGCAGATGCAGCGCGTGGCCATTGCCCGCGCCCTGTTCAATGACCCTGAGATCGTCCTTGCCGACGAGCCGACTGGCGCTTTGGATTCAACGACATCCGTGCAGGTTATGGATTTGCTCAAAGAAGTTGCGCGCGACCGTCTGGTCATCATGGTCACGCACAATCCCGACCTGGCATACCAATACGCCACGCGCATCGTCAACCTGGCGGACGGCAAGATCACCGACGATTCCGATCCTTTCGATGTCGCTGACGCCACGCGCCGCGAGGCCAAGCCTACGCGCAAAACCTCGATGAGCTTTGTGACGGCGCTGGGGCTTTCTGCCCGAAACCTCATGACCAAGAAGGGCCGCACGGCCATGACGGCCTTTGCGGGCTCGATTGGCATTATCGGTATCGCGGCGATTCTGGCGCTGTCCAACGGCGTAAACGGCTACATCAAAAAGGTCGAGGAGGATACGCTCTCGAGCTACCCACTCACCATTTCCAAGCAGGATTACGACCTGTCGTCCATGATGGGCGGACAGGGGGCTGCGGATGATGACTCGCCTGAAAACGTGGATTCGTCCGACGACAGTGCCGAAACCGATAAGATTCCCGTGGTCACGGCCGTAAAGGATATGTTTGCGAGCGTTAAGTCCAACGACATGACGAGCTTTAAGGCATGGCTTGACGACGGCGGCGACGGTATCGACAAAGAGGTCAACGCCATTCAGTACGGCTACGGTGTATCGCCGGTTGTCTATCGTGCCGGCAAGGGCGATGAGAAGCCTGTCCGGCTGGTGCCCAACGCCATGACCGAGGCCATGAGCGGAGGCGCGAGCTCGGCGGCAACGGTGAGCATGGAATCCATGGGAACCTCGGTCTTTAACGAGATGATCGACGACCAGAGTCTGCTCGACAGCCAGTACGATGTCGTCGCCGGTCATTGGCCCACGTCTGCCAACGAAGCCGTGATGGTGCTTTCGAGTCGTGGCACGGTGGGCGACTATACGCTCTACAGCATCGGTGCGCTGGATATCGATGAGCTCAACGATCTGGTAAACAGTGCCATGACGGCCGACGGTAAGATCGAGACGCCCGAGACCGGCGCCGACTTTACCTACGATGATGCGTTGTCCACGACGTTTAAGGTGCTGTCGCCGGCCGATGCCTATCGCAAAAACGAAGAGACCGGCATGTGGACCGACATGTCTGACGACGCCGACTTTATGGCTGCTAAGGTTGCCGACGGTATTGACGTGCACATTGTGGGCGTGGTGCGACCTAACGAGACGGCCAATGCGAGTGCGTTGTCTCCGGGCATTGCCTATACGCATGCGCTGACTCGCCAGCTTATGGAGCGCGCCGCCGATTCGCAGATTGTGCAGGAGCAACTCGACCACCCCGAGACGGATGTCTTTACGGGCAAAACCTTCGACGAACTACAAGGCGAGGCCAAACAAGGAGTGGATCTGGGCAGCATGTTCAGTGTGGACGAGGCAGCACTTAAGAGCGCGTTCTCGTTCGATTCGTCTGCACTCTCGGGTGTTGCCGGCGGCGGCATTGATCTCTCGGACGTCGATCTGTCCGGTCTGGACATTGACCTTTCGGACGTTGGCAAGGACATCGACTTCAGCGACATCATGGCAAAAGTGCCAACCCCAGATTTCTCGGGTATCTTTGACGGTCTGGAACTCACGCCCGAGCAAATGCAGCACGTGGGAACACTAACCAACCAGCTGTTTGAGGGCTTTTTGCAGTCTGATCAGTTTAAGGCGCTGTCGCCCGATGATCTTAAGGACGCGTCAAAGCTCTCTGTCGCATTCTCGACGTATCTTGAGAATGATGCCGCAGCCCAGCAAATCCTAGCCCAGCTCAAAGCGCTCGGCGGCGATGCCCTGGCCGAGCGCCTGCAGCAGGCGATGACCGACTATGTGCAAAAGCAGCTGGCTCCGTATCTGCAGCAGGCTATGGATCAGGTGATGAAGGCAATCAGCGAGCAGATAGCGTCGACGGTATCGTCCCAGCTTAAAGCAGGCGCGGCGGGGCTCATGGGCCAGATGGCGACGCAGATGTCTTCGAGTTTTGCCAACCTAGCGAGCGCTATGCGTGTGGATGCGAGCGCTTTTGCGCGTGCCATTCACTTCAACATGGACGCCGAGGACCTGAGCTCGCTCATGATGAGCTATGCCAAGGCGTCGAAGCTCACCTACGATAACAATCTAACCACGTTGGGTTATGCGGACGAGGCCGACCCCATTTCGGTCAAGATTTTCCCGCGTGACTTTGAGGCCAAGGAGCGCGTACTCGACCATATCGATGCGTATAACAAGCAGGTCAAAGCCGCCGGCCACGACGAGCAGGCAATCTCGTACACCGACTACATGGGCATCATCATGGGCTCGGTGAATGATATCGTGAATACCATCAGCTTGGTGCTCATCGCATTCGTGAGTATCAGCCTGGTGGTGAGCTCCATCATGATCGGCATCATCACGTACATCAGCGTGCTGGAGCGCAAAAAGGAGATTGGCATTCTGCGCGCGATCGGCGCGTCGAAGCGCAACGTGGCAAACGTGTTCAACGCCGAGACCTTTATCGAGGGCCTCATTGCCGGCGTCTTTGCTGTTGTCGTCGTGGTGGCCGTGAGCTTCCCGGTTAATGCCTGGGCGCTTGCTGCCAAACAGGTCCCCAATCTGATGAGCCTGCCCGTGCAGGATGCGCTGGTGCTCATCGCGATTTCGGTGCTGCTGACGGTTGTCGCCGGCCTGCTGCCGGCCCGCAGCGCATCCAAGAAAGACCCCGTGGAGGCCCTACGCTCCGAATAATGTGACAAAGGGACAGTCCCTTTGTCACATTGAGACCCTTGCGAAATCGGGGTCTAATTACCGTTCGGCAGGTTAAGAACTCCCTCTCCCCGCTTAATGCTTGACGAAGAGTCCTCTGGTTTATATACCTATCGGTAGGCATATAGGATGTATTGCCGATAGAAATGGAGCAACCATGACTCTCACCACACCAGCCAAAAAAGATTGTCTCCGTGAAAGCGGCGCATTTGCTTGGGTCGTCGTTATTGCGCTCGGCTTAATGTCCGCCGGAACAACTGGCACATATAGCATTATTGCTGGCTCATTCGTTGCTCCAGTATGTGAAGATCTGGGCTTTGACTACACTTCTTTTTCTTTCTATTTCACCGCGATTCTTCTTGGCCTTGCGCTTGGGCTTCCGCTTCTGAGTCGCTTCATTCCAAAAGTAATCGGCAAACCATGGTATATTTGCATTGAACTCGTCCTTATTGCTGCCGGCGCCGCAATGGCGTTCTACACCGAGGTCTGGATGTTCACCGTCTCCGCCGCAGTGATCGGCATCTGCTTTTCGTTTACAACGGGCGTCTGCATGTCCGATGTCATTGACCAATGGTTCAGCAAATCGTCCGGTCTTGCCATCGGCCTCGCTTGGGGCGTTAATTCTCTCTGCACGCTGTTATTGAGTCCTGTCGTTACGCTGGTCATCGAGCAGCAAGGCTGGCGTACGGGATACATCGTGCTTGCGGCCGTTTCTGCAGCTATGATTTTGCCTGCAAGCGCATTTATCATTCGCCTTAACCCCTCTGATCGCAACATGCTTCCGTACGGAGAGACCGCCTCCGAAACCCATGAGAGCTGCAGCGCCGATGAGCAGGAAGATGTCCTTTCGGGCATGGCACTCCGCGATGCCGCGAAAACGCCGTCTTTTATTCTCTGTGCCCTTTTGCTTTGCGTGGCGCAGCTCACCTGCTGCATGAACCAGCTGTTTCCAACCTATGCAAGCGAGGTCGGTTTCAATCCTATCGTAGGAAGCTTAATGGTCTCGGCAGCTTCACTCTCCGATATCTTCCTAAATCCCTTCGTGGGCAAAACATGCGACAAGCTTGGCGCTATTAAAGCAACGGTCGCATGGACAGGTGTCAGCATTCTTTCATTCCTGCTTCTTATCATTGGCGGAAGCAATGAGACCGTTTCCATCATTGCAGCTGGTGTAAACGATGTCATGTTCGCCATCGTTGGAACCGCAATGCCGATGCTTCTCCTCTCGCTTTTTGGACCACGCGATTTTGGAAGGATCTATTCGATCGTTTGCTCAGCGGGCTATGTCGTCGGTGCTTTTGGAATGCCGGTCATGATGAAAGTTTACGGCATGGCAGGGTCATTCCAGGGAGTATTTATCTTCTGCATTGCCTGCAACCTTATGATTGCTGCGTTTGCTATCGTTTCCGGCTTTCTCAGTAAGGCTGCTGAAAAGTAATAAGCGCCGATTGCATCGACATAGATTGCCACGCAACAGGGGTCGACTCCAAGCCAGACTGGAGTCGACCCCTGTTTTCGTTTTAAAGGTTGCCCGCAGGCACCATGGGTGCCAACATGCGCTTCAGCTTGGCTGGCCTATTTGAACATAAGCTCGACTATTCCCGCCCAAACCGCTTTTTCATCAATATCCTCACCTTGAGCGACCGTATTGCTCGCTCCCTCCAGAACGGTATAAAGAATTTGTACGTAGAGCATCACGTCAGCACTATCGGAAAACGCGCCAATCTCTGCACCATGAAGAAGGATGTCTTTAAGCGCATCCATGGTTCGTTTGGTCGCC
Organism: Collinsella aerofaciens; assembly: GCA_048194085.1. Lineage (GTDB taxonomy): Bacteria > Actinomycetota > Coriobacteriia > Coriobacteriales > Coriobacteriaceae > Collinsella > Collinsella aerofaciens_CO. The sequence continues at coordinate 29,379 of DBFABM010000074.1, forward strand.
GTCGCTTGACGTTCCTGAACTGCAGGAATTCGATTTGCTTGAACGCTAACCTCGGCCAGCACGCGCCGGCGCTTTTCATCGCTTCGATAACCACCTATAACTGAATTGCCGAGCTCGATAAGCGCGGCCTTGAACCCGTCCCTATCGACTATTAGCGAGTAGTCGCGCTGATAGTCGATGGTCGGAAACATGCTGTCCAAGAGCGTAGTGAAAATCTCCTCTTTAGAGGGAAAGTAGTAGTACACCGACGGCTTGGATATACCGACAAAGTCGCAAATCTTTCCGATAGACGCTTTGTCATAACCGACTTCTGCCACAAGATCGTACATTGCGTCCAATATTTTTTTTCTTGTGCTCACGCTGCATTTCTCCATTGCAAATCATTTCCGCACTACCAACATTATTAAGGATGGCAACGGAACATCAATTCGTGTCCAAACATGACCACTATATACGGTGAACGGTATGTATCAGTAGGCGAGCGGCAATTATTCAAAATAATATACCGAACGGTAGGTATAGTAGTACTATAGCAGGTGAAACCCCGCTATTGTCGCGGCCGGACAGCATCGCGGGAAACCCGACGGAAGGACCAACCATGTACGAGAACTATCGTATGCCGGGCGAGTTCGAGAAGCGCTCCAACGTCTATGTGACATGGCTTCCCGATTACATCCGTGCAGAGGGTTACGATAACCGCCAGCCCTGCGTTGACGTGATCAAGGCTCTGCTCGAGTATGGCGACGTTACGGTCAACCTCAATTGCGGCACCCCCGGCTCCTATGAGGAGGCTTGCTCGCGCTTGAAGGAGGAGGGGGTTGATCTCGATCGCATCGAGATCACGCAGTTCGAAGACTCCAACTTCTATGTCCGCGACAACGGTCCCAGCATCATGGTCGACGACAAGGGCCATTCTTATATGGTCAACCCCGCTTGGACTTATTAAGGCGTGTGGGACAAGAACTCCCCGGAGTGCCAGTCCGCACGTAAGGCAGCCGTTCACATGGCGGTTGCGCTCGGTTGCTTCGATATCGTCAATTCCGAAATGGTTTCGGAGGGCGGCGACCGCGAGTTTGACGGTCACGGCACTCTGATCGCCATCGAGGATACGGAATGCCGCAAGCGTAATCCCGAGTTCACGTAAGAGGAAGTAGAGGCCGAGTATAAGCGCATCTACAACCTCAACAAGGTTATCTGGCTTCCGCAGCCTATGCTCGAGGACGACGACTATCGACTGGGCATCCTCGACGAGAAGGAAGACGGAACTCCCGTCTTTGGCATGAGCTTTGCGGCTCACATTGATGAGATGTGTCGCTTTATCACTCCGAACAAGATTCTTCTTGCCGAGGTGTCCGATGAAGAGGCAGCTTCGAGCAAGGCTGGCGCAGAGTCTCGTCGCCGCATTGAGGCGGCCTACGAGATCCTGAGCAACGAAACGGACTGGGAGGGCAAGCCCTTCGAGATCGTTCGTATGCCCACCGCCGAGCCGATTGAAGTCGTTATCGCCCCTGGCGATGAGGATTACGAGCTCTATAAGGGCTTCATCGACGAAATGGGCGGCAAGTTTATGGATGGCACTCCCTGGCCCGAGGGCCCCGTTCACTTCTACGCAGCAGCGAGCTACTGCAACTTCCTCATCTGCAATGGCGTCGTTCTTGGTCAGCGTTATTACCACGAGGGCATGAACGAAGTCGTGAAGGAGAAGGACGAGCAGGCCAAAGCCGTTCTTGAGAGCTGCTTCCCCGATCGCAAAGTCATCATGATTGACTCTCTCGCGCTTAACCTGTCCGGCGGCGGCGTGCACTGCTGGACCAAGGACGTGGCAGCCAGCTGCTAGCGAGCCTTTGAGCCTGCACTGTCTGATTTAGGCGCCACACTTACTGCTTCCCGAGGGATATCCGTGTTTCCCTCGGGGACACATTCGACATTCATCTATCACAAAATGGAAAGGAAATAGGCATGAACAACAGCCTCCGCGGTCGCGACTACATCAACATCCATGATCTCTCCTCCGAGGATTTCCGCTATCTCATCGATCTTGCCTGGAACCTTAAGGCTCAGAAGAAGTCTGGTGTCGACCAGCGCTACTTCCCCGGCAAAAACGTCCTCGCCAACTTTGAGTGGGGTTCGACCCGTACTCGTTGCGCATTCGAGACCTCCTGCAATGATTTGGGCATGGGCTTCACTTATCTGACCAACTCCCACATGGGTGACTGCGAGACCGTCAAGGATGCCATGCGCGTCTTTAACGGCATGTACGATCTCATCGTCTACCGCGCACAGAAGGACGAGCAGTTCCTCTATGACGTCGCCGACCTGGTTGACATCCCGGTCATCAATGCCCTTACTCTCGGCGATCACCCGACTCAGATGCTCGCTGACGCTCTTACGATGGAAGAGCAATGGGGCGGTCTGCGTACGAGCCGCGGCAAGAAGATGGCTTTCGTTGGCAACTGCGCCGGCGCCCCGGTGTGGTATGGCCGTCTGTGCGCTATGCTCGACATGGACTTCCTCGCCATCGGCCCCGACGACCTCCGTCATCAGATGTGCAAGGAAATGATTGAAGAGGTGGAGGCCTGCTACGCCAAGTACGCTCCCAATAGGACCTTTACCATCACCTCTGACCTCGATGCCCTGGATGGCGTTGACGTTATCGTTACCGAGGAGTGGCGCTACATCAACCCCGAGTGCGGCGAAGAGGTTCTGGATCCCGACGACTACAACTCCTGGCTGGGCGATGCCGAGTCTTTGTACCCCTATCGCGTCACCAGCGAGCTGTGCAAGCGCACCAACAATCCCGACATCTTCTGCATGCATGAGCTTCCCTCTGTCCATAACGCAGATCACCGTGTTGGCAAAATGCTCCTCGACCAGTGCAAGAACGACCTTCATCGCGAGATTATCACCGAGGGCTTTGAGATTGCCGACGAGTGCTTTGAGGCCAACGCTTCGGTCATCTTCCGTGAGGCAGAGAACCGTCAGCACACCATCAAGGCCGTTATGTGTGCCCTTCTGGGTCTCTAGGAGCTGTATCAATGGAAAATGCAAAGTTAAAGAGCAGCAAGGTCTACGCATGGGTTCTCGTAATCGCGCTTGGCCTCATGTCTGCTGGTACGACCGGATCCTATAGCGTAATCGCCGGCTCCTTCGTCGCGCCCGTGTGCGAGGAGTTCGGGTTTGACTATTCAATCTTCTCGTATTACTTCACCGCGACGCTCATCGGTCTTGCGGCGGCGCTTCCGTTTGTCGGAAAACTCATCCCCAAGGTTGTTGGCAAGGTTTGGCTCCCCGTCGTCGAGCTTATTCTGCTCGCCGCCGGCGCAGGCATGGCCTTCTACACCGAAGTTTGGATGTTCATCGCCGCTGGCGCCCTGATTGGCATTTGCTTCGCCTTCACCACCGGCGTCGCCATGTCCGACGTTATTGGCCAGTGGTTCAAAAAATCTGGTGGCCTGGCAATTGGTCTCGCTTGGGCAGTGAACTCGATTTACATGCTCATCATGAGCCCCGTCATCACCTCTGTCATCGAGGCCGCTGGCTGGAGGACTGGCTATCTGGTGCTCGCTGGCGTCTCCGCCGTGCTCATTCTCCCCGCTTCCGTCCTGATTATCCGCTATAAGCCTCAGGACAAGGGCATGCTGCCCTATGGCTACGTCGAGGGCGAGACGGTCACCGAGACCGAGGAGACGACCGAGGATAGCACGCGTGGCGTTAGCTATGCGCGCGCCATTAAGTCGCCTGCCTTCTTCTTCTGCATCGGCTTCCTCTGTCTCGTTCAGCTCACTTGCTGCATGAACCAGCTCTTCCCGACGTATGCTTCCGAGGTTGGTTTTAGCCCCATGGTGGGCGGCTTCATGGTATCCGCTGCATCGCTCTTCGATCTGTTCCTCAACCCGATCGTCGGCACCACTTGCGATAAGTTCGGCAGCACGAAGGCCATTCTGGGCTGGCTCGCTGTCTCCATCCTCTCCTTTGTCATGCTCATGATGAGCAGCGGCAACTCGACGCTTAGCATCCTCGCAGCAGGCGTGAACGACGTAATGTACGTCATCGCTGGCACTGCCCTGACCGTTTTGGTTATGGATGTCTTTTGCTCCCGCGATTTCGGTCGCATCTTCGCGCTGATCTGCTCCGTGGGCTATATCGTCGGCGCCTTTGGCATGCCCGTTATGATGAAGGTCTATGAGCTTGTCGGCTCCTTCCAGGGCGTCTTCATCTTCTGCATCGCATGTAACGTTATTATCGGCCTGTTCTTGCTGCTGGCAAAAAAGACTGGTAAGAACCTCTCCTGGGACGAATAGTTCGATTCGTCTTAGACATACGCTGTAGGGCTTAACCTGCAGCCGCTTTGGGGCATCGACTAACATCGGTGCCCTTTTTCATCGAATGTGACAAAGGAGCAGCCACTTTGTCACATTGAGTGGCATGTAAATCGAGGTCTAATACTTTTCCGAGAAGTGAACGGCCATACTTGGGCCCCCGAAGCATCGACATTTTTAGACGTCAAACCCGCAGGATTTGGCTGGCAAAACCGCAGGAAATTGCATCTCGAAAGTGCCGATGCTTCGGGGGACCGTTTTCACTCGTTCACTTCTCGGAAAAGTATTAGACCTCGTTGTATGGGGTGCGGCTGGAGGGTGGTCATCGTTCAGTAGCTACCTCTTCCTTGTGAATCGCCTGAAGCGCAAGGCATAATGCGTGTGACAAAGGGACGGCCCCTTTGTTGTGTTGATATGAGAGAAGAGTAGATGATCCTTTCGCTGGCCCCCATGGAGGGGATTACCGGGCATGTGTTCCGTCGCGTGCATGCGGAGTGCTTCGGTGCGCTCGATTGCTATTACACGCCGTTTTTGCCGCCGCCGCGGGTGGGAAACCGCTTTGGCGGCAAGGCGTTTAAGGAGATCGATCCTGCCAATAACCAGGGGCTCAACGTGGTGCCTCAGCTGATGTCCAAGAACGCGGACGAGTTTGTGTGGGCGGCACAGGTGCTCGCCGACATGGGCTACCGCGAGGTCAATCTCAACCTGGGTTGCCCTTCGGGAACGGTTGTCGCCAAGGGCAAGGGCTCGGGTTTCTTGCGCAATCTCGACGAGCTCGAGGCGTTCTTAAGCGATGTGTGCGAGCGGTCGCCGTTGCCGGTGTCGGTAAAGACCAGGCTGGGGCTGGAGAATGACGACGAATACGAGCGCGTGCTCGATCTGTATTGCCGCATGCCGTTGGCAGAGCTCATTGTGCATCCGCGCGTGCAAAAGGACCGCTATACGGGTTCGCCGCGCAAAGAGTTTTATGGCGAGACGCTGGAGCGTGCGCCGTTCCCCGTGGCCTATAACGGTGACATTTTTGATCTTGAGGATATGGACGCGCTGGTGGAGGCCTATCCCGGCACGCGCCATGTGATGTTGGGGCGTGGCCTGCTCGCGAACCCCGCTCTGGCTCGCATGGTCAAGGGCGGCCCTGCTGCAACGGCTGCTGAGCTGCAGCGCTTCCACGACACGCTGTTTGCGGCATATGCAGAAGAGATTGGCGGCAATGCGGTCTTCCGCATGAAGGAGTGGTGGTTCTACGCCAAGTGCGCTTTCGCTGATCCCGCTACCGTCCACAAGATCGTACGCAAGACCAAAAAGGTCGACGAATACCGCGCTGCCGTCGAGCGCGTCTTTCGCGAACAGCCGCTTGCACCCACAGCTCGCTTCCACGGCTAACTAGTCATCGGGGGCGTTCTTTAACGACTGGTCATTTAAGGACGTCCCCAACGACTATGCAGCAAAAAGCTGTACACCAGCATCCAAAGATGTCGAAAAATGTCGACTTTGGATGCTGGTGTACATGTTTGGGTCCGACGGGGGAGCGGGCCTAGGCAATCAGTGCATCAAGTGTAATGAGCTCTCTGAGCCGCTCCGTGCGTGTTTGCCCATGGCGTTTGGCTTTTTCGTCAAACGCCTCAAGAATCGATTCGCCCACACGTGCTGGTATAACGACGCTCGGCTCATCGGAGATTGGTGGCCTTCCCAACTTGATGGTGCGACCTTTCGGCCACTCATCTTTTTCGTAGGCTTCCGCGGCTTTCTTCAACTCTCCGGGAGCAAACCCCATCATCTTTTCGAGCTGCTTAGCATCCATGGCGCCTCCTATCGATCGACATAATGTCGAGCGCCGGTTCTCGGATTCTCTTTTTGTATACAATTTTGTAGACAAAAATACAAGCAGTTCATCGGGCTAATTAGCTTGTTTTGACCCGCCTGTTCGATAGGAAATGAGCATTGACGGCTTCGATACTCCTTTGCTTTTCAGCTTGGAATTTGGATGCTCATTGAACTTCCGGAGGGGAGCCCTTTATTAAGCTATCGAGATTCTGGGCAGGAGCTCTCACTGGTCTTCGGTAATGGGGCCAGCTTAATTCGCGACACAGTGTGTCGCGAATGGGAGTAGTCGTTAGGTGTCCTTCAATGGCTACTCATATAAGAACGTCCAAGTGTCGGATTTTGTCATTTAGTGTCGTTCTCAGCGACTATTCTGGAGGGTCGTGGTCAAAAAAGGGCAAATATGAGTACTGCTGCCATTATGGTTGCATTTATTTTGCTATAAATTGTAGCTCCTGATGAGATTTGTTCCCATTAAGAGCTACTTTTATTGAACATATGAGGAGAAATAACGTCGTCTGCGGACGAATGGAACGCTGAATAGTTCCTGAAGTGATCAAAATCGCTGCTACTAAACAGGTAGCAGTACTCATATTTGCCCTTTTTTGACCACAGCCCTCTCGGAAACCTTTCCAGAGGCGTCAAACAGCCATAATCCAAAGGTCGCCTCAAACAATTAGCCGGCTAAGAGCCTCCGTGACTACCCAAAAGCTGTACGCCAGCATCCAAAGATGTCGAAAAATGTCGACTTTGGATGCTGGCGTACATGTTTGGGTCGTATGGGTTGGGGCGAGTCGGTCGCAACGCGAGTGCTAGAGCAGGTTCTCCTGTACCCATGCGATGATGTCACTCGATTCGTAGAGCGGCGCTCCGTCAATGAACAGGCAGGGAACCTGGCGTTTTCCGCCGACGGCGATGAGCGTCTGCTCGGCCTCGGTATCGGTCGAGATATTGCGTTCGGGAATGGTCACGCTGCTATCGGCCAAAAAGCGCTTGACCTTTATGCAATACGGACAGCCGGTCATAACGTAGAGCACGAGCTCGTGATTAGTAGCCATAGGTCTCCAATCGGTTGAGGTTTTGATTGAAATACCCAAAGCCGCCGCGGTCTATGCGCGCGTCAACGACGACTCGATGGCCTGTACCAGAAACGCCGTGGCTCCGGTGCCGCAGGGCTTGTCGTAGTAGTCAACAAAGCGCTGGTCGGCAAGATAGCCGTGGGCGAGCCCCAGGTATGCTTCGTCTTGGGGCTCGTGTCCCCAATTAAGGCCAATCCAGCGACGATGCATCGCGACAAGCTTGCGAGCCTCGCTTCCGTCCGCATCGCCGTCGCCCATGGCAATCGAGAGCTGACCCAGAATAGCGCGTTCAAGTTCCTTCATGTCGTTCCATGTCTCGGGGTCCATGTCCAGCAGCGCTTCGTTTGCCGCATCGATAGCCTCATCGCCATAGCGCTTCCGGGCTTCGTCGCCGTAGCGCTCCTCGTTTTCCTGCACGGTGCGCCAGCGCTCCAGTTGCGGCAGGACGGCGCCCATGAGCGAGACGGCTTCGTCGAGCGACATGCCGGTGTTTTGCGCCAGCCGCGGGGCACAATCCTCAATCATCGCCTCCATGGTGGTGTCGTAGGTGTACTTGCCGTGGTCGTAGCACCACTTGCAGTAATGGTCGGTCGTGGCGCCCGTGGCGTCGGTGCCGCAGTCGTCGGGCGTGAGTATCATGCCGCAGCTCTGGCAATAATGCTCGGGCATTTCGAGCAGGTGGGGCAGCGGCTCTCCGGTTACGGCGGCAATGAGCTTCATCATGTCGATACCCGGGGTGACTTCGCCGCGCTCCCAACGGCTGACGGCTTGGCGTGTGACGAAGAGCTTGGCGGCGAGCTGCTCCTGGGTAAGGTGATGGGCGCGACGGATGGCAATGAGCTTTTCTGCAAAGGCCATAGCGGCTCCTTTCTGCTGGTTGGCGTCTTAAGCATACGCGGCAGCAGGTGCCCTTCCAAGCAACCGTTGGTTGCACGACGGGGAACCGCGGCGAAGAATTGCGCGCAACGCCCCACACCTTCATGCCGTACAATGGCCGGCATGGAACCTATTGCACACATACATACCGATCTGCCGCAGAAGTTCGGCATTCCGCGCAACAGCTTTTTGGCGCCTCATCTGCAGGGACACATCGTCTTTGAGCCGGAATTTGCCTCCAATGCAGCAGTTGAGGGCCTGGACTCCTTCTCTCACCTATGGCTGTTGTGGCGCTTCGAAAACGGAACGCTCGGCGGCACGGCAAACGACATAGCTGCCGATGCCAAGTCGCAGGACAGGTCTGGCACCAACGTCAAGTGGTCGAAGACCGTGCGTCCGCCGCGTCTGGGCGGAGCCGAGCGCGTGGGTGTCTTTGCCACGCGCAGTCCGTTTCGCCCTAATCCCATCGGGCTCACCTGCGTTAAGCTCGACCGCGTGGAGCTTACCGACGACGGCCCCATCATCCATGTGCTGGGGGCCGATCTGCGCGACGGCACGCCCATCTACGATATCAAGCCCTACATCCCGTTTGCGGACTGCCACCCGGATGCGACCGGCGGCTGGATTGAGGGTGCTCCGTGGCAAGAGCTCGATGTTGAGTTTCCACAAGCGCTGCAGGATATGGTCCCGCCCGCAAAGCTCCCCGGCTTGGTCGAGGTCCTTTGCCAAGATCCGCGTCGTGCGGGCAGCAAGCACGAGCCAAACCGCGTTTACCACTTAGCTTATGCTGGGCTCGACATATCTTTTACGGTCGATAAAACCCAGCTAACCGTAGTCGCCGTCAACGACGCGCAAGACTAACCAGTCATTCGTCTGAACCCGTCAAATTAAGCGCCAAACCCCATGTCAAAATCGCCCATGCTGGTGGACAATAACGCCTACCAAAATAGTCCGCTTTGCATGGGAGCTCAGCATGAAATACGACTTTAGCTCGCTTATCGACCGCCACGGCATGGATGCCATCGCCGTTGACTCTTGGGGCGAGATCCCCGGTATGGCTCCGAACGCACCCGACGAGGGCTTCGACCGCATTCCCATGTGGGTGGCCGACATGAACTTCGCCACGGTGCCCACGGTCCAGGAACACATCATTCAGCGTGCCCAGCACCCCATGTTTGGCTACTTTAACCCGCGCGCTGAGTACTTCGATCGCATCATCGAATGGCAGAATCGCCGCAATGGCGTCGAAGGTTTGAGCCCTGAACATATCGGCTACGAAAATGGCGTGCTAGGCGGCGTCGTGTCGACGTTGCGCGCGTATGTCCAGCCGGGCGATGCGGTGCTGGTCCACAGCCCCACCTACATTGGCTTTACCAAGTCTATCGAAGCCGCGGGCTATCGCATTGTCCACAGCCCGCTTAAACTCGACGACCAGGGCGTGTGGCGCATGGACTTTGAGGACATGGAGTGCAAACTCGCCCAAAACCACATCCATGCCGCGGTGTTCTGCTCGCCGCACAATCCCTGCGGCCGCGTATGGGAGCGCGACGAAATCGAGCGCGCCATGGACATCTATCGCCAGCACGATTGCGTGGTGATTTCGGACGAGATTTGGTCCGATATCATCCTGCCGGGGCACAAGCACATCCCGACGCAGTCGGTGAGCGAGGATGCCCGCATGCGCACGGTTGCCCTCTATGCGCCGAGCAAGACGTTTAACCTGGCGGGCCTTGTTGGCAGCTACCACATTGTCTACAACGAGACGCTGCGTGACCGCATCTGCGCCGTGTCCAACAAGACCCACTACAACGAGATGAACGTCCTCTCCATGCATGCGCTTATCGGTGCCTACCAGCCGCAGGGCTATGAGTGGGTGGACGAGCTCAATCAGGTGCTTGCCGGCAATATCGAGTACTTCTGCAATTACGTGGACGAGCATTTTGAGGGCGTGTCCTATTCACGTCCGCAGGGCACGTACATGGTGTTTCTGGACTGCACCGAGTGGTGCCGAGAGCATGGCCGCGATATTCAGTGGTTGCTCGATGAGGGGGCACGCGTGGGCGTGGGGTATCAGGACGGCCGCCCGTTCCACGGACCCTGCCACATTCGCGTGAATCTGGCGCTGCCGCTTTCGCGCGTAAGGGAGGCGTGCGACCGCCTGGACCGCTACGTTTTTAATGCACGGTAAGTGAGCACTGCATGCGGGGCCTTCTGCCAAGTCGGCTGGAAGGTCCCACACGGTAAAACGCCTGTAACAATTGGGCACTCGTGTGGTTTTGTTTGCTATTATCTTTAACCATTTAAGTCTGTAAACAGGATCGTATGGAGCTCGATGAAAAGATCCCGTCGCTCGGTTGCCATTTCGTTGTTTGTTGCGCTTGCAGTGGCGAGCGTCTTTGTCGTAGCGATAGCTGGCTGCTCCGGGTCGAATGACGGAGCCTCGACGTCTGCATTAGAAGGTCTGGACGCCTCGCAAGTCAAAGACGACGACCTTAAGACGCTCAACGTCGGAAGCGACCTCTATCCACCGTTTGTGTATACCGACGAGTGCGGCGATATCGTTGGCCTGGATGTCGAGATATTGACCGAGGCTTTGGCTCGCATTGGTTACAAGCCAAAATACCAGCTGATCGACTGGGAAAAGAAGAAGGAGCTGCTGGCGAGCGGCGAACTCGATTGTGTCATGGGCAGCTTTAGTATGACGGGTCGCGAAAACGAATATCGTTGGGCCGGCCCGTACCTTGCGAGCCGCCAGGTGGTCGCGGTCGATCCCCAGAGCGATATCTACACGCTTGCCGATCTTGAGGATAAGATCGTGGCGGTTCAGTCCACCACCAAGCCCGAGGACATTTTGCTCAATCGCATAAATGAAAACGTTCCGCAGATCAAGGAACTCTACAGCTTTTCGGACGGTTCATACCTGAACCCGGCGCTCGTCGAGGGCCTGGTCGACGCTATCGCCGCGCATGAGTCCTCGTTCCTCACCTACGAAAAAGACTATGGTGTGACATATCGCATTTTGGATGAGCCGCTGCTAGAGGTCGGTTTGGGCACCGCTTTCGATATCAACGATACGCGTGGCATCGACGTCAAGCTCACTCATGCCTACCAAGAAATGCTTGCCGATGGCACCATGGAACGCCTGGTGTCAAAGTACTTCGATGACCCTTCGCCATTTTTGAATATGGAGGGCCTGTCATGATCGATGCGCCCGACCACGCTGCTCAGGAGCGGGGCAATCGTTCGGCAGGGGCATGGCTCCTTGTCGCTCTGCTGGGGATAGCGCTCTCGGTTGTTGCCGGCATGATGAGCTACGATTACACGACGGCCCAAGCCGAGCAGCGCTTTGCCGACGTTGTCGATTACGTGGCGACGCAGAGCCTTTCCTACGATGCATTCAACAGCGCCTATACGACCAAAAACCTGATTCGCGTTATGGAGATCGCCGGAGAGGCTGCCCGCGATATGGAGCGCGACGGTTCGGTGGATAACGCCATGCTGGAGCAATACGCCGACCAGTTCAACGTGAGCGCGCTGATCGTGACGGACGCATCGGGCAGCTTGGTGTCCGAGTGCTCGACGGATGACGTGGGCTACGAGTCGCTCGCTACGTATCTCAAGGAAGCGCCCGTGTTGGAGGTGGCGGCCCATCCGCTTAAGTCCTATACCGCCCGCATCACGCTTGCGGATGATTCGGTCGCAGACATTGGCTGCGTGACTCGGCAGGATGGCGAGGGCATCGTTATCGCGGTAAGGCATCAGAGCGCGAAAGCGGTTGCAAGCAATACACTCAAACTGCAGAGCTTGCTTGATGGCTATGAAACCATCGATAGCGGCAATATCGTGATCGAAAGCGACGGCAAGGTCGTTGCGACCAATGCCGTTGAACCCACCGTATTGGGCGTGTTCGATCTGCCTGCGACGGATGTCTTTATTGTCGACGGTATTAAGGATCGATGCCTGGCTGGTAAGGTCAGATTGGTTAACGCCGACGGCGAGTGGTATTTGGGCACATTTGGAAAAGCGCACAAATTCTATGTGTACACCTATGCCTCGGCGCAGCGCTACTTTGAGGTCGCCGCGGCTGTTGCCGCCGGCGTGCTGGTGCTCTACGGCGGTGTTATAGCCGTTGTTGTGACGGTGCGTCGCCGCGCTGATCGTCGACGTTTGACGGACTTGCTGCAGCAGGAGCGCGACTATGGCGACAAGCTGGCAAAGGCGGCGCGTGAGGCCTCGTCTGCCAACTCGGCAAAGACGGAGTTTCTGCGTCGCATGAGCCACGATCTGCGCACGCCCATCAACGGCATTCGCGGCATGGTCGAGGTTGGCGATGCCAATGCGGACGATCTGCAAAAGCAGACCGAGTGCCGCTCAAAGATCTGGACGGCATCGGGACTGCTGCTCGACCTTGCCAACGAGGCCCTGGATATGAGTCGCCTGGAGAGCGGGCAAATCGATCTGGAGCTTGTTCCCACAAACTTGGTGACCCTCAACCACGAGGTGCGCGATATTCTGGAGCGCCAGGCCGAGGAGCGTCTGGTGACAATTATCTGCGACCAGCAGACGCTTAATCATCCCTATGCGCGGGTGAGCGTGACGCACCTCAAGCGCTTGTTGCTCAATATTGCCGGCAATGCCGTCAAGTACAACCGCCAGGGCGGCTATGTTCGCCTGGTGTGCCGCGAGGTGGAGCCAGCGGATGGCGTCCCCGTCTATGAATACACGATCGCCGACAACGGTATTGGCATGAGCGAGGAGTTCCAACAGCGCCTCTACGAGCCGTTTTGCCGTGAGGGGCAACAGGTGGAAGGCGCTTCATCGGGAACTGGCCTGGGCGCGCCTATCGCAAAACAGTTGGTCGAGCTTATGGGCGGAACCATGAGTTTTACGAGCGTCTTGGGGCAGGGGACGACGTTTACCATCCGCCTGCCGTTCGAGAAATGCAAGCGCTCCGAGATTCCTCAGGCTGTGCGCGTGGACGCGGGAGACGGCGATGCACTCCAGGGCTTGCGCGTTTTGCTCGTAGAGGATAACGATCTGAATGCCGAGATCGCGCAGTTTACACTCAGCCGTGCCGGTGCCGTCGTGACGCATGCTAAGGATGGCGAGTCTGCCGTTGAGGCGTTTGCCGCGAGCGCACCGCACGAGTACGACGTGGTGTTGATGGACATCATGATGCCTGGCATCGATGGCCTTGAGGCCACGCGTCGGATTCGAGCACTCGATCGCGAGGATGCCGCGACCACGCCGATTATCGCCGTGAGTGCCAACGTCTTTGCCGACGACCGCAGACTTTCGCGCGAGGCGGGCATGGACGCGCACCTGAGTAAACCCGTGAGCTCGCAAGAGCTCGTCGAGGCGCTTGCGCACATAGCTGCCGACGCTTCATAAGCATATGGCCCGGTTCCAAGGTGGGTTGGAACTGGGCCATATTGTTATTGATGAGGCCTGCTGAGGGGCTTACTTTTCTTGAATCTGCTTGCCGCAAAGATGCTCAATCGAAATCTCGTAGAGCTGGACGCCCTTGATGTCTTTGGCGATTTCCTCTTCGACTTCTTCGGCAGAAGGGTAGTACTTAAGGGCGAGCTGGCGGACTTTGTCCTCGATAAACGCGGGGGTGTCATTCGCCAGGCGACAACGGCCAAAGACGACGGTGCTCATAACGTAGGGAGCCCAGTCACCGTCCTGGTACCACTCGTTGCCATATACGGTAAAGCAGACCTTGTCATCGCGCTTGAGTGCGTCGACCTTGTGGCCGGCTTTGGCGCCATGGAAATAGATCTTGTCGTGCTCGGCGTCAAAGAAGTAGTTGACGGGAATGGCGTACGGGTAGCCATCGTCGCCGTTGACGGCAAAGACGCCGCGCTTGCAGGTAGCGAGCAGTTCGCGCGCTTCCTCGTCAGTGATGGCGCGTTTCTTTCGACGTAAGGGTCTAAACATCGTTGGCTTCCTTTCTGGTCGTGCGTGGTGGTTGAGCACAAACTATAGCGAAACGGATCCGTTTTTCTTGATGCGGGCGAGTATGTTTTTGAGCTTGTTAAAGTCGAGCGGTTTGGATAGATGGGCGTTCATGCCGGCGTCGTGTGCCGCCTTGGCGTCCTCGGCAAAGGCATTGGCGGTGAGCGCGATGATGGGGATATCGGCTGCATCGACCTTCTCGCTCAGACGAATCACGCGGGTTGCCTCGTAGCCGTCCATGTCCGGCATCATAATGTCCATCAGAATGGCATCAAAGCTGCCTGCGGGATGCGACAGGTACAGATCGACGACCTCGTTGCCGTTGACGGCGCGGGTGACCACGACGCCCTCGGATTCTAGCAGCGCCTGGGCAATCTCGGCATTCAATTCGTTGTCTTCGGCGAGCAGCACGTTCATGTCGGCGAGCGAGCAGTCGAGCGCCCTCTCGACCGTATCCGTCCGTGCCTGGGGGTTCTTGTCGATATCGAGCGGAATCTCCACGTAGAACGAGGTGCCCACATGGAGCTCACTGGTGACTTCGATGGTGCCGCCCATCAGTTCAATAAGCGACTTGACGATTGGCATGCCCATGCCGGTTCCTTGGAACTTGCTGCGCGCATCGTTACCTTCTTGGGCAAACGGCTCATAGATATGCTTTAAAAACTTGGGAGTCATGCCAATGCCGGTATCCGAAACGCTAAAGCAAAAGAGCGCGCGCCCGTTATCGAGTGGCTTGGTCTTTGAGCTAAAGGTGACGGAGCCGCCGTGCTTGTTGTACTTAATGCTGTTGTCTAACAGGTTGATCATGATCTGTCGGATATGGGTGGGACTGCCGATCATGTATGGCCCCGTGGCGTACGGCAGACTATTGTCCTGCATGGTGATGCCGTTACTGGACGCGCGGAGCTTGCACAGAACCAGCGTATCGTCACAGAGCTCTTTGAGGTTAAAAGGCACATGCTCCAGTGTTAGCTTGCGGTCTTCGATTTTGCCCATCTCGAGGATGTCGTTGATCAGCGAGAGCAGGTGATTGGCGGCAACGCGCGCCTTGGCACGGCTCTCGCGGGCGACCTTGATATCGCCTTCCTTCAATTCCTCAATCTCGATAAGGCCCAGGATACCGTTGAGCGGCGTACGGATGTCGTGGCTCATGCGCGTGAGGAATGCCGTCTTAGCGGCGTTGGCAGCATCGGCTTTTTTGCGCTCGGTTCGAGCGCGTACGAGCGCCCAGATGAGCAGGACGATGCCGACCGACAACATACCGATGAGGGTAGCTGCAACGGCGGCACGGTTGCGATAAAGGAATTGAAGCGTGTTGGATTCCTGGGCCGTGTACGACGTGGAGGAGTAATTGCTTGCGGAGAGCGATTCTCCGGCATTGATGATGCCCTTGTTGATGATTCCCAGCAGCTCGGGCTTTCCGCGCGAAATCCAGCACGAGAGCTCACAGGTGTCAGGGAGCTCGACCGTCTCGTAGCCTTCGAGATCATGACGATCGCCGATGGTTTTTATGCGTGAGCTGGGAGCGACGATGCAGTGCGCCGTTCCCTTCCTGAGGGCGTCGAACGCTTCATCGTCGGATTGGTATTCGGTCACGGTCGCTGTGGGGAACAGACTTTCAAGTACATTTTGGTTGACAAACGATGATTTGGTGCAGGCGAGGTTCTGAAGGTCTTTGTTCAGATTGCCGTCGGTGTGGATGGCGGTGAGGGACACGGTCCCCAGCGATACCGACTGCACAACGCCTGATTGCTCGGCAAACCAGTAATCTCGGTATACCGGCAGCGCAACGTCTATGCTTCCCTTTGACAGGGCCTTTGACATCATCTTGTAGCTATCAAAGGGGACGGTTTTGACCGTAATGCCAAATTTATCGTGCAACGTCGTCGCAAGCGATGCGAGCGAGCCTTCCATTTCGCCGTTTTCGTCTTCGTTGCAGTAGGGGAGTTTGCCCGTAATGTAGCCGAGCGTGATGGTGTTGCCATTTGCTTTGAGCCAGGAACGTTCGGGGCCGTTGAGCGATGATGAACCGCTGTTTTGGGCCGAGTAGTTAGATTTGACTTCGTCGATATAGCGTGGGTTGACGCGGGCGATTGCCGACATGGCGGCATTGATGTCGTCCATCAGGTCGGGGCGGCTTTTGGGGACGGCAAAATAGTAGTCGCTCGAACCAATGTAGAACATGGGGGAGGCGCTGGGCGACGAGGTCGTGTCGTTCATGATGATGGCATCGACCTCGTTGTTTGCGAGCGCGTCAAAGAGGGCACTGCCAGTGTCGATTTCTTTATAGGTGCAGGTAATGCCTTCGTTGGCGAGCCACTGCTGGCCAACGAAGGTTTGCATGACGCCGGAGTTGCAACCGATAGTGAGACCCTGGAACGCTTGGGGGTCACCCTTGGCCAGATCGTCGCGATCGGGCTTGGCGTAGATGTAGTAGCGCTCGGTGCCCTCGGGGTTCGAGGAAAAGAGCAGCTTTTGGGCGCGTTCCTCGGAGTAGGAGATGTTGGGCATGAGGTCGATTTCGCCTGCCTCGAGCATGTCCATAAGCTCGGTGAAGGTGCCGGAGACGTATTCGTACCGCCAGCCGGGCGTGTAGTACGACAGGGTCTGGAGGTACTCGTAACCCCATCCCGAGAGACGCTCGCCGGGGGTGCCGTCCTGGAAGCCCTCGTTGTTGACGAGCCAACCAACGCGGACCGTCTTGACTGGCTGGCTAGAGTCAGCGGCAAAAGCCTGGACAGGCGCGATAGAACTCAGCACGGCAAGCGCGACGAGCACAATGGCCAGGGCGCGACATATAACTGAACGAAGGACAGTGGCAGCTCTCACATGCAATCCTAACGAATCGAGACATTACCGCATAAGGATACCAGCTCAGCCTGCCCAGTCGGCAGCTGCACCGCTAAACGCTCCCGCCCGGCAGTCATTGGGGACGTTCTTAAACGACTAGTCATTGGGTGTTCCTATAGTTTTGTCAACCGTCGGGGCTACTCCCGGTAGGGCACCCGGTCGCGCATCACGGCGTATATCGCCCTGAGCCGCTTCCTCGCGACGGCCTTGAGCGCCCGCCCGTGCCCCATGCCC
>DBFABM010000006.1:0-46303 GCA_048194085.1 Collinsella aerofaciens
GTCAAAGGCCACGCCGCGCGCCTCAAACGCCGCGCGCGTCGCCAGCGCCTGCTCGCGCCCGCGCGCCGTAAGCGGCGAATCGTGCCAGCCCTGCAAAATGCTCTGCACATTGAGCTCAGTCTGCCCATGCCGCACCAAATACAGATCTGCCACACACCCTCCCCTCGTACCACCACAAAGGGGACAGGAGCCTTTGTGGTGATTTTGCCGCCGGATTGCACCGCAACGACGCACAACTACAGCAGCACGTCGGCAAGCGGACGCTTGGGTACGTGGTGCACCCGCGCCTCGTCGCGCCAATAATTGATGGAGCCGTCGGGGTTGGAATCGATCGCATCGATCACCTGTGTCTCGGCCGGAACGCCAAACGCCATGATCAGCTTGAGCTCATACTTGTCGTTATCGAGCCCCATGGCATCGATCGCGTGGGGCGTAAAGGCCTTGAACATGCAGGCTGCCACCTCGGGCGTGGCGCTGCGGGCGGCGAGCATCATCGTCTGCGCGGCAATGCCCGTGTCGACCTCGGTAATGGGAGCGGCGGGCTTGCCCGGAACGGCGCGCTCGGCCAAAATCGCGATGTAGCCGGTCGGGCGCTCACCCTCGGCAGGACCCGGCCAATCCTTAAGCGCACCGGCCCACGCGAGCTCATCAAATACGCGCGCGCAATCCTCGGCATCGCTCACCACATGAAAACGAAGACGCTGAGCATTGGCACCACAGGGAGTCAGGTGAGCCAGCTCTGCCAGCTCGAGCAAAAACTCACGCGGCACGCGCATGGACTCGTCAAAACGGCGGCACGTACGGGCACGACGGACCAGCGCATCAAACGCTTCCAAGCCGAGCTTTTCGCAACCCTGCTCTGCCATCGATTCGACACTCGACGGCGCCTCGGGAACTGCTTCGTTCATAGGGACCCCCAATACAAGCCAATTGTCCTTAGGAAAATCTAACCTAAAACGTAGGCAATAACGAACAGGGCTGCAATGTTCTACACCTGTTGAATAGAAAATCGCAACGTGGGGAACAACGGAAACAATTCGGGGCCTTTGGGTTACGTTTCGCCCTCTCCGACCCATACGCCAGCGCCTTTAGGCGATACTGGTTGTAACGATCAAGGCTTACGCCGCACGGAAAGGAGACATTATGGGCATCTTTAAGAACGATGACCAAAAATCGAGCCAGTTTGGATTTGACGAGAAAAGCATGGCGGGCAAAGCCGTCAAGGCCGTGCGCTGGATTTACGCCATCACGGGCGTCTTAGCGCTCATTGCTGGTATCGCGCTGCTTTTTGCACCCGCCAAGTCCCTCGTCTTTTTGACGACTGTCCTGGGTTTTTACTTTGTAATCACTGCTGCCATCAGGCTGTTCACTGCCATTTTTGAGCCGCTGCTGCCCACCGGCTGGCGCGTGACGAGCATCATCTCCAACCTACTCATTATCTTGGGCGGCGCCATAATCCTGCGCAACCAGGCCTTCTCGACCGCGACGCTCACCACGATGGTGGTTATCGTGGCCGGCTTTGGCTGGATTGTCGAAGGTGTCATGTCCATTCTGGAGTCCGAGCTTTCGTCCAACCGCGCCCTCGCCATCCTGAGCGGCGCACTCTCCATCATCGCCGGCATGTTCGTGTTTATCTATCCGCTGTGGTCGGCCAAGATGCTCGTCATCTTTAGCGGCGCCGCACTGCTGGTGTTTGGCGTAACGCTGATTGTTCGTGCTACTCAATTTGGCAAACTGGTGCACTAGATGCCACGAACGCTCTTTATTGATGCAGACGCCTGCCCGGTCACGCGCGAGTCGATTGACTGCGCGCGGCGGGCGGGCGTCGCCGTTGTTATCGCCGGCAACAGCACGCAAAACCTAGAACGGCACATTCGCCGCGACGACCCGCGCGATGCTGAGCACGCGCGACGCGGATTTTGGGTCACGACGCTCGATGTGAGCGTTGGCGCCGACAGCGCCGACTTTGCCATTGTCGAACGCCTGCAGGCGGGCGACGTAGTCGTGACGCAGGACATTGGCTTGGCGAGCATGGTGCTCGGGCGCGATGCCGCCGCCATCGGCGTGCGCGGGCGCGTCTACGATAAGGCGACCATCGACATGCAACTGTTTATTCGCCACGAGGAAAAGAAGGTGCGCCGCGCCGGCGGTCGCACTCGCGGTCCGGCGGCATTTACCAGCGAAGACCGGGCCCGCTTTAAGCGCAACCTCACCGAGCTGCTGCGCTAACCAAGGTAGATTTTTGGGACATGCCTAAAAATCTACCTTTTTGTTTTGGCAGCGGGGAATGCCCTGGTCACAGGGGTAGATCGTAAGACATGTCCCAATAATCTACTTAAAGGCCAACGGCGGATAGGATAAGGCCCCAGCCGGCGCCGATGACGTACATCATGACCAGGAACACGACGTTTTCGCGGGCGCTGCGGTTGGTGCGGAACAGCACCAGGTAGCCCACGCCGGCAGAAATGAGCGTGCCGGCGAGCATCGGGGCCAGCTGCAGCGCGCCTTCCAGGTACAGTTGCGTGATGACGACGCTGGCCGAGCAGTTGGGAATCAGGCCGACAAGCGCCGAGCCCAGGACCGCAAGCGTCTCGTTGCCGCGCAGGAACTGCTCGATCGCCGACTCGCCAAAGGTCTCGAGCACGGCGACCAGAATCAGCGTCACCAGGAAAATGAATACCGACACCTGCACGGTATGCGAGATCGCGCTGCGGATGATCGACACGATGGGCGCGCCCTCGTAGGAGTGGCTGTGGTCGTGGTGGCGCTCGTGCTCGTCCGCGTGACCATGATCGTGGCTGTGGTCGTGCCCGTGCTCGTCCTCATCCTCGTCACAGCCGCAATGATCGCGTTCGCACAGCTCGTGGATGTGATCAGCACTTACGCCCGCCTCGGCCACTTCATCAATGATGTCGCCCCCGGTATGGTCGTCGTGCGCGCAGTTCACATGAGCCGGATTGGCAGCGGTCCCCAGCACGGTACGGCGAATCGCCGCATGCGCGCGGGCATTACGACGAAGGCCGCGGATAGCCGCATCCACGATAAAGCCCGTGACCAGCGCGATCAGCGCCTTCGAGGCGAGCAACATCGCCATGGTCTGCACGGGAACTTGCTCGGCGAGCAACAGCGGCAGCATCTCATCGGAGGTCGAAAGGAACACCGCCACCAACGTGCCCAAGGTCACGACACGACCGGCGTACAGCGTTGCCGCCATTGCCGAAAAGCCGCACTGCGGCACCATGCCCAGCAACGAGCCAACCACGGGACCCGCGGCGCCGGCGCGCTTGATGGCGCCGTTAACGCTGTCGCCCGCGACGTGCTCCAGGGTCTCGAGGGCCAAATATGTCACCAATAAGAACGGTACCAGCGAGAGCGTGTCCTTGCCGGCGTCGAGCAGAATATCAATCAGCAAATCCATGACGGATGGAACCTTTCGCGTCTTTCGGCAGCATTGTAAAAGTCCTAGCGGTCAACTAGGGTATTGTAGTTGTCCTAGGCGCGATGCCAATAGTTGCCCATGGTAAACTATCATCTCGCCACATCTTAATGACACTGAGCCGCACGACGCGGCCCATCCAAGGAGCAGTTGTATGAACGTTTCACAAGCACTCGAATACGAGCGCCAGCCGTTTATTCCCATGTTTATCTATGGCGATCACGGCGCCATGGAATCCGAGCGCCAGAAGGGCGAGGAGGCCCTTAAGGTGCTCGAAACCGAGTACTTTACCGCCGAGGGCGACCCCAGCTTCGACTTTGCCACCGTGCGCGACCTGGCTGACCGCAACCGCGACCTGTGCGACCAAATTGGCGAGGCACGCCTGCGCAACGTGACGCCCGCGACGCTTTCGCGCGGCCTGTCCGATGCCGACACCTGCGCCGCCATCGGCAAGATGCAAAAGCGTACCGCTGCGTCCGTCATGCGCGAAATCCGCGGCGACCGCGACGCGCTCGGCGTGGCGTACGCCCGCAAGCCTATCCAGGGCACGGTGCTCGGCATCGACATCGAGACCACCGGACGTGCGCCCGAGCGCGGCTACATTATCAACGTGGGCTGGGAGATCATGGAGCTCACCAGCGACGCCGTCCCGCACGACGCCGAGGCACACTACTGCGGCCTGCCCGATATCTACCGCGGCGAGGATGTGCCGTTGTCGAATATCCACCACATCACCTGGGACGACATCGACGGAAAGGAGCCGTTCCGCGAGAACAAGGAGCTGCAGAAGCAGCTGCTCAAGCTCATGAAGAAGTACCCGTACATGGCACACAACGCCGCGTTTGAGGACAGCTGGTTCAAGATTCACCTGGACGGTTACGCCGAGGCGCGTCGTGCCGGCAAGATTATCGTCATCGACTCGCGCCAGATCTGCCGCAGCCTGGATGCCGACGTCCGCTCGCTCCCCCGCGAATCCGCCCCCGCCGCGCTCGAGAACTGGGCGCGCCGCCGTGGAACCCTCGCCGCCGACGCCAACGAGCAGCATCTGGGCCTGGACGACACCGACCTCATGCTCCGCACCGTCCAAGCCGAGTTCAACCTCAAGAACCTATTCGCCAAGTAGAAACGCCTGCGACAAACCCCGGCGTAGATCACGAGCGGTCTCGCAGCGGGAAACCCCGCAGCGGGGCCGCCCTACGTTCCACAGATAGATTTGCCATCACAAATTCTGAACACTCATTGCGAACGATTTCGGCCAATTCCCGACACGTAATTCGTTGTCGGATGGTGATGCATCACTATCAAATGTGCGGCAATTGAGTATTTATATGCTATAGCTAAGCTGCGAAAACTTTTATTTAGGGCATACCAACTCATAATTGCGTCAAGCTTTTGGACAGCATTTGGTTAGACCTCTAAAACGGCTTTTCCACTCAGCGCCGTCAACACGGCATTAGCTGACACGATATATATCATGAGTATCGTATTGTCACATACCACTGCAAAAGCGGTCTACCAGGCCGCGCATTCGGTGTCTGCGAAAGGCATCGAGTCCTGTAACCCTGCCGCGATTTACGGATCATGTCCCACCGGAACGCTCCTTGACGCAGCCGCAGAATGGCTCACCAAACATGATGTTTCCCTCGACGCGAATGATTCCCTCGAGGTGATGGTGTTTGATCGCAGGAATGCGCGCCATGCAATGAACTGTCAATGCCACGTTTCTTCAAAACGATTCTCGAACTCACGCTTTATAGAGCTTGAAGATGGCATCTTCATTGTTGGCGTTGAGCTTTGCGCACTTCAGGCCGCCACCTATCTTCCTTTTCGCGAACTGGTGGAGTACTACTTTGAACTATGCGGCGCTTATTCCCTTGGAACCGACTCTCCCACCTCCTATACCGAGCGTTTCGCGCTCAACTCGACCGAGAGATTGAAACAGTTCTTTAATTCCATTACCAGATGCGACGGTCTGGCTCTTGCCCGAAAGGCGATCCAATGTGTGCGCGACGGATGCCGGTCTCCTATGGAAACAGCCTTTGTCATGATGCTAACGCTGCCCAAAAGCGAAGGAGGGCTTGGTATTAAGGGAATTGAGACCGATTACGAGGTACAGGTCGCCGCTGCCGCAAAGAATCTCACGAGACGCAAAAAGTTCTTTATGGATGCGTATCTAAAGAAATCTCGCACAGACATTGAATACAACGGTTTTTATCATGACGCGGAAGAAGACCGCGCCATCGATGAGGAACGCAAGAATGCGCTTGCGTCCATGGGATACGGAATCATCACCGTCAGCCGTTATTCCTTTATGCATGCCAGCTCTTTCGTTAGGGTCATGGAAGCAATCCAGCGGAAAGAGGGCGTACGCCCCTCGCGTCTACCAAAAGACTTTCAAATCATGCAAGAGGACCTGAGACAGTTTGTGCTCAGAAGGTTTATAGAAGAGAAAAGGCGAATTCAGAAGCAGCTTCGCCAGGATTCCGAAGAGCGCCAACGAATCGACCTCGAAAAAGCAACACTCGAAGGCATCACGCTGGATGACCCGACAATTAATGAAGTTACAGCAATCGATGACATGCAGACAGTCGAATCCGACAGCCCATCATTTGCCCAAACAAGCAGCCTCGCGCCCGAGGGCAGGATCTTCGGGGCCGGAAGCTAGACCGGCTAACAAGGTGGGTACCCTAGCGATGTGCAAAATTGCGAGTATTCAGCAGGGTCGGCCCTCCAGCACCCACAAGTTAATCCAAATGAGAAACAAAGACGCTATCGAACGGGAACGTTAGGCAACACTTGAGGAAGATCTTATCTGTTTACCGCCCTTGGATAACTCTTGAGCGGCTTTATTTGGCCCGAAATAGATAAACAGACCCCCTATAGTTGCAGAATACTCCAATTTTTGCACGGCGCGGGGGCACCCACCTCGGCATCGACTATCAAAACCGCTCAATCCGGAATCTCGTCCACAATTCCCCATCATTTTGTGCGATGAATTACTTAAACGTTATTGACATATGAACATACGCTCATATAATCGGAAGTAAGTTATTTGAGCGTATGTTCATATGAAAGGATATTGCAATGAGCATCCGCGTTGATGAAACGAAACCCGACACCGAGGCCACCGAGCCAGTGATCCCCACCACCTGCTCGCCCGAGGACCTTCCCGACGAGGAGCTTCTCTACGACCTCGCCGACCTGTTCAAGGTCTTCAGCGACACCACGCGTATCAAGATCCTTTACGCCCTCATGGGCCGCGAGCTCTGCGTGGCAGACATCGCCGAAGCGACCGAAACCTCGCAGTCCGCGGTGTCGCACCAGCTGCGCACACTCAAGCAGTCGCACCTGGTTAAATTCCGGCGCGACGGGCGCAATATCCTCTACTCGCTCGCCGACGACCACGTCTACACCATGCTCAACCAGGGCATGAGCCATATCTGCGAATAGCAACCAACCACGGTACCAGCGCGGCCTGCACCCAAGCCGCAAAAACGGGAAAGGAACCCACCATGAAAAAGCAGTACAAGCTCGATGAGATCGATTGCGCCAACTGTGCGCGCGAGCTTCAGGACGAGTTGGCCAAGCTCGAGGGCGTCAAATCCGTTTCGGTCAACTTTATGACCCAGAAGTTGACGCTCGAGGCCGATGACGCCGAGTTCGACGAGGTCCTCGACCGCGTTGTGGAGTTCACCGCCGACGCCGAGCCGGACTGCGAGATCATTCTCTAGCCAAGGTTTACGCCAACCTGCAAGGCCGCGCTTGCTGCGGCCTTTGCTCGCGAAATTATATGAGCGAATGTTCATACATTCAAATGGGAGGATACGAGTCATGGCCACCGCCGACCCCAAAAAGAAAAAGAAGAAGCGCAAGAAAAAAGAATCTCTCGAGCATAAGCGCAACCGCATCCTGGTAGCGCTGGGCATTTTTGCCGTGGTGTACGCCCTCGATGAGCTCGGCACCCTCACTGCCGCATTCGGCACCCCGGGCGACATCTACGCCAGCTTTGTGCTGTTCCTCGTGCCGTTTTTGATTGCCGGCTACGACGTACTGCAAAAGGCATTCAATAACATCCGCCGCGGCAAGGCCTTCGACGAGAGCTTCCTCATGGCCGTCGCGACCATCGGCGCGTTTGCCATGGTGCTCTTCCCCGATACCGGCCCGCACATGGCCGAAGGCGCCGCCGTCATGCTGTTCTACCAGGTCGGCGAGCTGTTTCAGGCGTACGCCGTGGGCAAGAGCCGCAAGTCGATCAGTGCCATGATGGACATCGCGCCCGACTACGCTAACGTCGAGCAGCCCGACGGCACACTCGAGCAGGTCTTCCCCGATGACATCGCCGTCGGCACCGTGATCGTGGTCAAGCCCGGTGAGCGCGTGCCTATCGACGGCGTCATCGTCGAGGGCGAAACCCAGCTCGACACCGCCGCCCTTACCGGTGAGTCGGTCCCCCGCCCGGCCAAAACCGGAGACGATATCATCAGCGGCTGCATCAACATGACGGGGCTCATCCACGTGCGCACCACCAAGCCCTTTGGCGAGTCCACCGTCGCACGCGTCCTGGAGCTCGTGGAGAATGCCAGCGAAAAGAAGGCACGCACCGAGAACTTCATCACGCGCTTTGCCCGCATCTACACGCCCGCCGTCACCGGCGCTGCCGCGGTGCTCGCGCTCGGCGGTGGCCTGGTCACCGGTGCCTGGTCCGACTGGATTCTGCGCGGCCTGACCTTCTTGGTCGTCAGCTGCCCGTGCGCGTTGGTGATCAGCGTGCCGCTCAGTTTCTTTGGCGGCATCGGCGGCGCGTCCAAGCTGGGCGTTCTCATCAAGGGTTCTAACTACCTCGAGACGCTCGCCGACGTGGACACCGTCGTCTTTGACAAGACGGGCACCCTCACCAACGGCACGTTCTCGGTGGTCGCGGTACACCCCGAGGCAGGCTATACCGAGCAATCGCTGCTTGAAGTCGCAGCCCTTGCTGAGTCGTTCTCCGATCACCCCATCGCGCAGTCCGTACGTGTCGCCTACCAGGGCGAGGTCGACCCCAAGCGCGTAAGCGACTCCACCAACGACGCGGGCCATGGCGTGACGGCAACCATCGACGGCAAGCACGTCGTCGTTGGCAACGCAAAGATGCTCGCCGCGGCCGGAGTCGAAGCGCCCGATTGCGAGGTCGTCGGAACGATTCTGCATGTGCTCGTTGACGGCGTGTACGCCGGCCACATCGTGATTGCAGACACCGTCAAGGCCGATGCTGAGCAAACGATTCGCGACCTGCACGCCGCCGGTGTCAAGCGCACCGTCATGCTCACGGGCGACCGCGAGGAGGTTGCGGCGTCTGTGGTCAAGCAACTCAGTCTCGACGAGTTCCACGCGCAGCTGCTGCCGGGCGATAAGGTCGAGCGCGTCGAGGCGCTGCTTGCAACCGAGAGTGGCAAGGGCAAGCTCGCCTTTGTGGGCGACGGCATCAACGATGCGCCCGTGCTTACGCGCGCCGATGTGGGCATTGCCATGGGCGCTATGGGTTCTGACGCTGCGATCGAGGCCGCCGATGTCGTGCTCATGGACGACAAGCCGTCCAACATTTCCCGCGCGATCCGCGTGGCACGCAAGACCATGACGATCGTCTGGCAGAACATCATCTTTGCGCTGGGCGTTAAGCTGCTGATCCTTGTGCTGGCAGCGCTGGGCATCGCCAACATGTGGCTTGCCGTGTTCGGCGACGTAGGCGTGGCGATCATCGCCATCCTGAACGCCATGCGCGCGATGGGTGTCAAGAACTTGTAGCGTTCGTGGGCTGTCCGGCCGGGGCCGGGCTTGGTTTTGAAAACGTCCTCGACCAATGAAACGCCCCCGTTCTGCTCCTTCGGAGCTACGAACGGGGGCGTTTCTGGTCTGCGGATTGTTTTCAGGGGTTAGCCCGTACGGCCTTCTACCGCTACGTAGCAATTAGGGCATCTGGAGTGGACGGCGGCTTGGCTACGAGCTGAGGCTGAAGATCTGGATGGCCGGGTGCCGTTGCTGGGAGTGAAGGCGTTACTGGCGATGGTCACTTTGGGACTGGTATTTCCGCCTGCTAGCAAAAAGGCCTCCGGAGCTGTTGCTTTGGAGGCCTTTCGTTTACTTGCAAATGCGCGCGTTAGTTGTTCTTGGTCAGGCGCTCGACGTCGTGGGCGATCATGTATTCCTCGTCGGTGGGGATGACCATGACCGTGACGGCGGAACCGGCGGCACTGATGACCTGCGGGCCGTTGCCCACGGCCTCGCGGTTCTTGTTGTTGTCGATGCGTACGCCCAGCCACTCAAAGCAGTCGCAGAAGGCCTTACGGATCGACCAGTCGTTCTCGCCGATGCCGGCGGTAAAGGTAATGGTGTCCACGCCCGCCATGGAAGCGATCATGGAACCGGCCTGCTGCATGGCCTTGTAGGCGAACATATCGAAGGCGAGCAGGCAGCGCTCGTCGCCCTCGGAGGCGCGCGTGCGGATGTCGCGGGCGTCGTTGGAGATGCCCGAGATGGCAAGCAGACCAGACTGCTTGTTCATCATGTCATCGACTTCCTGATAGCTGTAGCCGCCCTCGCGCTGCAGGTAGCACACGGTAGCCGGGTCGATGGAGCCGCAACGGGTACCCATCATCAGGCCGTCGAGCGGCGTGAGGCCCATCGTGGTATCGCGGCACACGCCGTCCTCGATGGCGGCGAGCGAAGCGCCGTTGCCCAGATGGCACGAAAGCAGACGGTGGCAGCGCGAGCCCAGGATCTCCTTGGCCATCATCCACTCGTAGCGGTGGCTCGTACCGTGTGCGCCGTACTTGCGCACGTGGTACTTGTCGCACACGTCCTTGGGCAGCGCGTAGGTGTAGGCGACCTCGGGCATGGTCATGTGGAACGAGGTGTCGAAGACCGCCACGTTGGGCAGCTCCGGATACTTCTCACGGCAATACTCAATCGCTGCGGCCTCGCCGTAGTTGTGCAGCGGAGCAAGCGGTGCCACCTCAAGAATCTTGGCCATAACCTCGTCGTCGACAACCGCGGAATCATCGAAGTGCCAGCCGCCCTGAACGATACGATGCCCAATGCCATCAATCGTAAAGTCGGTCTTCTCGAGCTCCTCGAGCACGCGAGCGATAGCAGAGCGATGATCGGGGAAAGGGACCTCCTCGGTCTGCTTAGCGCCACCGTTCTCGGAGTGGCCAAAGATGCCCATGTCCGATCCGATACGCTCGCAGTTGCCCTTGGCGAAAACCTCGCGGGTATCGGTATCCAAAAGCTGATATTTGAGGCTTGAGCTGCCGGCGTTGACAACAAGTACGTTCATGAGACTCCTTTGCAGTGCAATACGGTCGACGCAGACCCCTTAAGGCGGCCGCATGTTAATAAGAAGTTATCATAACTTAATAAATAGCTATCAGGCATATCGCCCAACGAGCACAAAAGAAGGGCCGAACGGCACTCGGTCGTCCAGCCCCTCCCCTCTTGCAATTACTTGCCGTTGACGATGCGCTCGACGTCGGAAGCGATCATGAACTCCTCGTCCGTGGGAATGACGAAAATCTTGACCTTGGAATCCTTGGCAGACAGGCACCAAGCGCCGTCACCACGCAGGGCGTTGCGCGCATGATCCATCTTGACGCCCATAAAGGCCAGACGGTCGGCAACGCCGGCGCGAACGGCCGGAGCGTGCTCACCGATGCCGGCGGTGAAGACCAGCGTGTCCATGCCGCACATGGAAGTGACCATCTCGGCAGCCTTGGCGGCAATCTTGTAGACGAACATGTCGAAGGCGAGCTGAGCCTCGGGGTCGCCAGCGGCGGCAAGCTCCTCGACGTTGCGGCAGTCGTTGGTCTTGCCACCGGTCACAGCCAAAAGGCCGGACTTCTTGTTCATCATCTCGTCGACCTCGTCGAAGGTGTAGCCGCCCTCGCGCTGCAGGTAGCACACGGTAGCCGGGTCGATGGAGCCGCAGCGGGTGCCCATCATGACGCCGTCGAGCGGGGTGAGGCCCATGGTGGTGTCCATGCACTTGCCGTCCTCGATGGCGCACAGGGAAGCGCCGGAGCCGATATGGCACACGACGACTTTGCGGGCCTCGCCGTCGGTCATCTCGGCGACCTTCTTGGAGATGTAACGGTAGCTGGTGCCATGAGCGCCATACTTACGGATGTGCAGCTTGTCGCAAACGTCCTTGGGCAGGGCGTAGGTCTTGGCGACCTCGGGCATGTTGAAGTGGAAAGCGGTGTCGTAGACCGTAACGTTGGGCAGGTCGGGATACTGCTCCAGGCAGTACTCGATAACGTTGGCCTCGGGGTTGTTGTGCAGCGGCGCCAGCGGGGCGACCTCGCGAATCTTGGCGAGAACGTCCTCGTCGACAAGGGAGGAATCGCCAAAGTACCAGCCGCCCTGAACGATACGGTGGCCAATGCCCTCAATCTTGACGCCGTTGGCCTCGAGATCCTTCAGGACGGCCTCGATGGCGACCTTGTGGTCGGGGAACTCGATGTTCTCGGTCACCTTCTTGGAACCGTTGGCAGCATGGGTGAAGGTACCGCCGGTAAAGCAGACGCGCTCGCAGGAGCCCTTTGCGGACACCTTGTGGGACTTGGTATCGATGACCTGATACTTAAGGGTCGAAGATCCTGCGTTGACGACCAGAACGTTCATGTGTCTCCCTACTAACAGGCGGTGTGGCGCCGCCAGGTTACATACGCTTCAATAATAAACCCAAACGCCCTCGCGCTCGGGTTTATTGCGTTGATATATAAGTTATCGGTGCCTAAATACTCATGGCCTTTGGCTTGTAAGACGAAAGAGCGCGGGGGTATACACCAAAGAAGAAATCCCGAGCGCGACAAGCAATATGACTCGAATGTCCGCGATGCTGCTCAACGCAGCATTGAACAGATAGAAAAGGATGGCACCCACCGCCACCATCTGGCTTTGAACTGAAATCAGTGAACAGCGCATCGATGAATCGGCAGCATTTTGGAAAACTGAGTATTTGATTGGGGCAAACAACGAGTACGCAACCGTCTGCAGCACATAGAACACGGGCAGCAAATTAGCCGGAGTAAGGGGAATCAAAAACAAAGCTGTCAATACTAAGCGAATGATGCCACAAATACGCGCAAAACGGCCCTTGTCGACACGAGCAATCACGCTGGGCACAATAAACCCTATGGAGGCGGAGACAAGGAGCTGGACCGCAATGGTCACGCCCGAAGCGACGGCATTCATTCCGCGGCCCGCAAGCAACAGTGAGAAGAAGTCTTCCAGAGCGACGAAGGCAAATGCCTGAGAACAGTCCATGATGAACGCTGACCAAAGAATGCCATTACCCGCAATAGCAGCACCGATTATCTTCGGGCTCATTCCATGCCCAGGTGTCACCGCAGCGCCCTCTCTTCTCGCCTCAGGAATACAGACAACGACAACCAATGTCAGCACCATTGTGATGATATCGACCGAAAGCCCAATGAGATACGCGCCAGCGGACGAAATGAAACCGCCCACACAAGCGGAGAGGGCATAAGAGGCATAGAAAACAAATCGCTCAACGACATTAAGTCTTACGAGCTGGTCCTGAGAGACGCTGTCAATGTAAATCGCTTCTATGGATCCGCTCAGACATGCAACGGCAAAACCTTTGAGAGCGAACGCACCGATTAAAAGCAGAGGAGAACGGGCGAGAAGCAGGACGGCGTAGTATCCAAGCATCCCCACGACGCCAACGAGACCGCTTGTCTTTCGTCCAAACCTATCAGCAATATAGCCAGTAGGAACTTCAAGGATGAACTTGCTCACTTGATATGCAATCATCATGCTAGAAATCGCCACCATCGAGAATCCGACGAATTCAAGGTAAACCGTCAGAAAATACAAAATGGTGCTGAAGTTCGACAGAAAAACGAACGTCATATAAAGCAAAACCATACGGTTTTTCATGCTCCACTCTCCAAGAGTCAGCAATCTAAATCGGAATCTTGAAAAAGCATGAGGGCAAAGCTGTCAGCTATGTGTTGCAAGGCGTCAACATTCACTTGACGACACGAGTCCAAATGGCCTCACGAAGCGAGATGACGCAATAGGTGAAGAAATACCGTCTGGTGTCGATCAGTCCAGGCATTTTGTCGATAGCAAAAGTAGATGGGCAAGGTTACATCACGCGAGCCTTCAATGGAGCACTCGCTCACTTCCGATCCATCTGATGCGAGAGAAGAGCCAGAAAAACCCAATATCAATCCCCCGGCTTGAAGAAACTCAGCCTGCGCTCTGTTTCCGTATTTGACGTCGCGGAAGCGGAAATTAACCAGCTGAGTTTCGGGGCACTGATTGATTGCATTGAGACAGGGCGACAAATTAATGGGAACAGCTAACCTGCCGCCCAGTAACTCACGAATGGTCATAGCGTCAACAGATTGATGACCAGCTGGGCATGAAAGAACCCTGAGCTCCTTTTCACCCATATATTTTGAAGAAAGGACGCTATCCCGTGGTTCCTCAAACGAGATAGCCGCGTCCGAAATTCCAAGTATAAGTGATTCAAAGCATGTTGCCGTTGGCTGATGCCACACATCAAGATGAATCTGAGGGTGCGAGCTTTCAAACGAGTCGTACCAGTTTTCGGAAAAAAGGCGCCCCCGCCCGTGAAGACAGGGGGCGTAAAGACGAAAGTGGCCGTCGGGCGAGACGCCGTCGTCCCTCGATTGAGCGTACTTTTTGAGATCGTCGACTTGCGCCAGGATCACGCATGCACGACGCGCAAATTCTCTGCCCGCCGGAGACAAAACAGCCTCCCCCGCCGATCGGTCGAGCAAAACAATCTGATACTCAGATTCCAACTTTTTTATTGCCGACGAAACGGCCTGCGGACTCACGTGAACGGCGCGAGCTGCTTTGCGCACGCCGCCATAGTTCGCTACAGCTTGAAGGTATTCGAGTTGAGAAAGCTGCATAGATTACTCCAAAGGCAGCCAAGTCGACGGCCTACGCGCCCTCAGATGAGGTTCTCGCCCAGGTTTTTGCCGCCGAGGACGTGCATGTGGAAGTGCATGACGGTCTGACCGGCGTTGACGCCCTTGTTGGAGATGACGCGGAAACCGTCCTCCAAGCCCTTGGCCTTAGCGACCTCCTGGATGGCGTGAGCCATGGCGCCCATGGTCTCGGCAGGCACGTTGTCGGCGATGTCGCTGTAGTGATTCTTGGGGATCACGAGCGTGTGAACCGGCGCCTGGGGGTTAAGGTCGTCGAAGGCGATGACCTGGTCGTCCTCATAGACAACGGTCGAGGGGATCTCGTGGTTGGCAATTTTGCAGAAGATGCAATCGCACATGGTTGGTTCCTTTCTCACAGACCAAGGTAATTCTATTTAGTCGAGATGGTTAGAACGAGAGACTGTCGTCGGTGTTGGCGGCTTCGCCGTCGGCGAGTACGTCGTTGCCGTCGACGTCCTTCAGGAGTACCGAGACCTTCTGCTCGGCATCGGACAGGCGGGTGCGCAGGCTCTTGAGGAGCTCGACGCCGCGGGTATAGCTCTCGAGCGACTCCTCGAGCTCCATGTCGCCCGACTCCAGGCTGCGGATGATGAGCTCCAGCTCCTGCGAGGCCTGCTTGTACGTAAGCTGCTCGACCGGGGTCTTCTCTGCCATATCTGTTTCCTTTCCTAAAGGTTTATCGCTATGAAACGCGGTCTACTCGACCGTATTGACCGTTGCCGCCACGTTGCCGTCTGCCATGCGCACGCGGATGGCGTCGCCGGGCTTAAAGGTCTTGGCGCTCGTAGCCACACCATCATCGCTGTACGCGATGGAATAGCCACGGGCAAGCACCTTGAGCGGCGACAGGGCATCGAGCGAGGCTGCCGCACGGCCCAGGTCGGACGCAGGTTTGCTGAGCATCGTGCGCCCCTGATGCTCCAGGCGGGAACTCGCAAGCGTGAGCGCATGGCGCTTGCCATCGAGCCCCGAGGTGCTTGCAGCCAGACGCTCGGGCAGGCGCTCAAAGTTGGAGCGGAATGTCCCGACCGAGCGCGCTATGGCGCCCGACAGGCGATCGGCAGTCAGTGCAAGCTCCGATTCGCGACGCTCGACCATAAATGTGGGGTCGTTGAGGCACGGGCGGCAGGCGGCGGCATCGAGTGCATCGCCCAGACGGGCCGTATAGGTATTCCAAGCGCGGCGACCACGCTGATCGAGCATCTCCAGGTCGACCTGATTCGACCCAATCATCGATGCCATCGCGGCGCCCAGACGCTGATGGCGCGCCTCGAGCACATCTGCCAGCTCAGTCATAGCCGGCGCCACCGATTCGGCCGCCGCCGTGGGCGTGGAGGCGCGACGGTCGCTCACCATGTCGCAAATCGAGGTATCGGGCTCATGGCCAATGCCGGTCACCACGGGCACAGGACAAGCCGCCACCGCGCGGGCAAGCTCCTCGTCATTAAAGGTCATGAGGTCCTCGAAGGAGCCACCGCCGCGCACCAGCAAGATGCAGTCGGGCGCCGGCGTAATGGCGGCGGCACGGCGCAGGCCCTCGATGAGCTCTGCCGGCGCGCCCTCGCCTTGAACTTTGGCACCCACGCAAGCGAGCTCGACGAGCGGGTTGCGACGACGCAATGTGCGCTTGACGTCATCGATTACAGCGCCCGAAAGCGAGGTGACGACCGCCGCGCGGGAGCAGAACACCGGGATGCGGCGCTTGCGCGCTTCGTCCATCAGGCCCTCGCGGCGTAGCTTTTCGGCCAGTTGCGCCACTTGTTGACGCAGCAGACCCTCCCCCGCCAGCGAGAACGAGCGGGCGACAAAGCTCATGCGGCCCGTGGCCTTATAGAGATTGAAGCTGCCCTTAAAGCTCACTTGCATGCCGTCGCGCAGATCGAAGGTGCGCTTGAGATAGGCGCCCTTCCAAATGATGCAGTCAACGGCGGCCGAATCGTCCTTAATCTGGAAGTAGCAGTGGCCGCTTCGGGCATTGGGGCCACGAAAGCCCGTAACCTCGCCCAGAACGCTCAGCTGCGGAATGGCATCGAGCGCACCGGCGGCGATCTCCACTGCCTGGCTCACGCTGAGCTCCTTGCGCTCCTGCTCATCCGAACCGTCGAACTCGGCGGAAACGGCATTGCCGGTTAGATTCCAGCCTGCCACGCAGCCTCCTTTCGTCATCGTGCACAAGGGCTTCGGCCCTGCGCAAATTCAAGTCCAACACATAGTACAGCGCCGCGGGGACACGAATCCCCGCGGCGCCCAGCGACCCAATTTGTTATCGGTTGGAGTTTCTGTTGTAGCGAGCCATAAGATAGAGCAGCTGAATGATCGAAGTGAGCGCTGCGGCAACATAGGTAAGCGCGGCTGCCGTCAGGACCTTCTTGGCACCGTTGACCTGCTTGGAGCTCATACCCGACTGCTCGATATACGCCACGGCGCGGCGGCTGGCATCAATCTCGACCGGCAGCGTAACCAACTGGAACAACACACTAAACGAGAAGAAGATCAGCGCGAGGGTCGTGAGTCCCGCGATGTTCATAAACAGACCCATGAGCAACACGATGGTCCAAGTGTTCTGGGTAAAGTTGACAACCGGAACCAGGGCGGTACGCACTTTCATCATGGCGTAGCCGCTTTGACGCTGGGCGGCATGGCCCGCCTCGTGGCAGGCGACGGCAACGCTTGCGACCGACCCGCCCGAACGGTTGGCATCCGACAGATACAGGTTGTTGTCCTGCGGGTTGTAATGATCGGTGAGCTCACCAGCGACGCCCTTGATACCCACGGCGTTGCAGCCGCTGGCGTCGAGCATGCGGCGAGCGACCGTGGCGCCCGTGTCGCCGTCCGAGCGAACCTTGGACCAGGTTTTATATGTCGAGTTGATATAGTTCTGTGCGGCAAGGCCAAGCACCGTGCAGACAAGAACAACCAGCAGGTACAGCGGGTCGATGCCAAAGCCGTATCCATAGTAATAGGGCATGCGAATTCCTCCGAATCGAGTTACACGTTGGAGGCATTCTACCCACTCGCCCAGCCAACGAGACGCCATCGATGTTTTGGCATTGCTGCTCTAGAACGTTTGCAGCGTTTGGTAAAACCGCGTAACTATAAAAGCTCGATTTTGCCGTCCTTCACGGTGAGCCCCATGTTGCCCGAGAGCAGATCGTCCAGACGCGAGCCCACAAGCTCAAAGCGCCAGCCTTCGCGCAGGGGGCTCTGCTCGGGGTGCTCAATATAGTCGGCCAGGTCATCGCGCGAGGCAATGACCGAGGTCGCCACGCCCGAGCGCTCGGCAACTAGGCGAATGAGCGCATACATCAGGTCCGTCACGCTCTCCAACTCCGGCGAAATCTGACGGTGCCCGCGCACCATGAGCGGCAGGCGATCGTGCGGGCAGCTTGCGCCGCGCTTGATGGCCATGAGCGCACCGTCCACGTCGCGCTCCCCCAACTGATCGGTACCGCGAATGCTGCGGAACTCCTCAACGCGCACGGGATTGCGCTTGACGAGCGCAAGCAGCGTGTCGTCGGACATGACCCACTTGCGCGGGATGTTACGGCGCTCGGCGCGGACCTCGCGCCAGGCGGCGAGCTCGCGCGCGATGCCCAACTGATGGCGGCTGCACGAATTGATGCGTTTGACCTTGCGGAACGCCTCGTGACGATCGGCGCGATAGTGCGACTCGTCAGCCAGCGGGCGCAGCTCGTCGAGCACCCAGTCCACACGGCCCAGCTCGCGCAGGCGGCTCATCATCTCGGTATAGGCGACGATCAGGTACTTGACGTCATCGATCGCGTACTCGATCTGCTTATCGGTCAGCGGGCGGCGCGACCAGTCGGTCAGCGACTCGGTCTTGGGCAGCGATACGCCGCAGAACGTCTGAACAAGCGCGCCATACGAAATCTGCTGGCGCTCGCCCAAAAAGGCGGCGGCGACCTGCGTATCGAAAATCGGTCGCGGCAGCACGCCCACGGTATGGAGCATGACCTCCATATCCTGCGAGCACGCGTGGAAGACCTTGATCACGCTCTCGTCGGCCATAAGCTCGGCCAGCGGCGATAGGTCGTCGATTACCAGGGGATCGACCGCAACGCTCTCGGCAGGGGTGGCAATCTGAACCAAGCACAGACGCGGATGAAATGTGCGCTCGCGCAAAAACTCGGTATCGACGGCAATCGCGTCGAACTCACGGGCGCGCTGGCAAAAGTCGAGTAGAGCCTGATGTGTGGAAATGTACATATCAACCCATCGAATAAGGTTAGGCCCGAAAAACACGGGTAGGATATCGGCATTGCCTTACAACTATACTCGGTTAGTCACAGAACGGGAACGTAAGTATGCGCTGCCTTATCATCCACAACCCGGCATCGGGCCCCAGCTCAGATGAAATCTACGCATTTACGCACGCCCTTGCACAGGGCGGCGACGAGGTCGTGATGCGTTTTATCGGCGATGGCATGGAGCCCGAGGACGCCGTGGCAGACGTGCGCGAGTTTGACCGCGTGGTCGTTTCGGGCGGCGACGGCACCGTCTCCAACGTGCTCGATCAGATGCGCGGATGCGGTGTCCCCACGCTCGTCTTCCCCTCCGGTACGGCCTGCCTGTTCTTCAACAACATCGGCAATGCCCCCGAGGCAGCGGCGCTTGCCAAGGCTTGCCGCGCCGGTCGCACGGTCAAAGTCGACATGGGCGAGCTCTTTTGGCTCGACGAGGACGGCAACGAGAAGCGCCACGGCTTTATCATCATCGCCGGCTCGGGCTTCGACGCCGAGATCATGATGAAGGCCGCCCCCACCAAAAACGACATCGGCGAGATCGCCTACTTCCTCTCTGCGCTCGCCACGCCCAACCCTACGGTAGCGCACTTTACCATTGAGCATGACGGCATTGTCGAGGAGCTCGACGGCATCTGCTGCATGGCCGGCAACACCTCGGTCATCCAAAACGACATCAACCTGTTCCCCGACTGCCGCATGAACGATGGCATGGTCGACATTGCGGTCATCGAACCCGTGCGCACCGTGCAGCTGTTGCCTACTGTGATCACCGCTGCGCTTGACCCCGCCGGCAAGGTACTCGGGCGCCCGCAGTTCAAGATCATCCAGACCAAGGAAGCCAAGATCACCTGTACGCCGTCGCTGGGCATGCAGTTCGATGGCGAGATTATCTCCAGCAACTCGGGCGTCTTTGGTGCCCGCGCGCTTCCGCAATGCCTAAACCTCATCGTCGACGAATTCTCACCGCTCGGAAAAAAGGAGGACCCCATGAACGACAATCCCCTGCTCGGCTTTATCGTCATCGTTTTGGCCATGCTCATCGGCTATGCGATCAACGTGATCCACCGCCGGAAGAAGTAATTCCACAT
Organism: Collinsella aerofaciens; assembly: GCA_048194085.1. Classification (GTDB taxonomy): domain Bacteria; phylum Actinomycetota; class Coriobacteriia; order Coriobacteriales; family Coriobacteriaceae; genus Collinsella; species Collinsella aerofaciens_CO. Next base: position 19,778 of record DBFABM010000006.1, read on the forward strand.
TGGTATGATATTCATTCAATTATCGTCTCCCCTGCTGTTTATGCATTTGCCAAACAGCAGGGGATTTTCATTTCGGGCATTCCCAGCTACTTTATTCGACTACAGTAATTACAGGGCGTCTTTATTAAAGTAAAGCTATAAACTGAGTACAATTAACCGCTCATCGCATATTTCATCACGCTTATCGAGTAAGTTTTTTTCATAGATGAATATTGTTTCCAGTTCGTTACGCTAATGAGGTGTCTTTATTGGCTGAAGCCCTCTGGCGACAGAGGGCTTTCGCACGCTGGGAGGGAAAATGAGGAAAACTCGCCCCGTCAACGCGCTCAAGAAGCTAGGCATAGGCCTCGCCTTTGGAGCTGCGACCATCATGTCCATGCCGACATCTGCGCTCGCCTGTACGCAGATGTACATGGGCAAAAACCTTACGGCCGACGGCAACACGTACTACGGCCGCGCCGAGGACTTTGGCAAGCGCTATCTTAAGCACTACGGCATCGAACCTGCCCACGAACCTGGCTTTAAGTACAGCTCGATTGAATCTGCTTTTGAATACACTTCGAACAAGCCTACCTATCGCTACAGCTATGTACGCGACCACCCCTCCAACTGGATGGGTCGCACCGACGCCTACTCCGAGGCCGGCATCAACGAGAAGGGCGTCTCCTGCTCCGCCACGCTAAGCACCTCCTATAACGAGGAGGCCGCTGCAGCAGACCCCATCGATGAGGAAGTGGGTCTGGGCGAGTACAGTTACGGCAGCATCATCCTGGGCGAGAGCGCCACGGCCCGCGAGGGCGTCGAGCTTCTCGGCAGCCTGATCGATGATCAAGGCGTCTGTACCAACGACCAGATCATCATCGCCGACAACAACGAGACCTGGCTGTTCGCCACACTTTCCGCCCATCAGTGGATCGCCATGAAGCTCGCTGACGACGTCGCGTCGCTCAACCCTAATATCGGGAGCCTCAACTACGATGTCGACCTCAATGACACCGAGAATTGCCTCCACTCTGAAAAGATCCAATCCATGCCCGAAGAAAAGGGTTTCGCCAAATACTCCGCTGACGGCAAATTCGATGTCGCCCAAACGTATGGCGAAAGCCTCGCCGATTCCGGCGTAAACCAGTGGTCCCGCTATGTGCAAGGCCGCGATTATTTTGGTAGTCAGCTGACCGAAGGCACAGATTACGACATTATCACAGTAAAGGAGAAAGGAAAACCTGACCAAAAGGGAGCCATGGTCAGCGAAATCCAGCCCCTGTTCTTCAAGCCTGGCAAGTCTGGTTGGAGCACTTTCGAGTTGATTCGCGCCTTCGGCAACCGCGGCGAGAACGTCCCTGGCCTCAACGCGAACACTGATGGTGTTTATTGCATCGGCAGCGAGCGCAACACCGAGATCAACCTCTTCCAGATTCGTCGCGGGTATGACCCCGAAGTCGCTACCATCCAGTGGGAAATGCTCTCCCGCGCCGCGTACTCCGTCGCCATCCCGTTGTACTCCGCTCTGATAACTGAGGTCAGCCCGTACTTCAGCGATCAGACCGTCTCCTTCGATCACTGCAAACAGACTGACGTCGTGTACAACGAGGAGCCCGAGAACTCAATCAACTACGTCCTCATGGACATCAGCTCGCTCTGCTTTGAGAACCCTGACACCCTTGGTATCAGCGTCCGTGCCTACCTCGATGCGCTCCAGAATGAGCTCATCGAGCAGAACAAGGAAGTTGACGCCGCCATGCTGGCCGAAACGACCACCGAGGGCCGCACCGCTCTGGCCAACAAGGCCGGCAAGGCTGCTACCGAGAACACCTACGTCAAGTGCAAGGCCCTGCTCCAGGAGATGCGCGCCTATCAGAAGGCCGGAAACTTTGACGAGCCCTTCACTCCGAGCGACCTGAACACCGAGACCAACGGCCTCAAGGTGTCCATCACCTACGCCAAAGACGCTCTTGCCACCGACCCGGTAACCCCGGATCAGCCTGGCACTCCCGAGCAGCCTGGTACTCCTGAGCAGCCCGGTACCCCCGAGCAGCCCGCTAAGCCCGAGCAGCCCACCACCAAGCCCGAGAAGCCTGGCAAGTCGGACACCACAACCACGGTAACCACCAACAAGACGAACACCAAGGGCGGCCTGCCCACCACCGGTGATCGTTTTGATGGCCGCGTGGTGGCTGCATTCGCCATCGCTGGCGTTGCCGTCATCTCCGCGGGCGGTTACTTCCTCTACCGTCGCAATAAGGAGTAACGTCCTAGCTGAGCAGGCAAGGCAGCAATGGCAGCCTCGCCCGCTCAGCCCGCTCTTTTGACCGGCGGGAAACCCGCCTGAAATCTTTTTAAAAAGATTTCCCCGCACACACTTCGCTGTGTTATAGTGCAGCGCAACAGCAACTAGGTGCGACCGCGCCACGGCATCACGAAAGGAGCCACCAACATGAAGAACACGATGAAGTCTCTCAACAACTGGTGGTGGCGTGATGCGAATACGATCGGTCGACAGTGAGTCCCTCACGCCTGTTTTTGCGCTCTAGGTGATTGGAAGGCCTCCGGTTTCGACCGGGGGCCTTTTTCTATCTCGAGCCCGATCGCATTCGCATCACGCGCCTCCGCTTTTCTCTTGCACTCCCCTTCCGAAAGGATTTTCACCATGTCTCAGAACACCACCGCCGCCCAGCCCCGCACCGTCCAGACCGCCGACCGCGGCAAACTCGACGTCCGTGCTCTCGTCCTGCTCGCCATCCTGCTCGCTGCCGGCTTCATCCTCAACTTCACCGTCGGCAAGGCCATCTCGGGCATCTCGGGCGGCATGATCAGCCCCGAGTTCATCATCTCGGCCTTCTGCCTCACCATCCTGGTCGTTCGCCCCAACATCGGCCAGGCGCTCGTCATTGGCCTCATCTCGGCTGCCGTGATCCAGATCACCACCACTTCGCCGTTCGTTGATTTTGCCGCCGAGGGCATCGCCGCCATGCTCATGGCCGGCATCGTCAACGCCGCCGGCAAGGACGGTCAGGTCAAGCCCGCCATCGCCATTGTCGCAACCTTCCTGACCACCTTTGTCTCCGGCGTCATCTTCATGATCATCAAGATGGCCATGCTCGGCGTGGTAGGCGAGCTCGCCGCCGCCATGCTGCCCGTCGTCGCCATGACCGCCGTCTTTAACGCCATTATGGTCGGCGCCCTCTACCTGCCCATCCAGAAGGCCCTTAGGCTCAACTAACCCGCTCGGCTTTACGAGCCACCCCATCTTGGCGTTCATTCGTCGCTCGCGTACCCAAGTACGCTTCGCTCCTCTTTCGCGCCAACCTGGGCCCCTCGTAAAGCCGTCTCCGTGCTTCACCACCAAAGACTGTCCCAAACAACGAGCTTTTGGGGACGTTCTTAAACGACTAGTCATTAAAGAACGTCCCCAATGACTATGAAAGGTATCCATGGAAACGATCATCAACGTCGACGATGTCTCGTTCTCCTATGGCACGCAAACCGAGCAGGCGCTCTGCCACGTTTCGCTCAGCGTGAACAAGGGAGATTTCATCGGCATCATCGGGCCCTCGGGCGCCGGTAAGTCCACACTTGCCGCCTGTCTGTCGGGCGCCGTGCCTCACCACTACACCGGCGCCTTTTATGGCTCCGTGTTAGTTGACGGCCACGACACCTGCGAGGTCTCGCTGACCGACGTGTCGCAAATCGTCGGCAGTGTGCTGCAGGACATCGACACGCAGATGGTCGCCTCGGTCGTCGAGGACGAGATGCTCTTTGGCCTCGAGATCTTTGGCGTTCCCCACGACCAGATCGAGCAGCGCGTGAGCGAAACGCTCGAGACCGTCGGCATCAGCGACCTGCGCGACCGTGAGATCGCCACGCTCTCGGGCGGACAGAAGCAAAAGGTAGCCATCGCCGCCGTCCTCGCCATGCGTCCGCGCGTCTTGGTTCTCGACGAGCCCACCGCGGCACTCGACCCCGCCAGCTCCACGTTGGTTTTCGAGACGCTGCGTGAGGCAAACCGCGCACTTGGAATCACCATCGTCGTCGTTGAGCAAAAGGTCGCCCTGCTCTCGGAGTACTGCAACCGCGTGCTCGTGCTCAACCATGGCGAAATTGCGCTGCAGGGCGAGCCACACGAGGTCTTCGCGCATACCGACGAGCTCCGTGCCATCGGCGTCGACTGCCCTCGCGTCACGCGTATCTTCAATAGTCTCGAGGCCGATGGCCTGGTAAGCGGTACCCCCTGCTTGGATGTCGATGAGGCCGAGCGCATGATTTCGGGCATCGTCGACCCCGCACGCGCGGCTATCGAAGCCCAGGCACCCGCCGGTTCCCCGCATGCACCGTCGTTGCGCCCTCATGCCAAGGACGCCGAACCCGTACTCACCTTCGACCATGTTGAGTTTGCCTATCCCAATGGCGGCGCCGCCGTACACGACCTTAGCCTGACGCTCTATCCTGGCGAGCTCGTGGGCATCGTCGGCCAAAACGGCGCCGGCAAGACCACACTCACCAAACTGCTCACAGGCCTGCTTAAGCCTGCCTCGGGCAGCGTGCGCGTCACGGGACTGGATACCGCAGCCGTTTCCACGAGCCGCATCGCTCGCGAGGTCGCGACCCTCTTCCAAAACCCCGACCGCCAGATTTGCAAGGACACCGTACTCGACGAGGTCGCCTTTGGCTTGGAACTGGGCGGCATGGACCGCGCCGAGGCGCTGCGTCGCGCCCAGCTGGTCATCGACCGCTTTGGTCTGCCCGCCGACGAGGCACCGTTCTCCCTTTCGCGCGGCCAGCGACAAATGGTGGCGCTTGCCTCCGTCGTAGTGGTTGAGCCCAAGATCGTCGTGCTCGACGAGCCCACGAGTGGCCTTGATTACCGCGAGTGCATGACCGTCATGGAAACGGTGCGCACCATGGCCGAGCGTGGCTGCGCCGTAATCATGGTCTGCCACGATATGGAAGTCGTCTCGGATTTTGCCGAGCGCATTGTGGTAATGGCCGACGGTCGCATCCTCGACCGCGGCCGCACGCACGAGCTATTCTCGAACATCGATCTCATGCGGCGTGCCTACGTGGAGCCTCCCCAGGTCATCGAACTCTCGCGCCGTCTGGTATCCAACGTCTCACCCGCCTTTACACAGGTGAGCGAGGTCTCCGATGTCGTTCGAATTACCAAGGAGATGGTCCACCGTGGTTAACGTCATCGACTACATGCCGGGTGACACGCTGCTGCATCGCCTGAACCCCGTCGTCAAACTGGGCCTCGCCGCCGCCATCATCGTCGGCATCTTCTTGTCCGACACCTACGTGGCGCTGCTGGGCTTTTTGGCACTCACCCTTGCGCTGGGTGCCTATGCCGGCGTCGTCGACCGTCTGTTCTCGCTGCTCAAGTTGCTGATCCCGCTCGCGCTTATCATGCTGGTGCTCCAGCTGGCCTTTATGCGCGATGGCAACGTGGTGTGGGGCTTTATCACCGACACGGGCCTCATCACAGGATCGAAGGCCTGTCTGCGCCTACTGGGCGTGGCGTTACCACTCATCCTCATGCTCATGGTGACCAAACTCAACGACCTTGCCAACGCCTGCGTCGAGGTGCTGCACGTACCGTATCGCTATGCCTTCACCTTTACCACGGCGCTGCGCTTTGTGCCGGTGTTTGGTCAGGAGATGAACGCCATCATGGAGGCGCAGACCGCACGCGGCGTCGAGTACGACACCAAGAACCCCATCAAGAAGCTTAAGCTCATGCTGCCACTGTGCGTGCCACTGCTCATCTCGAGCGTGGGCAAGACCGATGCCACAGCCTTGGCGGCAGAACAGCGCGGCTTCTACCTGCGTACGCGCGCCAGCTCGTACAAGCGCTACCCCATCAAGGGCCTGGACATCGCCGCGCTCATCGTCAGCATCGCCCTCATCGCCATCGGCTTCCTGTTCTAGTTCACCACCGACAGCAACCGCCCAACGCAAAAGGCCTCGGCTCGAACCAAACGAGCCGAGGCCTTTACTGTTTCACCAGATAAAACCTACCAAAATAAACCTGTCCCTTTTTGGCAGGTCGGAAGCTAGAGGCGGTAGGGGGCGCCGCTGCGGATGATGGATTCGCGCACCAGGACATCCATGGCGTCGAGGGTGATCTCGGGCATCTCTCGGTACTTTTGCAGCACCGAGAGCTCGGTGCAGGCCAGAATGACGCGGTCGCAGCCGCTACGGGCGAACTCCCACATCACGCGGTCGAACTTATCCATATCGGGCTCACGTCCGGCCTTCACGTCATCGTAGATAAGCGACATCACATCGTTCTGACGTTTCTCGCTGGGATAGACAACCTCAACACCCGCAGCCTTACATTCGCGTCCGTAGACGCCCGCGCCCACGGTTCCATCGGTTCCCATAATGCCAATCTTGTGCACCGGCTCGGCCGGCATACTCAGGTTGGGGTCGAACTCGCACTCCCCCATCACCGCACCCGCAAGGGCATAGCGCACCGACTCACGCGGCATGTGGATAATCGGCACCTTCGTAAACGACTGGATCTGGTCGTAGAAGTAGTGCGACGTGTTGCAGGGAATGGCAATGTGTGCACAGCCCAGCGACTCGAGTGCCTGGGCGCACTCTTTCATGGTCGCCAGCAGTTTGGCATGCTCGCCGGTCTTAATGGCCAGCGTGCGGTCGGGCATGGTCGACTTGGAGAGTACCACCATGTCGATATGTTCCTGATCGCAGGCAGCAGCCGTATGACGCACCACCTGGTCGTAGTAATACGACGTGGCCTCGGCGCCCATGCCGCCGATAACTCCCAGCTTTTCCATCGCCGCCTCCTTGGTGACGCTTGCGCAATTGCGCGTATCATACCCGCGCCCGCCCGATGCAAACCGGACGGGCGCCGCGCTCATCTACTTGTAATACGTCTTGAACAGCTTAAAGTGGCGCAGCTTGGTGTGCCACATGCGCAGCCAGCGGTTAAAGACAAAGTCGCCCTTCATAAACGAAGGGTCGGCGCCCTTGCCTTCCTTGTCCAGGCGATGCACCTTAGCGCGCAGCTCGGGATCCTTGACGTACTTGTCGACGACGCCCATGGGAACGACCATCCACAGGGCCTCGTCCTGCGCCGTCACAAACTCCGGCTCAAACGGGCGGTTGAACACATACTCGTCCACCACATACTTGGCAACGTTAAAGCCGCTGTTGGTGACGTAGTAGTTGCTGCGGCCCTGGCGCGTGTTGAAATCGAAGAACTTAAACGAGCCGTCGCGCTCGTCGTACTTAACGTCAAAGTTGGAATAGCCCACAAAGTGAAGGTCCTCGAGCAACTTGCGCACGCCGCCCATGAGCTCGTCGTTGGGCTCGGTAATGATACAGGCATGGTTGCCGACACCGTGGGGCTGATGCTCCTCGAGCAGCACATGGCCCAGGCACATCATGCGGACCTTGCCGTTGCGGTCGGAATAGCTAGTGAGCACGCGCATGTACTCGTCGTTGCCGGGCACGCGATCCTGCAAGATCAGGTCGTCGGTGTAGCCGCTGGCATACGAATCGCGAATGACCTGTTCCAGCTCGGCGCGGTCGGCAATCTCATAGGCCTTCTTCTGGCCCTCGAACTCATGTTGCCACCACATGATGCCGTCAGAAGGCTTCAGAATCATCGGGTAGGGAAAATCGATCTGGTCGAGCACTTCGGCAGGTGCCTCGCCTTGGGCGTTCAGCATCGCCATGGTGAAGGTAAACGTGTGCGGATAGGGCACGCCATGCTTCTCGCACAGCTCGTAGAAGATCTCCTTCTTCTGGCACTGCTCAAGCATGCTATAGGGAGCGTAAGGCGCGACGATGTTATCCGCCAACTCATGGGCATCCTTGGCTTGAGCCACGAGAGCGACATAGTTGTCGCCACAGCCCACAAGGACAATCGTCTTATCGGCATGCGCTTGGGCAATGCCATTGACAGTTTTGAGCATCACGGGCATGGTATCGATATCCACGTTGGGCGTGTAGTCGATAATCTGGCTGCGGTACGCGGGACCCGTCTGATACTTGCCAAAAACCAGACTCTTGACCTGGTACTCCTCGTAGAAGGCGCGCGCCACCGAATAGGCGTTGATGTCGCCACCGAGCAGCACGGGAATGAACTCGCGCTCTGTAAACTGCAATGCCATGGAAACTTCCTATCATGAACTGCCCACACAACGGGCGGTCTTTGCGCAACTGATTCATTCTAGCGTGCCAAGCCGCCGGCGCCCAAAGCTCCACCGTATCTATGGCAATCGACGTAATCGTCCAGCACGAAGACGGCGCCCACCGTTGTATGACAATGGGCAATGAACCTACCGTTGTTGTAGGATTCAGCGTATTGACATCCTCGAGCGAAAGGCGCACACGTGCCCCAAGACCATCCGACCGATAATCCCATCCTCAATGCCGCGAGGCGCGAGCTGGCGGAACGCGCAAAAACGGCAGCTCCCCTGCGCACGGCAAACGACGCCTACAACGGACCCGCCCACATCGTCTCAATCAACACGTCGGCACACAAGGGCACGCGCAAGTCGCCCGTCGCCGATGGGCACGACACCGTTATAGAGCAATTTGGTCTCGCCACCGATGCGCACGCCGGACATTGGCACCGCCAGGTCTCTTTTTTAGCCGCGGAGTCCATCCAGACGGCGCAGGCACGCGGGCTCGACGTACACGAGGGTGACTTTGGAGAGAACTTCACAACCCGGGGCATCAACCTGCTCTCGCTCCCCTTGGGCACACAGCTCAAGCTTGGAAGCGACGTGCTCGTCGAAATCAGCCAAATCGGCAAGGTCTGCCACACCCGTTGCGCCATCTACTATCTCGCTGGCGACTGCATCTTTCCCCACGAGGGCGTTTTTGGCGTGGTGCTAAAGGGCGGAGAGATCCATACCGGCGACGATATCCAGGTAGTCAAACTCGGCGACGGCACTTGTTCGTTCACCCCTGCCGAGGCCCTCGAAGAGATTGAGCAGGCTCGTCAGGAGGGCACGCTGTAGTTGTAAAACCCCACGTTGAGATGGCTTTTACAGCCCAAAACTCCTCTCAAACAGGACTCTGTAACGTTAAAGTTGAACTCTATGGTTTCTCAACAATTCATCATAACTGCAGGTCAAAGCCAAAGTCTCAAGTTCAACTTGACCCTTTGGAACCTTTAAGGTTCAAGTTGAGGTCGAAAGCAGTAGTAGAATACCGTTCGAACCATAACCTACGATTGATTGCAGAGGGACTGGATGCAGCATTCGAATCATCGCACCGCAGCGCTCATTGCGTCGACGCCGGCTCGTATCATCACGAGCGCCGCGCTCGCCGTTGCGCTGACGGCCACGCCGATGCTCTCCCCCGTTGCGGCGTATGCCGCCTCGCAGGCAACGCAGGACCAGCTTTCCGCAGCCCAGCAGAAGATCGAAGCCGCCACGAGCGCCTACAACGACGCCCGCACCAAACTCGATGACCTGCAAAAGCAGATTGATTCCAATGAGGCAAGCATCGAGGAAATCGAAGCCAAGCTTCCCGAGCAGCAGGCCAAGGCAAGCTCCGCCATGCGCGATCTGTACAAGTATCAGAAGGGCACCAATCCCATCGTGAGCTTCCTGGTCAACGCACAGAGCCTGGGTGAGTTCATCACGACCTGCAAATACACCAACCAGATCACGAGCTCGAGCGTCGACGAGATCGAACAGCTCAATAACATGCAAACCGAACTCGAGCAGAACAAGGCTGAGCTCCAGCAGGCCAAGTCTCAGCTTGAGGCAGAGCAGAAAAACGCCGAGGATGCGCTGGCACAGGCCCAGCAGCTCCGCAGCGAGGCGCAGGCAAAAGCCGAGCAGGAAAATGCCGCCGAGCTTGCCAAGCTCGAGGCCGATAAGGCCGCTGCCGCCGAGAAGCTCTCGGGCGAGGGCGTAAGCGGCAGCAATTCCAGCAGCCAGGCCACCAACACCAACACCACCATCGACACCACGGTGAACAACGCCAATACCGGTAGCTCCGATTACGATTCGTTCATTAATGAGTGGACGAGCCGCATCGACAATTATCTCGCCGGCTCCCCCATGGCAGGCCAGGGCTATAACTTTGCCGTCGCCGCTTGGAATACCGGTGTCGACCCCCGTTGGTCCCCCGCCATCGCCTGCATCGAGAGCACCAAGGGTGCTTATTGCGCCAATTCTTACAACGCCTGGGGCTGGAGTGCCCGTGGCGGCGGTTGGCGCAGCTTTGGCAGCTGGAGCGAGGGCATCTCCGCTCACGTTGCCTATCTGGGCGCCAACTACGGCTCCACCCTTACCCCGGCAGCAGCCAAAAAGTACTGCCCGCCCACGTGGCAGGACTGGTACAACAAAGTCGCCGCTCAGATGAACCGCATCTAAGTGCAACTGCAAAGGGCCCCAATGGGGCCCTTTTCTTTTAGGTAGCGGAGGTATCGACGACGCCGGTCGCATTGGCAACCGCGACTATGACGATCATGCATAGGAGCAGCACACCCAATGCCTTGAGCCAGAGTTTCGCGAGTTTCTTGCCGCGATAGCTGTCGAGCAGCGCGAATCGCCGACGAAGACGACGCTTGTCGAACAGCGCAAAATGCATAAGCACCATAAGGCCATCGACAAAGAAAAAATACTCGATTATGAGAAGCCACGTCGGGTAGCTTTGGTTTGCTCCCGTGGGGTGAAAGACGGCAAAGTGACTTCCGGCAAAGAACACAAGCAGCGAGAAGAAGACGAGCGTATTCCAAATGCGCCCCAGAGACTCCGGAACGCGAGAGAGCAGACCGCATGCAGTGGAGGCGGCAGGCCTAGGAAGCCCTGTGGGGTTCTGGAGTCCTTGGGGCGTCAACACCGTCTCCGAGGCCGGAGTACGGACAAGCACAGGCGCAGGAGGCCGCACGGGGCGACTTAGATCGTATGCCGCGCGCGTCGCCCGTCCCAACGCTTCCGCGCTCGCAAAACGCTTGGCCGGGTCGAGCGCCATCGACATGCAGACGGCATCGGCAAGTGGAGTGGGAATGCCGCATGCCTCACATTGCTCGCGCATGTCGAGCCCTGGTTTAGGGTCGACTCCCGTCAAGCAAAAGAACAACAGGGCCCCAAGTGCGTAGACATCGCTGCGCACACTCGTCTGCCCAAACCCATACTGCTCGGGCGGCGCATAGGGTCGCGTGCCAAACTTGACGGTGTCAGCATCGGCGCCATCGCGCCATACGCGCGCGATCCCCAGGTCGATAATCACCAGCGATGAAAATGCCAGGCCGTCATCAGGCGTATAGTTGGCACCTGTCACGATGATATTCGACGGCTTGAGGTCGCGATGGATCTCCGGCGCCGACGTCTCCCCCGCCATTGCAAAACCGGCATGGAGCTCACCCACGGCGTCGCAAAGGGCAGGATACAATTCACGCGCATAATCGGGGGTGGCTCCCAGACGGTCCACCAGCGCCCCGAGTGTCTCCCCTTCGATGTATTCCATAACCACGTTGAGCTCGTCGCCCACACGACGACAATCGACGATTCTGGGCAGGTGCTCAAAACGCCTGCCTGCCCGCTGAGCGGCAAATAGACGCTCGTATGCCCCTCCGATTTGAGCCGAAGCATCGATGCGTTTACGGACAAAGGGGCCGAGCGAACCACCGCCGGTTCCTTCAAAGTACACGAGCTCGGTTGTTTCAACGGACGAGCGCTTAAGTATACGCTCCACGCGATAGCTGTCGTCGCGATCGAGCGACGCCAGGTGCTCGACAAGCGCTGCGGTCAGCTCGTCATCGGAATATGTTGGGGTCTGAGTATCCATAGCCTCCATCATAGCGCAGGGCGCAGACACCCCATGGCATCTGCGCCCCGTTCGTTTGCATCGTTGTTCGGCAGCTCCGCCGGCTCAGATATCAGCCGCTAACTCACCGTCTCCTCGCCAAAGCGATACAGCTCCTCGTTGACCTTTTGGAGGCTGCACCCGCGATCGATGCAAAAAAAGATAATCGCATCGCGGCGGTCCTTGCAGTTAAGGACGCTTACCCCGGCAGCCGTCAGCGCACGGTTGGTTTCTTTGAGCGTCAGCGCCATCGCAAAGGCAATCTGCAGCACCTTATTGCGGCTCGGATGCCGCGCACCGGTAAAGATCTGATAGCCAAAGGTCTCATTGAGATCGGCCATACGAACCACGCGCGAGCGCTCCAAGCCCTTTTCCTGCAGTAGCTGCTTCAGGTAGTCCGAAAGCGACGGGGCGGCAAAGTCGTGTTCTTTGATATAGACATCGATGTTTGGCGCGTCGAGAAGCTCATTGAGCAACTCCTCGGTCAGCTTTTTATCGGGCATACGACTTCACCTCCCCCAGTGCATGCAACATGCTAGAAACCGCTTACGTCCGAACGCTCCCAGCTAGCAACCTGGTCGGGAGACACCGTACCCAGCGCCTCGAACTTCCAGGAGCCGCCCGCCTTCAGATGATTGGTGTTTGCAAGAGCCGTTCCAACCTGGTTGCCATCGGCATCGTACAGAACATATTCAATCTGAATGTAGCTCTTTTCCTTGTCCGTGTTATTGGTCAGCGTGCCCGTGATCTTATAGGTAAACTGATTGGAAGTGTCTTCAGCCTCGTCAGCAATGGTATACGGTTCTTGCGGTTCTTTTCGCTCCTCAGCCTGCTGTGTCGTCTCGGCAGGTTTTGCCGAATCGCTCGCAGACGAATCGGTTGAGTTGTCGCCCATAGAGCCCACGGCACCGACAATAACCAGCACTACGATGATGCCTAGGACAATCTTGCCGATCGGCTTCTTTCCCTCTTTTGCCATTATTCATCCTTCCTACGATCCGGCTACCGTGCCGGCACACAGCACATCGTAGGAAGGATTGAACTTGAATTCATTAGCTGAGAGCTAAGGTTGCGGTAAACGGCCAATGCAGTTATCCAAACGCCGAGCAAACGCACTTTGCGCGACCGTCTGCCAGCAGTGATCAACCCACCGTGACGGATTCCCCAGTAAAGGCGCTGATCATCAACAGGACAAAGAACACCAGGTAGCTGGCACTCAGCGGGTACGCAATAATCAGGAAGACGACCCAGCCGACAGTGGTTTTACCGTCGGCACGGCGTTGCTCGCGATTGCGGCAAAGCCAAATCGTCACGCCGATGGCAGTGATAAACAGCACGAGCGCCGCCGCGGCAAGCCCAGCAAGCGCAAACATCACGCCAATGCTCACAGCGATGACCGGAAGCAGCAGCAAACCGCACCCGCATCCACCCGGACTATATACGGCAGACTGTCGGCGTCGTTCCATCGTCACTCCAACCTCAATATCTTTGAGCACTACAACGCAGCGGCCTGCTGGACAGGAACGATCTTATTCAGCTCCGGTTCGATCCGCCTTTTCTCGGCCTCAAGGTCAAACGCCACCTGAGCGCGCAGCCAATAACCATCCGTCAGGCCAAAATAACGGCAAAGACGGAGGTCGGTGTCGGCCGTCACGCGACGTTTTCCCAAGACAATCTGCCCGATACGCTGAGCCGGAATCCCAGTCTCTTTCGCAAGGCGATATTGAGAAATGCCCATGGGAACAAGAAACTCCTCTTTGAGAAGCTCACCAGGAGTCACCGGCGACAGCAAATCGGCCGAAGTCTCATCACTTGTGATAATCGACGATTTCGACATTCCAAGCCATCTCCTGTCTCCACTCAAAACAGACCCGATAGCGCTCGTTAACACGGATGCTATATTGACCGGCACGATCGCCCTTCAAAGCTTCCAGGCGGTTGCCCGGTGGAACGCGAAGATCATCAAGCGAAGCACAAACCTGCAGTTGGCGAATCTTCCTCAACGCAACACGCTCAAAGGGCACGAACCTCCTGACCCGCACACCCATGGCAAAGCGTTCGGTATCCTCATCTTTATACGATGCAATCATAGTATCGCCTTACGTTAGTAACGTCAAACGTTTCTATAGACTTACATCTCTATTATATCGTACGTTTGTTCGTGTTTTCTAGAACAAATAGTCCTTTGCGCCTTAGTCAAGCAAAAGCAATCGTTTGTAGACATCGAGGCCTTTGAGAAGGATTTCCTCGTCGAAGAGCATGCTATCGGTATGCAGAGCGCTTGTGGCATAGGCGGGACAGCCATCCGAATCACTCGGGTTGTCTTGGTCCTCTGGCATACCCGTGCCCAGCAGGAAAAACACGCCCGGCAGATGGCGCTGATAGAACGCGAAATCCTCGGCGATTAGCAGCGGCTCGTCCACGAGCTGCAATTCGGGCAGAGCGGGCGCGATTCGGGCAAACAACTCAGGATCGTTATCGACCGGTGGATAGCCCTCGGCGAAGTCGAGATCATACGTGCAGCCCGTTGCGGTGCACGCCTCGTCGAGCACACGGCGTACGCCCTCGCGCGCACGGTCGAACATAGCGTCTGTAAACACGCGCAAGCTACCAGCAACATGGGCCTCCCCCGCCACCGCATTGCAGACGGTGCCTGCCTGCAGCAGGCCGAACTTGCCAATGCAGGGCTCATCGGCACCCAGCTCATCCATCAGCCCGCGCTCGGCAACCAAAAACTTCGCTGCCGCCAGCGCCGCATCGTGCGACTCCCCAACCGGCACACCATAGGTCTTAGCGATATGGGTGCTCGTCCCGTGAATATGAATGTGTGTCTCACTCGAACGCGCCAGCAGCGGGCCGGAACAGCTCGCCAACGTGCCGGCGGGCAGATCGGGCCACACATGGAAGCCAAAAATGCGGTCGGCCCCATAGCGCTCGAACACACCGCTCTCGCATACCGTCTTGGCACCACCGGTCGTTTCCTCGGCCGGCTGGAACACAAAGAGAACATTGCGCCTAATGGCGCCCGGATGCTCGCGAATCGTACGGTCGACATACGTCGCGGCGGCAAGCGCCATGGCCATGTGTCCGTCATGTCCGCAAGCGTGCATCTTGCCGGGATGGGTTGAGGCAAAGGCCGCTCCCGTCGCTTCCGCGATGGGCAGCGCATCCATATCGGCGCGAATCGCCGTGGCATGCGCGGCATCAACGCCGGCGTCGAAGAAAGCACAGACGCAGCTGGGGCACGGATGGGTTACTTCGCAGGTGAGCGGTGCCAGCACGCCCTCGATATAGGCAATGGTTTGCGGAAGATCGAAATCGAGCTCCGGAATGCGATGGAGATCGCGGCGATAGCGACGGAGTTCTTGGAGCTCGGTCATAGAGAATCCCTTCGTAAGGCACATCTGTTGCAACTTATTGTGATACAGGATTGTGGCGCACTTGTTTCCAGCATATCCCTGCATTTTTTAAACGTTATATACGAATACTCTTGTTTGGTAAAGTGCAACGTGGTAGGGTCGTTACCACTTGATAGAGGCGCGGGCACGAAGAACCGCGGGCGAGCCGGCAGGCTTTGACCCCGTGGGGAGGCGAAACCCGCCGAACTGGGCTTTTCGGGCACGAACAACCTGGTGGGCCTGTGGGAAACACCCACAGGACTGTCTGCAGCAATGCGGGAGCGCTATCCGGGCATTGGGTCCACGCTATGCGGATTCGATGCGCAGATGGCGCCGTCTGGATAGCGAGGTTTACGGGACATGGCATTGACCCCCAACGAGGCATATGCGGCCAAGCAGCCGTTTGTGGACAAGGAGACACTCGAGCATATCGTCGAGCAGTTCCCCACGCCGTTTCATCTATACGACGAGGCAGGCATCCGCCGCAACATGCAAGAGGTGCGCGACGCCTTTGCATGGAACCCGGGCTTTAAGGAGTACTTTGCCGTCAAGGCCAATCCCAACCCGGCGCTCATCTCCATTCTCAACGAATACGGCTGCGGCTGTGATTGCTCGAGCTAT
Source organism: Collinsella aerofaciens (assembly GCA_048194085.1). Lineage (GTDB taxonomy): Bacteria > Actinomycetota > Coriobacteriia > Coriobacteriales > Coriobacteriaceae > Collinsella > Collinsella aerofaciens_CO. Next base: position 35,590 of record DBFABM010000006.1, read on the forward strand.
ACCGAGCTCATGATTGCCCGCTCGCTGGGCATCACCGGACACGACATCATGTTCTCGTCCAACGACACGCCGGCGGCGGATTTTGAGCTCGCCGACAAGCTGGGTGCCATCGTCAACTTTGACGACATCAGCCACATCGAGTTCTTTGAGCGTGTCGCAGGCCCCATCCCCAAGACGGTCAGTTGCCGTTTTAATCCGGGCGGCCTGTTCCAGCTTTCCAACGGCATCATGGACAACCCGGGCGACTCCAAATATGGCATGACCACCGAGCAGCTCTTTGAGGCCTTCCGCATGCTCAAGGCCAAGGGCGCCGAGAATTTTGGCATCCATGCCTTCCTTGCCAGTAACACCGTCACTAACGACTACTATCCCAAGCTCGCACGCATCCTCTTTAAACTTGCCGTGCGCCTGGAGCGCGAGACCGGCGCACATGTCGCCTTTATCAATCTGTCCGGCGGCGTCGGTATCCCCTATCTGCCCGAGCAGCAGGCCAACGATATTCACGCCATCGGCGAGGGAGTGCACGCGGCATACGACGAGATTCTGGTTCCCGCTGGCATGGGCGATGTGGCGATCTGCACCGAGATGGGCCGCTTTATGATGGGTCCCTATGGGTGCCTGGTCACCAAGGCCATCCACGAGAAGCAGATCTACAAGGACTATATCGGCGTGGACGCCAGTGCCGTCGACCTCATTCGTCCCGCCATGTATGGCGCTTACCACCACATCACGGTGATGGGTCAGCCGGACGGTCCCGATAAAACCGCAGCCACCGTCACGAACACGTACGACATCACGGGCAATCTGTGCGAGAACAATGACAAGTTCGCCATCGACCGCGAGCTTCCGCATATCGACATGGGCGACCTGCTCGTGATTCACGACACCGGCGCGCATGGCCACTCTATGGGCTACAACTACAACGGCCGCCTGCGCTCCGCCGAGGTCCTGCTGCGCCCCGATGGCTCGGCAGACCTTATCCGCCGCGCCGAGCGCCCGGGCGATTACTTTGCCACGCTCGACGTGCTGCCGTGCGGCCGCGAGCTGCTGGCCAAATCGCGCGCCGAAAGCGCCCGCCGTCGCGCTCAGGACGAGCGCCTAGCAGTCGCCGCCCAATGGAACAAACGCGTCCAGATCGCGGAAGCGAAGGAGAAGAACATGGATATCCGCAATCTCGAGGGCTCAATCGTCGCCCTTGTCACGCCGTTTAAAAAGGACGGCAGTGTCGACTTTGACGCGCTTGAGCGCCTTATCGATTTCCACCTGCAAAATGGCACTGACGCCATCCTCACCCTGGGCACCACCGGTGAGAGTGCCACGATGACCGATGACGAGGACAACTCCGTCGTCGCCGCTGTGGTCAAGCATGTTGCAGGACGCGTCCCCGTTATTGCCGGCTCGGGCTCCAACTCCACGCAGACCATGCTCACCAAGTCGCTCACCTATCAGGGCCTGGGCGCCGACGGTCTGCTGCTCATTACCCCCTACTACAACAAGTCCAATGAAGAGGGTATCTATCAGCACTTTAAGACCGTCGCCGATGCCGCGGACATCCCCTGCATCCTGTACAACATCCCCGGCCGCTGTGGCTGCGGCATCAGCGAGCGCAACGTAGAACGCCTGGCCGCGCACCCCAACATCATGGGTATTAAGGAGGCCTCGGGCAACGTCGCCTACGCGGCCAAGATCGCCCACCTGCTGTCAGACGACTTCCGCATGTACTCGGGCGAGGACGCGCTTACCGTACCGCTCATGAGCCTGGGCGCCTCGGGCACCATCAGCGTGTGGGCCGATGTTCAGCCGCAGCTCGTGCACGACATGTGCCGCGCCTATCTGGACGGTGACGTGGCACGCGCCCGCGATATCCAGATTGCCGGCCAGCCGCTCATCAATGCCCTCTTTAGTGAGGTCAACCCCATCCCCGTCAAAGAGGCGCTCGCCCAGATGGGTATGATCGAGGCAAACTACCGTATGCCGCTGTGCCCCATGGCAGACGACACGCGCGCTGCACTTACCGATGCTCTGAAGGGAGCTGGTCTGCTTGATTAAGACCGTCATTATGGGAACGGGCCGCATGGGCTCGCTCATCCGCACTACCGCCGAAGGCATTGTCGACGCCGGCGGGCAGCCCGTTTTTGATATCGTCGCCCAGATCGGTTTTGATCTGTCCGAGCTCGAGAGCGCCCCGGCGGCCGACGTTATCATCGACTTCTCGAACGTCGTGACCTTCGAAGCCGTCGTCGCCTATGTCGAGCGCACGGGCGCGGCGTTGGTCTCGGGCACCACAGGCTACACCCCCGAGCAGATGGACCGCCTGCGTGAGCTGGGCCAGAACACCCGCGTTATGCACTCGGGCAATTACTCCATCGGCATCGCAGCCCTGCGTCATCTAGTGGCCCAGGCCACGCGTGAGCTGCCCGGCTTTGACTGCGAGATTGTCGAGACTCACCACAACCAAAAGGTCGACGCCCCCAGCGGCACCGCCAAGCTGCTGCTCGACGCCGTAGTCGAGGCCGAGCCCGAAGCAGGCTACCACCCCGTCTACGGTCGCGAGGGCATGTGCGGCGCGCGCGACTCCAAGGAGATCGGTATGCACTCGCTGCGCGGCGGCACCGTCGCCGGCGTGCACGAGGTGGGTTTCTTTGGCCAGGACGAGGAGGTCACGCTCACGCACCGCGCCACGAGCCGTCAGATCTTTGTCAACGGCGCCCTGGCAGCCGCGCAGAAGCTCGTCGCCCGCGAACCCGGCTTCTATACGTTCGACCAGGTCATGTTTGCCTAACCAGGTATCAACCGAACCCGCCCAAAGGAGAGATAGCAAATGAGCAACGCAGCCGAGATGGATGCACAGGAGATTATCAACTACATCGCCACCGCGCCCAAAAAGACGCCCGTCAAGCTGTACGTGCGCGAGAAGCCCGGCATGAAGGTTGCCTGGGGCGACGCACATGTCTACGGCGGTCGTCGCGGCAAGACCGTCTTTGGCGACTGGGATGAGCTTAAGGCCATCCTGGACGCCAACGCCGATTCCATCGATTACTACGACGTGGAGAACGATTGCCGCAACTCCGCCGTGCCCATGCTCGACCTTAAGGGCATCAACGCCCGCATCGAGCCGGGCGCGATCATCCGCGACCGCGTCGAGATTGGCGACCGTGCCGTCATCATGATGGGCGCCATCATCAACATCGGCTCCGTTATCGGCGAGGGTTCCATGATCGATATGGGCGCCGTGCTAGGCGGCCGCGCCACCGTGGGCAAGAACTGCCACATCGGCGCTGGAACCGTGTTGGCAGGCGTCGTTGAGCCCGCAAGCGCCACGCCCGTCATCATCGAAGACGACGTCATGATCGGCGCCAACGCCGTGGTCCTGGAGGGCGTACGCGTGGGCAAGGGCGCTGTTGTTGCCGCCGGCGCCGTGTGCGTCGAGGATGTCCCCGCCGGTGCCGTCGTGGCCGGTGTCCCCGCCCGCGTCATCAAGATGCGCGACGAGAAGACCGACAGCAAGACCGGCCTGGAAGAGGGCCTGCGCCAGCTTTAATAGTTACGGCGTTTTACCAAACGCCGTAACGACCCGACGCTGCAAACGCCCCTAGGCGGCAATCTGACGTTCAATCGTCGGGCATGACCAGAAGGTCAATGCCCTCCTCTTTCGCGTCACCTTGCTCGCCTAGGGGCGTTTTCGCTGACGTGTGCTCAACCTGCGGGGTAATGTCAGCAACCAAGCCGAAAACAAAAAAGGCCGAAGTCCCGAAGGGCTTCGGCCTTTGCTTTCTCGCTGTAGGCGCAACGCAACTTATCGATTCTCGATGCTGCCGATGTTTTTGAGCTCGATGGAGATAAGGCCGTTGGGTTCGTTGACAAACTCGATGTACTCGGAGTTCGAGCCCATCTCGGCCGGGAAGCTGATCTCGATACCCGTGTCGGTACGGATCTTATGATTGCGCACCGCCGCGCGTTCGACCTGCTTGCGCTCCACGGGCACACGCTCAGGCACTTTCTCCTCGGTCAGTGCCGCGCGCACACTCTCCTTGATAACCGGTTCGTCCTCAAAGACTTCATCGACGATATCCCAAGGCGGCAGCTCCTCGTCATCCTCAACCTTCTCGGCAACGGCAGCCTTAACCTTAGCGAGCGCTACAGCCGTGTTGGCACCATGCTCCTCGGCGACTTCCTCGACCACACGCGTCACGGTGTCGATGACCTCCTTGCCCGATACGCCCGTGTCGCACTGCAGCAGGCCATCGGGGATAAGCATACGGTCCTCGCCGGCAATCTTGCGCTTCTTGTCCACGTAGCCGATCTCCATGGTGCTTGCGCGCACGATGGCATAGCTCGGCACCTTTTGCGAGGGGTTCGGCAGAATGGCGTAGTGGCGCGCGATGTCGTTGCGCACCTCCCCTTCCTCGCGGCCCACTTCGTGCATGAATGCCTGCTTGGAGCCCAGCAGCATCACGGCAAACCAGCGGGCATCCTCATCGTCGTCAAAATCGGCCACGAGCACGTCGGTGGACTCGGCTTTCTCGGCTTTGGTGAGCTCGGAGGAGATAAACTCCGCAATCTGCTGCGACAGGTCCACGAACTCGCGCTCGCCAAAGAAATAGCCCTTGAGCTCGCCGCCAAACGCAGAGTTCTCGGCAAACGTGGCGCGTTTATTGTCGGCCGAGGTGCGCGCGCTGCGCAGATGCGTGGTCACGAAGTTGCGCACGGTGCGGCTCTCGATATCCAACTCGCGCTGGCTCATAACGTTGACGGCAGAGTCAAAGTCCAGGATATGCAGAATCGCGTGATTGATTTTCATATACGGCATTCCGTTCTAGATCGATTTCGGCACGAACCAGTATAGCGGTCGAGCCCGCCCCAGACGCATCGAAGATTGGTGCATCGGGGACAGGTGCTTTGCACCAATGGCTAGCGCAGGAGCTCGGACTGCCAAGCCTCGAGCTGTTCTGCCAAACTCTTGCCGGCAGCGGGCATGTCGATCTGGGGTCGTTTGGGCAGCAGTGCGCATTTAAGGATTGCCACGATGGTCTGCGAGATAAAGCGTCGCGTATCTTTGTCAAAGCCTTGCGCAGCCTGGAGCATCACGGGCAGACTCTCACGCAGATTTCCTGCGATATCCGCAAACCGCTCAGCACCCGTAGCCTCAAACACGGAGAACAACGCATCTACAAAACGCTCGCGCTCGCTAGGTGACACTGCAAGCAGCATCTCGCGAATGGAGCCATCAACGTATCGAGCACCGGCGGACAGGCGCTCACAGTATACGAAGTCGCAACCATCAACCACCCAGCTAAAGGGATTGTGCTGCAGCAGGCTGAACTCGGTGCTCTCAACGATGGCATAGTCCTCTTGTGTCTCGAACATCATGCCAAAGATCGACGACCGAGGTAGCGTCTTGTCGATTCGACCGGAAAGATCGGCAAAGGCGTTGCCGTTCAGAAACTCCTCGACGAACCCTGGACCATCATGGGAATACGCCCGTTCGATTCGCTCACGGGCGACATCGGAGCACATCGCCGCACCGTACACCGCAAGGTTTCCGCCCTTGGAATGACCTCCGCACAAAAGCGGCCCGTCGATCGCATCCGCCGCCTCGTCCACATAACGCGCCGCGGATTCCTGGGCCGGCACAGGACACCGGAACGCCATGTTAAAGTCCTCTTTCCAGCCCACAATCGTGCTGTCGGTCCCCCGGAAGGAAAGATAGCTAAACCCCGCCGGAAACCGGAACGCCATGGCTGCAAACTGCTCCGTCGCCACCACATCGCTCACGGCACGATAGCCGCAAACGTGCACGCCGCGGTATCTGGGATTTGCTGCCACGGCCTCCAACAAGGCCCTGCTTCCCTCTGGGTCCCACAAGTCGTCAATCATGTCCCGGTAGCACTCGGCACGCAGCAGTTCGCGTACGTCTAGGCCCTGCCAGTTCGTCAGCCCCGCCATATCACCCGGCAAGCGCAAATAGGACAACCACGCAAAGACCAGGCTATCCACCGCGCAGAACGGCCGCTCCTCAAAGGGATCAAACGCCGTCTGGACATAGGTCAAAAAATTAGACGAATCCGACATGGCCCTCCCATCAACTATGGTGCATTGGGGTCAGGTTACTTTGCACCAAAAAGGCGCCCGGGCCGTGTGGACCCGGGCGCCTTCATTGTAGCTTTTCGCTCTGGCGAGCTTGATTTAGCAGGAGAAGTCGACGCTGTCGATGATGTCCTTGAGGGCCTTGGCGGAGGCGTTGAGCTCATGCTGCTCGTCATCGTCCAGCGGCACGGGGACGCGGCAGACAACGCCGTCGCGGCCAACGACGGTCGGCATAGAGATGGCAAGATCGGACAGGCCGTACTCGCCCACCATGAGCGAGGAGACGGGCAGAACGGTCTGCTCATCGCGCATGACGGCGGTGCAGATGCGCTTGACGGCCATGGCGACACCATAGTAGGTGGCGTGCTTCTTCTCGATGATGGTGTAGGCGGAGTTCTTGACGTCCTCGGCGATGCGCTTCTCGGCGGCCTCATGCTCCAGATGGCCGTGAAGCTCGCAGAAGGTGTTCAGCGGCACGCCGGCAACCTGGGCGCTGGACCAAGCGACGAACTCGGAGTCGCCGTGCTCACCCATGACATAGGCCTGAACGTCGCGCGGGTCAACCTCGACGTGGGCACCAAGCATCTGCTGCAGACGGCCGGTGTCGAGCACGGTACCGGAACCGATGACATGGCCCTCGGGCAAGCCGGACATCTTGATGGCGGCATAAGTCAGAACATCGACCGGGTTGGAGACGATGAGCAGAATACCGTCAAAGCCAGACTTCTTAATCTCGGGGATAATGGACTTAAAGATGTTGACGTTCTTGTTGACCAGGTCCAGGCGAGTCTCACCGGGCTTCTGGGCAGCGCCAGCGGTGACAACAATCATGGCGGCGTCGGCGACATCGGAATAATCGCCGGCGTAGATCTTCATCGGCTCGGCAAACGTCATGCCGTGCGCGATATCCAGGGCCTCACCCTCGGCGCGGTTCTTGTCCACGTCGATGAGGACCATCTCGGAGAACAGACCGCTCTGCATCAGCGCGAACGCCGAAGACGAACCGACGAAACCGCAGCCGACAATAGCGACCTTCTTCTCGTTAACCATTAGAAACTCCCATCTCTCTCCACAAACAAGCCGCCCGGGAACGACCCGAGCGGCTTGTCGTAATCCCAATACATCCAATCGGGACTTTGATTATGCTCCTATTCGCAGCCAAAAATCGACCGTTTACCGAAATTGTTTGCAGGATTCGTAAAATAACTGCACGAAATCGGTTTCGATATATTGACGAGGCGAAATAGCTTTCTAATACAGGCCCGCCTCGCGAATGGCCTCGACAGCCAAAGCGATCTGGTCGGGCGGCAGGACCAGTGCCATGCGCACGTGCCCCTCGCCCGAAGGACCAAAGCTCGCGCCCGGCGTCACCACAACGCCGGCCTTCTCCATGAGCTCCTCGCAAAACGCCATGGAATCGGTGCGGCCACCGGGAAGCTTGGCCCACACAAACATAGAGCCATGCGCGTTGGGGCGCTCCCAGCCCAAGCCCTCAAGACCGTCGCACAGGGCATCGCGGCGCTCCTGGTACTTCAGACGCTGCGCCTCGACCTCATCGCGCGGACCGTTCAGGCAGGCGATGGCGGCCTTCTGGATCGGGAAGAACATGCCAAAGTCGATCTGACCGCGCAGCTTGGCAAAGGCCGAGACAACATCCTCGCGACCGACCAAAAAGCCGATGCGGGCACCGGTGACGTTAAACGACTTGGAGAGCGAGAAGAACTCCACGCCCACCTCAAGCGCACCGGGATACTGCAAGAAGCTGCCGCCCGGCTCGCCGTCGAACACGATGTCGGAGTACGCGTTGTCATGGACGATGAGCAGGTCGTGCTCGCGGGCGAAAGCGATGATCTCCTCGTAGATCTCGGGCGTACCCACCGAGCCCACCGGGTTGGCGGGCAGCGACACGATCATGTACTTGGCACGATCGGCCACCTCGGGATCGATACCCGCCACATAGGGCAGGTAATTATGCTCGGCAACCAGCGGATAGTATTCGAGCTTGGCATCGGCGATCTTGGCACCCGCCTCAAAGACCGGGTAGCACGGATCGGGAACCAGAATGGTGTCACCCGGATCGAGCAGGGCCAGGCCCAAATGGCCCACGCCCTCCTGCGTGCCGTTGCACGACTGCACCATGGACGGCGTAATGCCCGAAACGCCAAAGCGACGCTCATAGTAATCGCACACGGCTTGCTTGAGTTCGGGCAGGTCGCGCAGGGCATACTTCCACATCTCGGGATCTTGGGCTGCCTGCGTGAGTGCTTCGACCACATGGTCGTACGGCTTAAAGTCGGGCGTGCCCACGCTCATGTTGTAAATGGTCTTGCCCTGAGCCTTCAGCGCGAGAAGCTTGTTGTTGAGCGAGGCGAAGACCTCCGCGCCAAAGCGGTCGAGACGCTGCGATGCCTGCATGGTGCCACCTTTCGATATAAAAAACGCGGCGCTCCGACAAGAGCGCCGCGCGATACGGGCCATCAGATTGCAAAAGTGTAACGCTTACAACCCCCGTATTGGTTCAATTTAGCCAACCTTAGTCAACTGGATTGAGCGCGTCGATCTGCGCAAGCCACAGACGCGAGCTAGCGTCACTCGGCATACGCCAATCGCCGCGCGGGCTGAGCGTCACCGAGCCCACCTTGGGACCATCGGGCAGACAGCTGCGCTTAAACTGCTGGGCAAAGAAGCGACGGTAGAACGTACGTAGCCACGTGTGGACGGTCTTGGCGTCGTAGACGCCCTCGAAGCTCTTGAGAGCCATGCGGTAGATCTTGCCCGGCTCAAAGCCAAAACGCAGCAGGTAGTAGAGGAAGTAGTCGTGCAACTCGTACGGGCCCACCAAATCCTCGGTCTTCTGCGCAATCTCGCCGTCGCCCGTGGGCGGCAGAAGCTCGGGGGACACCGGCGTATCGAGGATATCGAGCAAGACCTCGGCAATGCGCCCGCCAAAGACATCGGCGGCATAGCGTACCAGATGGCGCACAAGCGTCTTGGGCACGCTCGCGTTGACGGCGTACATGCTCATGTGGTCGCCGTTATAGGTAGCCCAGCCGAGCGCCAGCTCCGACAGGTCGCCCGTGCCAATGACAAAACCGCCAGCCTGGTTGGCCAAATCCATCAGAATCTGCGTACGCTCGCGCGCCTGGCTGTTCTCGTAGGTCACGTCCTGCACGGTCGGATCATGCTCGATATCCTTAAAGTGCTGCTCCACGGCAGCATGGATCGAGACCTCGCGAAAGCTCACGCCTAGGTCGCGAGCGAGCGACTCGGCATTGGACTTGGTGCGGTGCGTCGTGCCAAAGCCGGGCATGGACACGGCCGTGATACCGGTGCGCGGCAGGCCCAAGGCGTCGAACGCACGCACGGTCACGAGGAGCGCCAGCGTGGAATCGAGGCCGCCCGAAAGGCCGATGACGGCCGCCTTGGTGCCCGTATGGGCAAGGCGGGTCTTGAGGCCGGCGGTCTGCAGGTTGAGGATAGTCTCGCAACGCTCAGCCAGATCACCGTGGTCGGCCGGCACAAAGGGAGCGCGGGGGAAGACTCGGTCGATGTCGAGCGCATCGCGCAGGACAGGTTCTTCGGCCAGTACGCCCTCAAACGAAAACTCAACGGTCGCGGATTCCGGCGCATTGTCGGTGCGCGTCCACGTCGTCGAGCGACGGCGCTCGGCAACCAGGCGGTCAAGGTCAACGTCGGCGATGGCCATATCGCAGGTAAGCAGTTTGGTCGCGGCGAGCTTGGAGCCGTTTTCGTAGACGAGGTTCTCACCCGCAAAGACCATGTCGGTCGTGGACTCGCCCTCGCTCGCGTCCGCGTAGGCATAGGCGCAGTACAGGCGCGCGCTCTGATTGGAGATAAGGCTGCGGCGGTAATCTGCCTTACCGATAATCTCGTCCGAGGCCGACGGGTTGAGAATCACCGTCGCACCGGCAAGCGCCATCTCGGTCGAAGGGGGCGCCGGCACCCACAGGTCCTCGCAGACTTCAACGCCCAGCACCATATCCTCGGCACCCTCATCACAGCAGCGGTAGACAAGCCCCGAACCCAGCGGAACCGGACCCTGACCGGCAAATTCAACCCACACGGGATCCGCAGGCGACGGAGCAAACCAGCGACGCTCATAGAACTCGCCATAGTTGGGCAGATACTTCTTGGCCGTGAGGCCCAAAAGCTCGCCCGCGCAGCACACGGCGGCACAGTTGTAGATATTCTCAGCAACTGCAACGGGAAGACCGATAGTAAAGACAATCGGCAGCTCACGAGCCTCATCGAGGATATGCACCAAAGCAGCCTCGCAGGCATGCAGTAATGTGCGGTTATGGAACAGATCGGCCGCGGTATAGCCGCACAAGTTGAGCTCGGGCAGTACCAGCGCGCGAACGCCGCGCTCAACAGCCGCGCGAACAGCCGCTAACGCAACCTCGGCATTGCCCTCGACATCGGCCACGCGAATCTGCGGCGACGCCGCCGCCACACGCAAAAAGCCATCGTTCTTATTAGCCGAAACGCAGCATTGCCTTGTTGATCTGGACACTGGAGGCCCCTTCTACCCTGAGATTCAGTCTAACGGACGTTCACATATCTCTAACTAGCCAAAGCAACCTCCCAGTTTACTGAGAGGCCAACC
>DBFABM010000004.1:0-3554 GCA_048194085.1 Collinsella aerofaciens
GCAATCATCCGTGAACGGTATTTGTTCAAAAAAGAACAAAGATAAACAAATAATTCTTGCAGTTGATGTTCGAATGTGTTCAAATAAACACGAACAGTGAAGAACCGCACATTCAGATGCCCGGACCTGAACGCGATTCAACACTTCCAAACAGAAACTACGCACCTGCGTATCTCTCAAGGAGGATGTCATGAGGGTTGTAATCGCTTCCGATGCCGACGGTATGTCGATGAAGGAGTCCATCAAGGAGATGCTCATCGCCGACGGTCACGAGGTCGTCGACTATTCCGAGACCCCTGCCGCGGACTTTGTCGATTCCGCGACCGCCGTTGCCAAGGACCTGCTGGAGCACAAGGATTCCCAGGGCTTCGCATTCGATAAGTACGGCGTCGGCTCCTATATGGCCGCCGTCAAGATCAAGGGCATGGTCGTCGCCAACATTTCCGACGAGCGTTCCGCCTACATGACCCGCGAGCACAACGGCTCGCGCATGGTCACCATGGGCCCGGGCGTTGTGGGCACCGAGGTTGCCAAGAAGATCGCCCGCGAGTTCCTGCGCGCCCAGTACGCCGGCGGCCGTCACCAGATCCGTGTCGACATGCTCAACAAGATGGCCTAACGAGAGCCACCGAGAACTCGAACTTCTACCTCAACTTGTGAATTCAGACGAAAGGACGTTCTGATGAAGAAGACCATCGCAATCGGTTGCGACCATATCGTTACGGACGAGAAGATCTATCTGGCCGACCGCCTGGAGCAGGCTGGCTACAAGGTGCTCGACTGCGGCACCTACAGCCACACCCGTACGCACTATCCCATCTACGGTAAGGCCGTGGGCGAGGCTGTTGCCAGCGGCAAGGCCGACTTTGGCGTGGCCCTGTGCGGCACCGGCATTGGCATCACCAACGCCGTCAACAAGGTTCCCGGCGCCCGCTGCGCCCTGGTTCGCGACATGACCTCTGCCCTGTATGCCCGTCGCGAGCTCAACGCCAACATCGTGGGCTTTGGCGGCAAGATCACCGGCGAGTTCCTGATGGCCGATATCATGCTTGCCTTCCTGGAGGAGCCCTACGAGAAGACCCCCGAGCACGATGCCCTGATCGCCAAGATCGATGCCTGCAATAAGGCCGATGCCGAGGCTCAGGCTGACCCGCACTTCTTTGACGAGTTCCTCGAGAAGTGGGACCGCGGCGAATACCACGATTAGCGGGTATCCGGCGTAATTAACTAGTCCGTTGACGGCTCGCGTTTCTGTGAGGGGGCGCGAGCCGGTTTTCTATCAGCCCAATTGGCCCAGCGGGCTGGACGTGCATTGTTCTTTTGTTTGCGGCGCTGCCTCATTACCTTTCTGCTAAAGGCACGACGTTCACAATGGATCGTGCGAGATGATATGTGAAGGAGAAGATTCCCATGGAGTTTGTTCTTGATAACGGCTCTGTCCGCATTGCGTTGAGCACGGCGGGCGGGTCGTTCACTTCTATTACGGCCAACGGCCGTGAGTACCTGTGGCAGGGCGACCCGGCGGTGTGGTCGGGCCAGGCACCCATTTGTTTCCCGATCTGCGGCTGCCTTCGAGATGGTCACGCAATGACCATGGGCGGCCGCGAGGTAAAGCTCGCCCGCCACGGCTTTGCGCGCAAACAGGAGTGGAAGCTCGAGGAACAGAGCGACAACATGGTTGCGCTGAGCCTAAGCTCTACCGACCATGCCGAGTTGCTCGAGCAGTACCCGTATCCGTTTAAGATCGTTGCTCGTTACACGATTGATTCGGAAAAGGTGGCCGTGTCGTACGAGGTGACCAATGAGGGCACCGAGGACATGCCGTTCTTTGTGGGCGGTCACCCCGGCTTTAAGTGTCCGCTCGACGAGGGCGAGTCCTATGACGACTACGAGCTCCGTTTTGAACAGCGTGAGGCCACCGAGCTCTGTACTGCCGTTCCCTCGACGGGCCTGATTGATGTTGAGCATCGCAGCAAGAACCCCATGATCGGCCAGAACCTGCCGCTTACCCATGAACTCTTTGACTTCGCGGAGACCATCTTCGACGTGCTCGAGAGCCGCGTGGTTACGCTGACCAAGAAGACCGAGGACAAGGGCGTGCGCCTGACGTTCCCCGATATGCCGTACCTGATTGTGTGGAGCAAGCCCGAGGGCGACTTTGTGGCCGTGGAACCGTGGGGCGGCCTGTCCACCTGCTCCGACGAGGACGATATTCTGGAGCACAAGCGCGGCTGCCTGGTGGCCAAGCCGGGGGAGACCGTCACCCGCGGCTTTGAGATCGAGATCCTTTAACGAGCTATCGTATGTTTGGGGCTGCGCGTGTCGTGCCCCGGAAACAGGAGTTCAATATGATTCTGACCGTTACCATGAACCCGTCGATTGATACGCGCTATCAGCTCGATAAGCTGATCATCAACGATGTTAACCGTGTGACGCCCGAAAAGACCGCTGGCGGCAAGGGCCTCAACGTGAGCCGTGTGCTGCTGCAGTTGGGCGACGATGTGCTCGCGACCGGTCTGCTCGGCGGTCACATGGGTGCCTATATGGCCGAGCTCATGGATGCCGATGGCGTCAAGAACGACTTTGTGCCCATCGCCGGTGAGACGCGCATCTGCCTGAATATCCTGCACGAGGGCAACCAGACCGAGCTGCTGGAGAGCGGCCCGCAGATCGCCCCGGCCGAGCTCGAGGCCTTTACGGCCAAGTTCGCCGAGCTTGCAGCGAAGGCGGACGTTGTGACGCTTTCGGGCTCGCTGCCGCGCGGCGTCGATGCCGGCTACTATGCCGAGCTCGTCAAGATCGCTGAGGAGGCGGGCGCCAAGGTGCTGCTCGATACCTCGGGTGCATCGCTGGAGGCCGCGCTTGAGTCCGACGCTAAGCCTGAGCTCGTAAAGCCCAACCTGACCGAGATTAACGGCCTGCTGGGTACGTCCTTTACGACTGATGATGTCGATGCCCTGCGCGAGGCGCTCGCCGCCGATGGCCGCTTTGCCGGTATTCCCTGGGTTGTCGTCTCGATGGGCGCTGCCGGTTCGGTGGGCTTCCATGAGGGTCGCGCGTTCCGCGCCAAGACGCCCGCGATTGCGGCTGTGAACGCGACGGGTTCCGGCGACTCGACCATCGCCGGCTTTGCGCATGCCATTGCTGCCGGCGCCGACGACGTCACGGTGCTCAAGACCGCCAATACCTGCGGCAAGCTCAACGCCATGGATCCCAAGACCGGGCATTTGGTTATGGACCGCTGGGACGAGGTCTACAACAGCGTTGTCGTGACTGAACTGTAGGGTTACGCGGTTTTACCAAACCGCGTAACGGCGCGACGCTGCAAACGCCCCTAAGCGGCAATCTGACGTTCAATCGTCGGGCATGACCAAAAGGTCAATGCCCTCCTCTTTCACGTCACCTTGCTCGCTTAGGGGCGTTTTCGCTCATATGACCCAATCCGCTGTCAAGAGCCACAATGGCCCCGCCGACCGCTTGCAATCGGTCGGCGGGGCCTGCCGTTGAACCCGTCCCGGTCCGCCCCCGGCATGTCGTCGACGCCTTCGGCTCAG
>DBFABM010000008.1:0-17445 GCA_048194085.1 Collinsella aerofaciens
GGATGGGTCCTTGCTTCTCGAAGAGCAGGGAGAGCGCTCTGCCATTCCAACAACCGTTTGGAGTGGCGCGCAGTTCTCTGCCGGTGAATACGGGAGCCGATATATCAAAAAGTTCATCGGCGATAGGCGCTTCACATTTCCAAAGTCCCTTTATGCGACCGAGCTCTCAATCGCTTCCGTTGTTGCCGACAAGCCCGACGCCCTTGTAGTCGATTTCTTCTCAGGATCGGGCACCACGGCGCACGCCGTCATGCGCCTGAACCATCAGGACGGCGGGCGCAGGCGCTCCATCAGCATCACGAACAACGAGGTCTCAGAGGACGAATCCAAAAAGCTCACCAAGCGCGGTCTTCGCCAGGGCGACCCCGAATGGGAGGCGCTGGGCATCTGCCAGTACGTTACCAAACCTCGCGTCACGGCGGCCATCACGGGCAAGACGCCCGAGGGCGACCCCATCAAGGGTGACTACAAGTTCACCGACGAGTTCCCCATGGCCGACGGCTTCGAGGAAAACGCCGTCTTCTTTGACCTCACCTACGAAGATCCAGACGCCGTCGAGCTGGGCGTGGCCTTCGAGGAGATCGCGCCTCTGCTCTGGCTGCGCGCTGGTTCGCGTGGCAGCATCATCAAACACGAGCAGCCGGGCCTTGCCATGGCCGACGCCTATGCCGTCCTTTTCGACTTTGCTTCGGTTGGCTCTTTCATAGACGCCGTCAAGCAGAATGCCAGCATAAGGTGCGCCTATGTGATCACGGACGACACGGCTCGATATGCCTCCGTCAAGACTCAGCTCCCCGGGCTCGACGTTGTCCGTCTGTACGAGAACTACCTGCAATCGTTCAAGATTGCCGCCGAGGATGCGGTGAGGTAAGCATGAGAGTCGAACTTAAGGATTTCCAAGCCGGGGCAGTCGCGACCCTGGCAAACAAGTTGCAGTCGATGTGTCGACGCTATGAGCAGGACGGCGAACTGTCTTCGGTGTGCCTCGCATCTCCCACGGGCTCGGGCAAGACGGTCATGTGCGCGGCGACGATCGAAGCACTCTTCTTCGGAGACGATGATCTGGGCCTCATGCCCGACGAGAATGCCGTTGTTCTTTGGCTCTCGGATTCCCCGAGCCTGAACGAGCAGACGAGCGTGCGTTTCTCCAACGTGGCGGACAAGCTGGCAGACAGCATCCTCGACAGGCGCCATCTGGTCACGATTACCAACGACTTCGGAGCCGCGCACGACATTCTCGAACCGCGCCACGTCTATTTCCTCAGCAAGGACCTACTTAGCAAGAACGGCCTGCTCACCAAGGGTGGTGAGGCCAACTCCGGCCGCGTGTTCTGGGATATCCTTGACCGCACCATCAGGGACCCGGAGCGTAACCTCTATCTGTTCATAGACGAGGCCCACCGCGGCCTGGGGGCCAATGCGTCAAGTGAGCGCGGCACCGCGACGATTTACGCCAACCTAATTGATGGCCTGGATGGTCGTGCAGCGATGCCCGTTGTCGTTGGTGTCTCCGCCACGCCGCAGAGGTTCGAGGCAGCTATGGACCAGCGCGCCGATCGCGTGCGTATGCCAAAGGTCGCTGTGACCCCTCGCGAGGTCCAGGAGTCAGGTCTGCTCAAGGACATCATCGAGTTGCGCGTGCCAGAGAAGGACGACCCAGTCGAGCACCAGTACCTCACTATGGCGTGCGAGCGCTATGCCCTGGCCTGCCGCGAGTGGGGCGAGTACTGTGCCCGTGAGGGCGAGAGTCCCGTCAACCCGCTGCTGCTCATCCAAGCGGCGGACAACGTGAGCAACTCGGCCCTGGCTGAGATGTGCGACCAGATTACGGGCCTGGTCCCCGGTCTTTCCGAGGCGATGTCGTTTGCCAACGTCTTCGGCGAGCATAAGGACATCGCGGCGGGAAAATACCTCATTCCCTATGTCGAGCCCGAGTTCGTTCAGGACACCTCGCGCATTCGCGTGCTCTTCGCCAAGGAGGCTGTCTCCAACGGATGGGACTGCCCGCGAGCGGAGGTCATCTTCTCGCAGCGCAGGCGTTCGGACTCGACCTATATCGCACAACTCGTGGGACGTATGGTACGCACTCCACTTGCGCGGCGCATCGAATCCGATGATCTTTTGAACTCCGTCGCCTGCTACCTACCCCAGTTCAATCCCGAGAGCACTCAGGACGTGGTCGACTACCTCATGGGCCGCAAGGACGACATGGGCGAGAGCTCCATCGGCAAGCAGAACATCGTTCTCAACCCCGTGACTATCACGGCGGCTGTGCCCAAGTCCGAAGCCGACTACCAACAGGAGCTCAAGGCATACAAGGAGAACGAGAAGGCCATCGAGGCGACGCGGCAGGCACAACCCGGCTACCAGGCGCCGCTTGCCGGCATCGCGATTCAGGAGCCGTTGGACATGCAGGGAACGCAGCCCTCGCTTGCCTCGGCGGTCAGGCCCGTCGACGTACCGGCGCCAGAAGCGGAGCTGACGCCTCAGCCCGCAACGGGCAACTACGTTGTAGCGCCTGCCCCGGAGCAACCTGCGACCCCTGAGCCAAGTTCCACGCAGACCGAGCCGACCCAGCCCGTCTCGGTCGTAAAACCCGTGCCCATGGCAAAGCCCAAGCCGCCCACCAAGCGCGAGCAGTCTTTCACGCACCAGGAGTGGCAGGGCATCCGCACAGCCTTCGACTCCATCCCCGTCCAGCGCATTCCGAAGAAGGCTAGAAACGAATTCCAGAGCCTGGTTAAGACGGCGACTCTGCTTGTCGAGACTGGCCTCGATGTCAATGCCGCAGCCGACGTGAAAAAACAGTTCGTCCAGAAGCTCAAGGGATACATCGTTGCTAACGAGGACGAGTACCGCGAAACCAAACACGACGTAGAGGTTGCCGAGACCGTCAAGATCACGCTCGACAAGCTCAACGAGACCGAGGACCAGGAGCAGGAGGAGGCCCGCACGGACGCCGAGGGTCTCAGAAAGGCCGCTCGCGACGCCGACATGCATTTCACTAAGGAGTTTGCGAATGAGTATCGTCGCGCCAACTTCAAGGAGCTTGGGCGGCCCGAGTGCGACCTGCGCCTTGCCGCAGCGGTTCGCACGCAGGCCATCGTTGATGCGCTCGAGGGCTGGGCGGCTCAATGCCGAAAGGGATACTTCGATAAGGTCGATGGATCTGGCGATTATGACTACCTTAACGACGTGGCAAAGCAACGCTACGACGAGCTGGCCCGTGAAACCGAGGGCAAGCGTCTCACAAAGATAGAGTGGCCCACGTCTACCAGCACGTCGGACGACTTCGCTAAGTATCCGTGCCATATCGTGCAGAAAGAGGACGGCCTCTGCCCGCTCGACCTGAACCCGGCGGAAGACTATATCGTTAGGAACGAATTGGCAAAGAATCGCACAGTTGCCTTCTATCGCAATCCGTCGGGCAGCATGTCTGCCAAGGCGTTTTCGATCCCGTACATGTCTTCGGTGGGACGCAAGGCCCTGCATCCAGACTTCCTCTTCTTCGTGAAGGATGCTGAGGGTGTCATCAGACCGTCCATCGTCGACCCGCATGGCGAGTTCCTCGGTGACACGCTGGCAAAGCTCAGAGGCTATGTAACCTACTTGCGCGATTATCCCGACGTGTTCAAGCAGGTACTCTTCGTCGGTGATATGGGCGAGGGCGTGTACAAGGTGCTCAACCTCCTGCGCCCCGAGGTCCAGGATGCCGTTATGGCCTACAGCGATGTCGACTGTAAGGCGCTCTTCTACGGTTCCTTCGCAAACGATTATCACTAGGATCGTCGGGATTTGCCCGGCAGACGTCTCGGCTATATACCAGAAGAGAAATAGTAAGGCACGCTAAGGCGGCCATCCGTTAGGGATGGCCGCCTCTCTTCAGTCTTGACCCATGTTTTCCAACGTTTCGGTGGCATTCGCCGGTCATGACCTCGTATCCGTTACGCGGGTGGCACCTCCGCTACGCTGCGTCAAGGGGCCCATGAGACCCCGCACAAACCTCCGCTCCGCTCCGGTTGGTGGAGGTCGTCATGGACTCCCTTGACCCGTCTTCGCTCCGGTGCGGCTTTGCAGGGAGCAAAGCCGACGACGACGCGCGGCGTCGCCATTCGGCTTTGCCCGCAAGGGCGAGATGTTCAGGGCAGCGTGCCCGGAAACGGAGGAAGACATGCAGGAGCTGATGACGGGGGAGATTGCGGAGGGGCTGCCGAGGCTCTATGAGCAAGACGGCACGGAAGACCCCACGGTATACGTCCACTACTTCTCGTGCGTGAACGGATGGGACTGGTGGCTGCTCGAGTTCGACGGCACGGACGAGGCGTTCGGCCTCGTCGAGGGCTATGACGACGAGCTCGGCTACTTCAGCATCAAGGAGATGGCCGAGCTGAACCGCCAGATGGGGTTCGCCGCCATCGAACGCGACGAGCACTTTGAACCGAAGTCGCTCAGCGCCGTCAGGGGGAGGTAGCTCCATGGAGATGGACGAGTTTGACGTCGTGGGCAGATTCGGCAAGTCCCCGGGCGGAGCCGTCGGGCTGACTGTCGTCGTCGAGTTTGAGTCGGGTGGCGAGGGCGGGGCGTTCGAGATGGGCACAGCTCTGGAGGGGTCGCCCGAACTCGGGCGACTCGTCTCGGACGCATGCGACGAGGCCGACGCCTTGGTGGGGGACGGGGGCGGATGGGCTGCCGTCCGAATCGGATTCGGCGACGTGGAGAGCATCGACTGCGAGAGCGGCCGGACCGTGCACGTTGCCGAAGAGGGGTGAAGCGTACACAGAGAGCGCGGGCATGCCATCGGCGTGCCCGCGCCAGCTATTCCGGGGATGCCTCGCGCCATCCCCGAGCCCCTGCGCGCCAAGGGGCGGTGCCCCTTGGAACCTTGGCTAAGGTGGCTCGGGGGACATGGAGGATACCGGAGCGCGTGCGTCCGGCGGCATCAACAGAACTCAACCTGATGCTTGACCGCTACGGCCTAGAATTCGGCGGCTTCCGCTACTTCGTGGCACCGCAGGAACAAGTGTAGTATGCCGCAGAATCTGTAATCGTAACCGTTTCCTCCCATGCCGCAGAATCTGTTACGGTATTGTATACCGTATGATATGCGCCACATGCTTTATTGCCTGCCATAAGTGCATTATACGCATGAGCTTGTTCATTGCCCGTGATATCTGCTCCGCAGCCGTTGCAAATTGAGCGCTCTTCCGTATGGGTAACTGCGGGATGGTACACTTTCTCCGTATGGGTCACTGCGGGATGGTACACCTTCTCCGTATGGGTCACCGCAGGATGGTAGATATCATACTTATGAACATGCGCCGGGGTGTCATCCTTCTTCGTCGTGCTGCCCGAGTTCGAACCGGAGCTAGAGTTTCCGCTCGGCTTGCTATCGGACTTACCGTCATCCTTCTTGGATGAGGAATCTCCCTTGCTGCCGGAACCGGAGTTCCCGTTATCCTTCTTGCCGTCGGAGGTCTCCGGTGCCTTGGCATCGGACTTGTCCTCCTTGGCCGTCTCCTGCGCCTTTTCGCTCTCCTTCTCGACGGCATCGGTATCGGCGTTCGGGTTCTTCTTGATGTTGTCCTCGAACTTCTTCACGACCTCAGCGCCCTTGTCCCCGGTCAGGGTGGAATCGCCCTTCTTCACGGCTTCCGCAACGTCCTTGGCAATAGCTGTCAGGTCATCCTTCGTCACCTTGTCCGCATCCACCTTATCGAAAGTCACGCCTGTGGCAACTGTCTTGTCGGCTTTTCCGGCGGTAACCTTCTTCGATGGCACCTTATAGATGGAGCCGTCGGCGTTCACCGGTGAGATGAATGTGACGGTATAGGTACCGGACTCACCGACCTTCACGGTCACCTGCTTGTTCGCGGCGATGGCGGTGTAGAAGTCTACTTTCCCGTCCTCATCCTCGATATGGGCGATGACGGGCGTGGAGGTTTCCGTATCCCAGCCGTCAGCCTTCACCTCAAGGGAAAGCACCATGTCCTGCTCCTCATCGTCCTTTGACTGGGACACCGCAGGGACGTTCGCTTTGCCCGTCCAATCCGCATGTGTGATGGCATATCCACCGCCGCCGATGAGAAGCGCCGCACAGAGGATTCCTGCACCAGCCGCGCAGACCTGTTTGCGGGAGAACTCGCGCCCGAAGAGCTTGATTCGACCGCTATTTTCCATTCGTGAACACCGGGTCATACATCGTCTCTCCCAGCTTCAGAACCAGGCTGTCGTTACGTTTCTCGAGGGTATAGGCCACCGACGCCCCATCGGCCGTCAGCTCGCCCTTGTAAACGAGCGGGCGCGGTGTCGAGTCGGTATCCTTCGCCCTCTGGTCTTTGACCGTGAGGCTGTACTTTCCCGAATGGTCCGATGCGGCCCATTCGTCATCACTGGGACCTTGAGTGAACAGATAGCCCTTTTGGTTATACGACGCCTTCTTGAATGCGATCTTTCCGCTGTCGAAGTTGATCTCCTCGGGGCTCGCCATGGACTCCGGCCGGTTCGAGCGTTCCCATTCCTGCGATTCAAGCAGCTCTTTGACGCGGGCGACCGCCTTGCCGGTGTAGTCCTCGTAGTACTTCTTCGCATCGTCCTCGCTCAGGAAATAGCGCTCGCCGTACTCCTCGTCGCCAGAGGGGATATAGGCATCCGCATCGTCGGCCTTCTTGAGCGTCAGGGTACCGAGCTCGCTTGAGCTCAATACGATGTTCTCGTCTTCCTGCCTCCACGTTCCCGAGGACTCGAACGACCCTGCGTAATGCCAGCCGTCCCCGTCGTCGAAGGTGATCGTCGTCTCGGAACCCAGCTTGTTATTCGTCATCTTCCCGAGGGCGACGTTGTCGCAGACCGATATGTAATAGAGCGTCTTTCCCTTCACTCCCGTCGGTCCGCATCCGCTCAAGCCGCTCAATCCGGCAATCGACATCAGTCCGACAGCGCCCAAAAAGCCGCGCCGGGATACATTCATCGCCATGGCAGTTCTCCTTTGATTCATAGATGGTACTTACGGCGATCCCTTCAACCTGGAAAAGGGCCACGTGAGCATTGTATTGCAAATTGTCACTTATATAGGTGTGACTCATATAGGTCCGACTCAAATCATTGGCACCACCAGTCGGGAGGTACCAATGACTCAGCTAGATGCAAAAATGAAAGTCGGACTTCGCATCAAGGAATTGAGAAACGCTCTTGGATACAGCCAGGAAGCCCTTGCGTACTCGATAGAGATGTCTCGAACCTATTTTGCCGAGGTCGAAACCGGGAAACGGAACATCTCGATCGAGAACATAGAGCGCATAGCAAGGGGCCTTGGTGTTTCTCTAAGGGAGTTTTTCGATTCCGACCTGTTTACGGGGTGACTCGGTGACGGATCGCTGAAAAAATCTGTGGATGCGCGGTGCTGCTTCTCTTTATGCTATTCGAATATCGCGAGACCTGTTGACTTCTATTTCCGCCACGAATCGGCGGTGCAGGATAAGGCTCCACTACGTTTCGCCGGAGGCAAACGGCGCAACTCGGCGAGCCGAGTTCGAAAGCGCAGGTAGATGCCTGCGCCTAAAACGAAAAACACCCGCATCCACGTGTAGCGCGCGGGCGCGGGTGCGTAGTTGATTGGGGCGTTTCCGCTGGATATGGGCGATTACGCGGCTAGAAGCCCTCGGGAAC
This sequence comes from Collinsella aerofaciens, assembly GCA_048194085.1. Lineage (GTDB taxonomy): Bacteria > Actinomycetota > Coriobacteriia > Coriobacteriales > Coriobacteriaceae > Collinsella > Collinsella aerofaciens_CO. Next base: position 7,666 of record DBFABM010000008.1, read on the forward strand.
GTAACCTGCGGCCGTTTTCGGCTTCGTCGGCGCTGTCGACGTGGCGTCGGGGGCGGTCGGGCCCCGCCAAACCCTCGGTGCCGTCTCGTTCCTGATCTTGCGGCGAGCGGTTGATCGCTCCATGAGTGTTCGTTCGGCATCGGGTGACGTCATCCCGAGCATGGGTCCCACGAAAGTCTCGGTAACGTCCCTGCTGGGGAAGGCCATGGGTACGCCGTCGTGGATCACGAGGGCTCCCGTCTCGCGGCCGGTCCAACGCTGGAGCTCGTCGGGCGTGATGAGCGGCCTGCGCACGAGTCCCTCGCTCGTGCCCGTCGAGCCGGTGTTCGTTCCCTTAGTTCGGCTCGTGGACTGCGCGACCGCCGTGTAGGAGCCCATCGACTCCGAGAGCTTGCGCGCGGTGTCGAGGTTGGAGCAGGAGAGAACGACCTTGTCCTTGAGGAGGTCGAGAATCGTCTCGGCCTCTTCTCGGCTGTAGCCGGAGACGGACTGGAGCTGGAGGAGCGACTGACAGAACCAGAGAACATGGACGCCTTCCGAGCGCATCTCTCCCAGGTCCTGGACGATCCTCTCGTTGCGGCCGAGGGAGGCCGCCTCATCGAGGAGGAGGACGGTCTCGACGGGGCAGCGCCCGGCATGGCCCGCGGCGCAGGAGCGCAGCGCCGAGAGCGCTTGGGAAACGAACGTCTGGACGAGTCGCTTGTAGTTGCCCGTTGCAGAGGATGATGAGATGAAGACCACCGTGGGCTCCTCGCCGATGCCCCCGAGGCCGCACTCGTCATCGTGGAGCATCCGAGCCACGTTGCCGTCGACGTACTCGGTGAGGCAGTTGCTCAAGGTCGAGACGATGCCGGGCCCGCCCCCGTGCTCACCGTTGAGCCCGCCGAGGAAGGGGAGCGCGGGGTCTTCCGCGGGCAAAGACGCCGCCAGGGCGGCGATGCGGTCAAGCGGTCCCTGGTCGCCCGACGGCGAGATCGCGGCAGCGACGGACATGACGGTCTTCTCGTCTTCCGGGATGGACGCGTCCTCGATGAGGGCGAGGGAGATACCGACGAAGAGGTTCCGAGCGCCGTCGTAGAAGAACGGTTGGCTTTTCGACGGCGCGGGCACGATGCAGCGTGCGAGCTCACGCAGCTCCCGTGCACAGCCGCCGGCCCCCTCCGCCCCAAAGGCCTCCTTTGCCCTCTCGAGCGGATCGAATCGTACTGAGGATGCAGGCGCGTCGAACATCACGTCGACGATGCGGTGAGTGCCCGTCTTCTCGAACACAGGCTCAAGGAAGGCCCTGAGCTCGCCCTTGATGTCGTTGATGATGAGGGAGCGGCCTTGCTCAAAGTTTGCCAAGGCTGACAAAATGGCGACGCGGCGGCTCTTGCCCTCGCCGCTCTCGGCGAGGACGCAGGCATGGACCGAGTCGATGAGCCTGACGCTCCTCCCGATCTCGCCCACGACCAACGTGCCGCCCGAGGGCTTGCCGCCCTCCTGCCATGACTCGCTCCTGCGCTTAAGCTCGCTGTGCGCCGAGACGAGCCTCGCGTCGCCGTGGATGGGCGCGCCCGGCGCACGACGCCCGCCGACCCAGGTCCCGTCGTGGAACCAACGCGACCAGTCGAGATGGCTCCAGATGCCGACGGCTATTGAGACAGTGAGGGTTGCCGCGCACCCCACGAGGAAGACATCGTCCCGGATCAGCTCCGGCAGGACTTCGAGCGGGTTTTGGAACATGGTGCCGGGGAGTTCGGGCACTGCGGCCATCCCGAAGCTCGTGAGCGTCGCGGCGATGCCGACGACCCATGCTTCCAGCCAGCGCCATGCCGCCGGCAGCAGGACGAGCGCGATCGCGGCCCCAGCGGCCGCGCCGGCGGCGACACAGCGCTTGAGGTGCGCGCCCTCGTCGACGTTGAAGCTCTTCTGCTTGCTCATAGAATCATTCCCTTCACTATTGTTTTCGCTGAGTCGAGCACGATGCCCGCCGCATCGCCCCTGATCGCGGCCGATACGGCGGCTGCGAGCGCCCTCGCGAGCGCGCGCTCGGCCTTCTGGCCGACTTCGTCTGACAGGTCCTTCTTGCCTTTGGGACCCTCTGTTGCGGACGCGAGCGCTTTGGCAAGGGCCCTGCCCACAGCAACGGGGGCTTTTGCCATGGAAAGCGCGTAGGACGGGCACGACCGGAGGCATCTCTCCGGGATGGGCCCGCGCTCGCGGACGGCTTCTCGCGCGCCCTCCAGGTCTTTTCCGGTGACGCAGGCGCGGACCTCGCCGACGAGCGGCCTCATGCGCTTGCGCTCCGTTGCGGGCCCGTCGTCCGGCCTTGCGGACCTTATCGGTTCCCTTTCGGGGTCCGTTGCCCGGTCGGGTGCGATGACCCTCAGCAGGGCGTTGCCCTGGCGCGCGCGTAGCTCGTGCATGGCGTCGTTCAAGTAGCGGTCCTGCGCAACACCTTCGAGCCCCTTGAGGCCGGCGCAGCGCTCCACGGACTCGCGGTAAGCCGCGCTCGCCTCCTTGATTTCAGGGTGCCTCGACCCTGCTTCCTCGATTGCGGCATCGACGGCCTTGGCGACATCTGGGTGCCAGCGGCGGAGGTGCGCGTAGGAGATGCGGCCGTCCGCAGGCAGCGTGACGCCAATCTCATCGGCGGGGATATGGCGGACGGCGTCGACCGCCCGCGACCTCGCGAGGTCGCGGGCCTCGTGCTCGGCCGCGAGCGCCGGGACCAGGGCCGCGTCGGTGAGCGCGTTCCTTGCCCGGTCGAGCCTGTTGCGGGCCATGAGCGAATCGAACGAGCCGTCGGACGACCAGGCAATAACGTGCACGTGCTTGGAATTCGGGTGGTTCTCGTGCTCGGCGGCTACCCAACGGACGCTGGACTCGGGGATGCCCATTGCCTCGGCAAGCGCCGGCGTGAGGTTTCGGCGGCAGAAGCGCTGCCAGTCCTCCTTGCATGCGAGATCGAGCTCGCACGCCTCGTCCCTGCGGACGCTGAGCACAACGGTGGCAATCGCACCGTCGGCCTTTTCGAGCTCCCTGCGGGCCGTGCGGAGCTGGACGGCCCCGTTCTGGTCGAAGAGCGCGGTCGACCCGGGCCTCTCGGCGCAGTAGCCGACGATCCCCATCCTCTCGGCGAGCTCGGAGCGCCTGAGATCGTCGACGGTGGCGGATTTGTCGGCCCCCTCGCGCGTGGCGACGTACTCGACGTTGTTGGTGATGACGGCGGAACGCCCGCGCGACCCGGAGAGGTGCACGCGGGCGTTCACAACGAGGCTGCTACGACTTGCCATCTGAAAGGCGCTCCCTCGCCTCCGAGAGCGTCATGCCGCGCTGCATGAGGCCGGCCTGCTTGTCGTAGGCGGCGTAGATGTCCGAGGCGCTCACGCCGTCCAGGCCATTGAACGTGCCCTTCTCGATCTCGACGGCGGCGATTGCTGCGACGATCGAGGCACGCGTGGCGCGGTGCACAACGCGCGCGATGCGGTCCTCCTGCTCGGCGTTGCGCTCGCCGAGCGTGCGGTCGAGTTGCTCCAGCAGTGGCTGCATGACGCCGCGCAGATAGGTTCCGAGCTCGGTGGAGTAGAGCGCCAGGCCGTCGGAGGCGAGCCCAGCGGCGATGAGCTCGCGGGCGGCTGCACTGTCGCTAAGATCCTTTGAAACCCCGTAGGCGTGGAGGCGGCGATACGCCTTGTTAGGGAGTCGGAGGCTCATGACCTTCGACCCGTCTTTTCCGATGGCCATCTTAGAGTCCCTCGTTCGGGAGGGGCGCGCCGACAGCGCGGAGGGCGGCGATGTTCTCGGGCGTGCGCTCGTAGGTCTTAGGCCAGAAGGTGACGGGCATCATGGCGAGGTCATCGCGGGGGATGCCGTAGGCGAAGAGGTAGGCCTCGATGGCGTCGCCGTATTCTGCATCGTTGACGCGGTAGGCATCGGTGAAGAAGATGCCGGTCGGGTCGTCGTTGCTGCCTTTGACGAAGTAGACGCCGTTCCCGCCTTCCTTGAACGGGTTCAGAATCTTGAAATCAGGCTTCGCGTAGTAGGCGATTCCTGCACGGACGATGCGCGTGAAGCCCGGATGCTCGACGGGCCGCGCCGCGCGTGCGAAGCCCAGGTCGGGGTCGGACTCCAGCAGATGGGAGAGCACGGAGCCGACGGCGTCGTCCTTGTGCTTGGGGACGGTCCCGAGGAGGTCGTCGAGATGCGATTTGGTTTTCTTGACAAGTTCCATCATGGTTTTCCTCTCTGCCGGTGCCGTATGGGTACCGGTGGTTCATTTGAGGGTCTTTGCTGATGATGCTTCTAGCTGCGGCGAAACGTTGCGGTGCCGAAGGTGCCAAAGAACAGGAAAGAGTTTCTGGGCCTATGGCACCTTTGGCACCATCGAGAGACTTTGCAGGTGAGGGGGGCGACCGAGGTGCCACAACGGCATGTTGCGGCACCTCTATCGGCCCTAATCCGTCTCCCGGTACACCCAACAGCGCTGCTTTCCGTACGGGGGACAGAGGCGCTTGTTGCCCGGGGCCCATCCCGGGCACTGCGACGACAGGATGCGGCTGACCATTTTGCAGTTGGCCTTGGTCTTCTCGAGGTGGAGGGCCTTGTCGAGAATCTCGAACGTGCACATGGGACGGTCGGTGTTGCCGGGGAGATACGCGAGGACCTTCTGCACGCAGGGGTCCTCCTCGACGAAGCGTCCGCGCTGTGCGGCCGCCTCGGTCTCCATCTCAGGTGTTAGGACGGTCGAAAAGCGGACATCGCCCGTCCTCATCCACGTGCGGGCCTCTGCCCATGCCTGGCGGATTGCGGCCGGGAAGTCCTCATCGAAGACGGACTTCTCAGTGCGCTCGATGCCGCAGAGCAACGGGAGGAAGCGCCTTGCGCCGCTTGAGCGCTCGCGTATAAAGTCTGCCTCGTTCGTGGTACCGACGAAGACCACGCGCCGGGGAAACGCCTCCGTCCTGCGGCAATAGGCCCCTCGGAACTCATCGACCTGACGGGTGACCCCAGCCTTCACGCTCTCGATAGAGCGCTCGGACATCCCGTTGAGCTCGGGGACCTCGACGATCCATTTGCCCCGGTTCTGCTCGCCCGTGAGCTTGACGTCGCCGAGGTTGATCACGGAGTCCGTGAAGTACTCGTCGCGGATGGCGAGGCCTCGGGCGAAGGACGACTTGCCGATACCCCCGGCGCCGCACAGGATGGGCATGTAATCGGCCTTGCAGCCCGGGCTGTAGGCGCGGGCGATGCCCTCGCAGAACAAGATGCGCTCGACCTCCGAGACGTATACGCTCCTCTCCGCACCAAGGTAGACATTGAGGAGCGTCCCTACGCGCGGGATGCCGTCCCAGGTGAGGGCGTCGAGCATGGCGACGAGCGGATCGTAGGCATTGTCCTCGGCGACGATGGTCAATGCGAGCAACATGAACTTCTCCTTCTGGAGGGAGATGGTCTGCTGGAGGAGGGCGAAGAGCCGCGCGTCGTCGCTGTCGCGCCACCGGCGTTCCCTCGCATCCGCGTCCCAGGGCAGAGGGCCGGTCTTGAAAAGCTCGTTTGCGAGCCGGTTGTAGCCGACGTTCAAGGGGAGGGACTTGAGCTCCTCGACGATCTCGTTGACCGTCGGCGGGGAGCGGCGCTCTGGAGGCTGCGGCCCAAGGACGTCGTCGTGCTTCTGCGCACCCATCAGGCCACCTCCTCGCGAGACTGGGGGCGTCGTGGGCCGTTGATGGGGCAGGCACTGCCGAAGACGAGCACTTCGAGCCGGCTAAGGCGAAGCTCCGTGTCGACCAGACGCTCGACCAGCTCTTCCTCTGTCAGGGGATGGTCGAGGCCGTGGTCGCGCAGGATGGTGCGGCGCCGGGCGGAATTCATCATGCTAAGATTCATCGATGGGGTCCTCCTTATGTGTGGACTCATGATTTTGGGCGACGGCCGAGCTTTGGTCGGGGAGGCCGTCGTCTATCCCGAGGTTTGCGATAAGTGCGTCTTCGAGTTCCACGGGGGAGCGCTCGGGCGCGAACGATTCGGCGAAGGCGGCAAGCGTCTCAAGCGACTCGACGAGCTCGTCGTCCATGTCTGCCGCGCGCCGGATACGCCGGAGTTCCGTTACGACGGGCCCCACGCGCTCCTTGACCGCCTTGCGCATGCGGGTGGTCGCGACCACGGTGAAAGTGCCCTCAAGCAAGCATTTCGTGATGTACTCCTGCTTTGACAGGCTACTCAGGGCGACGCGGAGGTCGAGCTGGTCCGCCTCTGCGGGCGACATGCGGAAGGCGATGGTCTTGCAGCGGCGGCGCCCCTTGGCGTCCATAATCGGCTTAGACATCCGACATCATCCCATCAAGGGCCTCCACTAGATCGTGCTGCGTCGAGGGGAAGAGATGCGAGTACATCTCCGTGACCTCGGCGGTCTCGTGGCCCATGCGATCGGCGATCGCCGTGGGCGAGTAGCCGCTGTTGACGAGGGCGCTCACGTGGGAGTGGCGGATGTCGTGGATACGGATGCGCTTCACGCCCGAGAGCTCGCAACCCCTCTTCATCTCATGCGACAACGCATGTTTTGTGATGGGGAAGAGTCGGTCGGTAGGAACGATTTCGGGATGTGCTGCCAGATAGTCGCGCAGTTCCTCGCGAAGGAGGCTCGGCATGACAATGTCGCGCTTCGAGGCTCGCGTCTTGGGTGGGCCGATAACGTCCTCGCCCTTGACGCGGGCATAGGAGCGGCGGATGCGGATGACGTTGAGCCCGAAGTCGATGTCCTCCGGACGAAGGGCAAGGAGCTCGCCCTCGCGGCAACCCGACAGATAGAGCGTCAGGAAAGCGAGGTAGATGAGGGGCTTATCCTCGATGGCCTGGGAGAAGAGCTTGAACTCGGTAGGGGTCCAGTAGAGCATCTCCTTCTCGGGACGCTTGGAGCCGACCTTTCCCGCCGCCAGCATGGGGTTCTGGGGCAAGCGGTAGAAGCGGACGGCGTGGTTGAAAATGGCTGAGAACTGGTTGCAGATGGTGTGGAGATAGCTCTGCGACAGGCCCTGCTCAAGGAGCCAATTCTCCCAACGCACAACGTCTGCGGCCTTGACGTCGCAAAGGCGCATCTTACCGAAGACCGGGAGGATGTACTTGTCGATGATGGCATCCTTGGTGAGCTTGGTTCCAACGCGCAGCCGAGGGTAGACGTCGCGGGTGTACATGGTCTTGACGAAGGCCTCGACGGTGATCTCGACGCGCTCGTTGCAGGACGCGAGGAAGTTGCGCTCCCAAGCGACGGCCTCCTTCTTGGAAGCGAATCCGCGCTTCGTCTTTTTGTGGCGCTCGCCTAAAGAGTTGCGGTACCAAGCCTCGACCGTCCAGGTCCCGCGCTTCTTGTCTCGGTTAACTGACATGGGCCATCGCCGCCCTCTGCTTGGAAGGGGCGGAGAGAAGCCGTGCCTCGAAGTACGAGCGCTGAACCTTCCCGGGGATGGTCATGATTCCCTGAGCTGCAAGTTCTGCATTCAAGGTCTTAATCAGCTTGAACGCATAAGACTTGCTCATGCCCGTGATCTCGGCAACCTCCTCCGCGCCGATAAGCTGACGTGTCATATGTAGTCTCCTTTCCAGAGCGGGGCACCGATTGCCCCTCGTCTTGATTATGTCCAAAAAACGTATGACCTACTACGGAAAGTGTAATTTTGCAGATTAAGTCACATCTCCTACATTTTTTGTATGCATGAGATTTCGCATGTAGACTTGAGAACAGTATTTCTTCGGAGGTGTATCTGGATGACTGCCGTCGATCGCATCGGTGCTGCCAAAGAGACCCTGACGTCATTTGTGGCCGATAGGGAGTGGGAACAAACGAGCAAGCGCTGGGGAAGGCTACGGCTGTCCGAGAAACTGCTCCGCCTCCGTTCGGCGCGAAAATGGACACGAAAGGTCGCCGCTCAGGCGGCAGGCATTTCGGAGTCGGCCTTGAGGAACTACGAGCTCATGAAGTCTGCCCCGAAGGAAGAGCATTTGGAGGGGCTTGCGAACGCCTATGGCATACGGGCTGAGGCGCTCCATTTTTATGATTTCAACGATACTGACCTGATTGCTCAGGCTTTTTTCCAATTTGCCGCGACATATGGGTTCGAGCCTGTTGCAAACGAGCGCTATTCAGCGCTCAAGCCGACTTCGCCTTTCATGGAGTCTTTTCTAAAGAAGTGGGCAGCTCAGTATGCTCAAATTGAGAGCGACTCCGATCGAGACGACTATGAAAGATGGAAGGACAACTTCTCAGCCGACTTTGATCCGTCCCAGTTCCCCCTCCGATACGAATATGATCCACGAGATTCTTGGGTGCCGATTACGCCTTGGCAAAATAGGATGCAGTCCAAGAAGCTGCCCGAGCTAAGGGCGCGGTGTACCCCTGCAAAGACCCAGCTGGATTTGGCCCGAGAGGCTGATCTCTCCCTCGCAACGCTACGTTCGTATGAACAGGGGGCTAGGGTGCCGAAATATGCGGCGCTTCAAAAACTGTCCAGCGCTCTTGAGGTGAAGAGGGGAGCGCTTGTATTTACCGATTTCGGTAGTCCTGTTCAAGCTGCTCATGCGCTATTTCAGCTCTCGGCTTCATATGGATTGATTCCGCTTCAACTGGAAGAGGGGCCGGCGCTTCTAGCGAGAGCGCCTGTTCCCGACTCTTTTCTTTTTGAATGGGCGAAGAGGTACGAAACGCGCGTGAAGCAGGCCGATGAATACGACGAGTGGCTTGATCAGTTCGACTATTTCGAGCACGATAAGTCCGATGGCTATGTCGAGAAGTTCCGGCAGCATGAGATACGCCAACCGAACGGTTCATCGCTTATTGACGGCTATGTCTATAGCGATTTCTGTCCCTTTGACGAGCGATTTAAGAAGGGGTATGCCCTGCCCTAATTGTGGTCAGATTAGCCGGCGTGAGGACCAAATGAGTATCAAACGGCGATGGGAGAATGCCTGATAGAACGGACTGAGGTAAAACGAGCGCCTCATTTACCTGCGGCACCCGTTATCGAGTGGGAGTAGTTGATATCTAGCGTTTCCGAGCCCCTGACCTGCACAAACAGGTCGGGGGCTTTTCGTTTGGCAACCGCTGGACAACCTTTATGGTTTCGTGCCCCGTGAACAGGGGACGTAGCGCTGTTCACGTCTGGGCCCATGTCGGCACCGATCATTGCCCGCGCTGCTTCTGCTTGCGCTTCAGCTTCCGCTGCTCGAAACACGTCGTCGGGAGTTCCGCGTCGGCGCCCCGCCTTCCCGCCGAAGGAGGGGGTGACGGCTCCCTGCAGAGCCGCGGAACCTCCTATATCCGCTTGTTGCGGGCTTGCTTGAGCCAGTTCCTCTTGAAAGAGCCTATACCTCCGAAGAACTTGTTGTACGTCTCACCGTTCTCCTTGGCCTCGTACTTGACCAAGGCAAGTTCGATAGTGCAGAGGTAATCCGCCACTTGTTCGAGGCGGTAGTCGGTCATCGAGGTCTTGCGGCATCGGACGACCCCTTTTGAGAGGACCTTGCCCACCGAGTCGTCTCGCCCGCGGAACAGAAGGAGCGCATCCTCGCGACCTTCGGCGACCTGTGCTGCGAGATGGAGGGCTGCACCATCGCGCAGGCCGCCTATCTCAACGTTGTGCCCCTCGTCGTCGTGCGCGCCATCAGCGACAAGCCCTGCGCCGAGGGCCAGGTCGTCGACTACAACACCTTCGAGAAGAAGGCCGCCTGCGACTGCGCCCGCATCGCCGCGCGCATGGTTAAGCTTTAGGCCCTGCGCGCCGGGGCTCTTCTTTATGTTGGGAC
>DBFABM010000011.1:0-66648 GCA_048194085.1 Collinsella aerofaciens
CAAATGGTTCGATGTCTGCCCGGATGCGACACTGAAGTGAGTGTCCATCCTCGCAGTATCCGGTTCTCAAGGTGCACGCCCCGCGGCTGATCCGGTCCGACCGGGCCGCGCGGCAAGGAGATATATTGCCAGACCGGAGGGCCCCCGCGGGCGGGAATCTGGGCGTACACATTTCCTACACATCTTGTGATCCGACTAACGTTTGCCAGCCGTTAACTACCGCTCGCCGAGCATCTCTTTATATAAGGCAGTCTCATGGTTAAAGCGGATACGTCCCCCTAGCTAAAGCACAGCCAGCATCGAGCAACTCATCGCGTTCTTCCACCGAGAACCCCTCGGCGTAGACGCGCACCACTGGTTCGGTCCCACTAGGACGGACCAGCAGCCACGTGTCATCCTCGAATGCCAAACGCAAGCCATCCATATGACTAACGTTTTGCGGCACCTTGCCACAAATCGACTTGGGGTTTACGCCCGGCAGCAGGGTTCGTAACGTTTCGGCATCTTCGGCCTCAAGGCGTAAATCGCGTCGACCGTAACTCGTCTTACCAAAACTGTCCTCGAGTTGGTCGACCAGAACGCCCAAAGGCGCGTCCGTCTTTGCCATAAGCTCACACAGAATCAGACAGGCGAGGATTCCATCGCGCTCGGGCATATGTGCGGCGATGCCGATACCACCGGCTTCTTCGCCGCCTATGAGGACGCCGCCCTTCTTCATCTCCGCCGCTATATATTTGAAACCGACTGGTTTGACGGTCACGCGGCAGCCAAGCGCCTCGGCAATGCGACGCACGAGCGTCGAGCACGAAAGATTGACGACGACGCGCCCCTCCAAATTACGAAATTGAACCAAGTCGCCCAAAACGAGCGCCATGATCTGATGCGGATGTATATATCTGCCGCGCTCGTCAACCGCGCCGATGCGGTCGGCGTCGCCGTCGGTCACCAGGCCAGCGCAAGCTCCGTCCTCGATAACCGTGCGCTCGCAAGCGTCCACCCACGGCTCAACGGGGTCGGGGCAGATATCTTCTTGGTCAGACGCCTGCCCGGCGTGAATCTCGTGCACCTCAACGCCAAGCTCGCGCAGCAAGTCGGCTAGATAGCCCTGGGCCGCGCCGCCCATGGGATCGACAACCACGCGCAGGTGCGCGGCGCGGATGGCTTCGGCATCGACAAACGATGCCACCGCCTGCATATAGTCAGGAATGATATCCGCGGTGCGATATTGCCCCTCGATCCCCATTGGCTCGGGAGCCATAGTCTCTTCGAGCTCTTCGATGACATCCTGGTTGGCGGTCGAGCCGTCACCCATGCGAATCTTGAGGCACAGATAGCCCTGCGGATGATGGGACCCCGTCACCATGAGCGCGCCGCACGCTTCACCGTCATAAGCCGCCGCCCACGTAAGGGCAGGGGTCGGGACAGGTCGCGAAGCGAGCACGGCGTCTAGCCCGTGCGCTGCTAGCACGCCCGCCGCAAGCTCAGCGAACTCGCGCGCCAGGGGCCGAGTGTCGAACCCTATATATACCGTTTTGCCCGGATTGATCTTTTGCCACAACTCGCCGACGGCATCGGCGATACGGGCAACGTTATCGGCAGTGAAGTCCTCATCGACGCGAGCGCGCCAACCGTCAGTTCCAAAATGAATTATCGCGCACACGCGCAGACACCTCACAGTGTTTGGATCATGGTACGCATGGGGTATACCCGCAACATGCACTCGGCAACCTGCCGGCACCAGCATTCACCATTTGGGCAAATGCTGCCGAGGACATGCAAGCAATAAAAAAACCGCCCCGTATGGAGCGGTTTTGCCCTTTATATATCGAGCGCCTCGGCCATCGCGGCCGTAGTGATTGCCGTGGTTCCACAGCAACTGCCCACCATTGCGGCACCGGCATGTCTCCATTCGATGCATGCGCGCGCGAAAGCTTCGGGGTTCTCGTGCCATACGGGGCCATCCTGAGTCTGGACCGGATCGCCTACGTTGGGACGCACCGTGACGGGAGTAGTCGCCGATGCAACCATCCTGGGCACCGCCGCGTTCGCGGCCGCAAGCGAACAGCAATTAACACCAACCGAATTTGCGCCGTGTTTTTCGGCGTACAAAACGGCTGCCTCGATGTTGAGGCCATCGCCCAGCAGGTCGCCTTTATCGTCAACGACAAAACTCACCAGAACAGGCATGCCGTCGGCGGCATCTCGGGCGCCGGCAAGCATGGGCTGCAGATTACGGATAGACGTCACCGTCTCGATCAGCAGACCGTCAACGCCAGCATTGAGCAAGGCGCGCGCCTGTTCGCGCGCAATGCCGCGGATTTCACGATACTCGACAGAGTCCTCGGCAAACCACTCAATACCGATCGGGCCCATTGAGCCCAGCAGTAGCTGAGGGTGCGCCTGGCGGGCATCGTCGACGGCCCCGCGATTGACCTCCGCCACGGACGGCGCAATCTGGTCGTGCTTGAGGGCATAGCTCGATGCCTGAAAGGTATTGGTAATGAGCACCTGCGCGCCGGCGGCGACATACAAGCGATGGATACGAGAAACGGTCTGCGGCTCTGCCAGATTCCAAAACGCCGGTGGAATGTCGGCGGCATCGTACTCACTCAACAGAACACTGCCCATGGGGCCCTGCGCCAACAAGGTCTCGCTCGACAAGCGGCGCGTAAGTTCCTCGGCACCAAAGCGGTTGTAATAACTCGTATCCATATATATCCCGCTATTCCTCGACGCTGATTCCCTGCTTTTCGAGATAGGCGAGCCAGCGGCTCATCGTGTCCTCGGATAGCGCATGCTCCATCATGCAGGCCTCGGAATCGGCTCGCTCAAATTCGACACCGAGCTCCTGAACCAAAAACGTGCGGATGAGGCGATGACGGTACCAGATAGCCGTGCCAACCTCGCGGCCGCGATCGGTCAGGATCACCTTGCCGTAGTGCGATTGCTCGACAAGCTCGGATGCCTTGAGCGCCGAAACCGCTTTATTGACCGATGCCTTGGAGACGCCAAGGCGCTGCGCGATGTCGACCGATCGCACGCCGTTGGTTTCCCCCTCTTCGCTTTCAATGCGAACCATGCACTCCAAGTAGTCTTCGTTCGCCACCGTCAGATGTAGTTCGCGCGAGCTATTTGTCGTATCCATGATCTTCCGTCCCTTCTGCATTCAATGGCTGATTCTACCCCATCCAAGCGTCGTGGTATGCCGTGGCATACCGTGCTAGAGTTCTTGTTGCACACGACGACCAAGATTGGAGCGGTCTTTATGGAAAACACCACCACGAGCCCCGATGTCCTCGAGCGCTTTTTGCGCTACGTCCAGATCAACACGCAGTCCGAGGACGCAAACTGCGACCAGGTACCCTCGAGCGCCGTTCAGTTTGACCTTGCCAACGTGCTGGCTGAAGAGCTGCGCGAGCTTGGTGCGGAAGATGCCCACGTGACCGAGCACGCCTATGTCTGCGCGCATATCCCCGCAAGTGCGGGCGCTGAGGACAAGCCCGCCCTGGGCCTGATCGCCCATCTCGACACCACCGAAGTTGCACCGGGCGCCGGCGTGAAGCCGCACATCGTACACTACGAAGGCGGCGGCCTGGTCTGCGGCACGGTTGACGGTAAGCCCGTTGCCATGAGTACCGCCAAGCTCCCCGCCCTGAATGACCTCGCGGGTGAGGACCTGGTCTGCAGCGATGGCACCACGCTGCTGGGCGCGGACGACAAGGCAGGCGTTGCCGAGATCATGTCGCTTGTCGCGCGTTTCGCTCAGGACCCTTCTCTGCCCCATCCCGCACTCGGCATTTGCTTCTGCCCTGACGAGGAGATTGGCCACGGAGCCGAGCTGTTGGATATCGATACCTTTGGCTGCAAGTACGCCTACACGGTCGACGGCGGCCCCATCGGCGAGCTGGAGTGGGAGTGCTTTAACGCCGCCGAGGCGACCGTCCGCTTTGAGGGCCAGTCCATCCACCCGGGCGACGCCAAGGGCCGTATGATCAACGCAGGCAATCTGTTCTGCGACTTCAACGCATTGCTCCCCTACGTGCAGCGCCCGGAGTATACGGAAGGCTACGAGGGCTTTTATCACCTTGAGGGTGTATCTGCGACCGTCGATCACGCCACAGCGCGCTATATCGTCCGCGACCATGACGCCGCCAAGTTCCAGCAGAAACTCGACCTTCTTGATGCCGCCGCCTCGATGCTCAACCAGCGTCTGGGTGAGGAGCGCGTGACGGTCGAGATTAAGCAGCAGTATCGAAATATGGCCGAGATCGTTCGTGACTATCCCGAGCTTATTGATGTTGCCAAGGAAGCCTACCTTGCCTGCGGCGTTGAGCCCCAGGTGCTGCCAATTCGTGGCGGCACCGACGGCGCTCAGCTGTCGTTCCGCGGTCTGCCCTGCCCCAACCTTTCCACCGGCGGCTATTGCTACCACGGCGTCAACGAGTTCGTCCCGGTCAGTTCGCTCGTCAAGATGACCGACGTGCTCCAGGAGCTCGTCGCCCGCTTTGCATAGGGAACTCGAACAATCCAGGTAAGCAAAACCGCCCCGTCCTCAAAACCGAGAACGGGGCGGTTTTTGGTGCAAGGGGAGTAGTCAGCACCGCAGGTTGAGCCAACGTCAGCGAGCGACGTCCAAGGCGAACAAGTTGGCATGAAAAAGGCAGGGCATTGACCTTCTGGTCATGCCCTGCCTTTTGAATGACAAATTGTCGCCTTGGGCGGCGCGCAGCGTCGAGCCGTTACGGCGTTTGGTAAAACGCCGTAACTTAGTAGTTGGCTTCGTAGCCGTTGCCGTCGCCGGTGGGCTCTTCGTAGTAGTCCGAATCGCTCGAATCGCTTGAGTCATCGGAATCGTCAGAGCTGACCGATGAGGTTGCGGTACCGTTTGCGTAGTCGTCAGACGTGTTGTTGTTCAGGTCGCCGATCGTAGAGCTGGAACCGTCGGAAAGACCCATGGTGTTGGGACCCTTGGGATCCTTGCCGGCATCGACGCGCTCCATCATTTCCTTGAGCTCGTCCTCGTAGACAAAGACGTAGCTCACACCGTCGATCATGGTGCTGTCGTCGGCGTACGAGGGCAGGTTAGCCGAGTAGATACCGTCGACATCCATACCGCGCATGGCGTTGACCGTAGCCACGATATCTTGAACGCTCATATCGGTTACGAGCATATCGGACAGCGAATTAACCAGGCCAAAGATCTTCGTGGCATCGAAGTTATTGAGAATCTGGTTGGCAAGGGCGCCAAGCACCTGACGCTGGTGGCGCATGCGCGTGTAATCGCCGTCGGCATAGGTGTAGCGGCAGCGGGCATAGGTAAGGGCGGTAGCACCGTCCATATGCTGCTGGCCAGCGGTAATCTTAATATCCAGGTGCTCGGGGTCGTCAACATCATCGGTTGCGTTAATGTCGATACCGCCAACCGAATCAATCAGCGCCTGCATACCGTCGAAGCTGACCTCGGCATAGTGGGAAATCTGAACACCGCACAGCTCGTTGACCGCCTCGACCATGGCCTCGGCGCCGCCAACGGTATGGCAGGCGTTGATCTTCATGGTCTCGCCCTTGTACTCGACCTTGGTGTCGCGCGGAACGGAAATGAGCGTCGCCTGCTTTTGCGTGGGGTCGATGCGTGCCAGGATAATCGAGTCGGCACGATACGTATCCTCGCCCGGACGGCCGTCGGTGCCAAGAAGCAGCACGTAGAACGGATCCTTTGCCTCATCGGTGTCAACCAGAACCCGACGCAGATTGTCAGTAATGACATTAGAATCGCCGAGCTTGCCCATGATGGTGGCAAACCACAGGCCGGCAGCGGTAGTGGCACTCAGCAGCACGCCAAGCACGACAATGAGCGCGACGTGACGAATCGTGTGGCTACGACGACGTTGGCGAGCTCGCTCGGAATAGCGAGCCACGTTATCGCGACTGTAGATCTTGGCCTGCGCACCAGTTGAGGGTCTTCGGGTGGTGGTATCCGCGAGGGGCTTTTTATTAAACATAGGCAACCTGTATTAGTAGATGACGGGATCGGGGACGGTAGCATGCTCGACATGCGCGCCGAGCGCCTGCAGCTTTTCGACAAACTGCTCGTAGCCGCGCTTGATGTGATGGATGGCCGAAACCTCGGTCGTCCCGTCGGCGATCAAGCCCGCTACGACGAGGGCCGCTCCGCCACGCAGATCGGGCGAGGTAACCTGTGCACCCGAGAAGCCCTTGACGCCATGAATCATGGCATGATGGCTCTCGATACGAATGTCGGCACCCATGCGCACCAGCTCAGAGGCAAACATAAAGCGATTCTCGAAGATGTTTTCGGTAATAACGGAACTGCCGTCGGCAAGGGCGGAGAGCACCATAATCTGCGCCTGCATGTCGGTCGGGAAACCGGGGAACGGAAGCGTCTGGATGTCGACCGGCTTGATACGCTCGGCACGGTTCACATGGACGCCATCTTCGACGCGCTCGCAGTCGATACCCATGAGCTCCATCTTCTTGAGCACCATGCCCAAGTGAATGGGGCAAAAACCCGTGACGTCGACACCGCGATCGTCGGCCATCAACGCACCGGCAACGATAAAGGTACCGGCCTCGATGCGGTCGCCCACCACGCGATGGGTAACGGGATGGAGCTCTTCCACGCCTTCGATAGTCACGACGGGCGTACCGGCGCCGACAATCTTAGCGCCCATCTCGTTGAGCATGTTGGCGAGATCGACGATCTCGGGCTCGCGGGCGGCATTGTCGATAACCGTGGTACCCTGCGCGCGCACGGATGCCATAATGAGGTTCTCGGTCGCACCGACGCTGGCGAACTCGAGCGTGACGGTGGTACCGCGCAGACCTTGGGGCGCATTAGCGTTGATGTAACCGTGGGCGGTATCGAACTCAACGCCCAGGGCCTCAAGACCAAGAATGTGCATATCGATCTTGCGAGCACCCAGGTTGCAGCCGCCCGGCATGGCGATCTTGGCGCGATGGAAGCGGCCCAGCAGAGGTCCCATGACGGCGGTGGAAGCACGCATCTTAGCGACGAGCTCGTAGGGGGCCTCCCAAGAATCGACCTGAGAGGTATCAATCTCGAGCGTGTGCTCGTCGAGAACATCGATCGTAGCGCCCATGCCCTTGAGCACCTTGCCCATCACGTGGACATCGGAAATATCGGGCACGTTCTGCAGCGTCGTCTTGCCCGGCGCCAGAAGCGTTGCCGCCATGAGTTTGAGCGCGGAGTTCTTGGCGCCCGAGACGGGCACGGAGCCTCCGATGGCGTGGCCACCCTCAACGCGGATAATATCCAAGGTCTACCCTTTCAAAAAGCATGCCCGGGGTGGCTGGGCCATCCCGGGCATGATGTGTTCGCAAATGGTCGAACGCTAAATCGTTTGACTATTGGGCAAGCTTGAGCTTACACCATGCGATTTCATTATAGAGGTAGGCGCGGCGTGCATCATCCTCCGACAAATTACCCAGCTTCTCTTCAAAACCTTGAATATCAGCTTTAAGCTTGTCGGCATCGACGGTCGCCAAATCGCAAGCGCGCTCGGCGAGAACGGTCACGACATCGTCCGCAACCTGGGCATAGCCGCCGGCCACGGCAAACGTGTGGTCGACAGTGCCCATGGCCTTATCGGAAACGCGAACGTAACCGCGGTCGATCGTGCAGATCTCGCTGGAGTGAGCAGGCAGAACGCCAAACTCGCCATCCGTGGACGGAATCGACACAAACGCAGCGTCGCCCTCATAGGCGCAGCTCACGGGGCACACGATGCGGATACGCATAACCTACTTCTCCCCCATCTTGCGGGCGCGCTCGCGCACGTCCTCAATCGTGGAAGCATAGCGGAAAGCCTGCTCAGGCAGGTCATCGGCCTTGCCGTCGACAATCTCGGCGAAAGAGCGGACGGTATCCTCGACGCGGACGTAGACACCGGGGTTGCCGGTGAACTTCTCGGCGACGTGGAAGGACTGCGAGAGGAACTGCTGAATCTTACGGGCACGGTTGACCGTAAGGCGCTGCTCCTCGGACAGCTCGTCCATACCCAGAATGGCGATGATGTCCTGAAGATCGGAGTACTCCTGCAGGAGCTCCTGGACCTTGACGGCGACACGGTAGTGCTCCTCGCCGACGATCGAGGGATCGAGAGCGTCGGAGGAAGACGCAAGCGGGTCGATAGCCGGGAACAGGCCGAGCGACGAAATGCTACGCGAAAGAACCGTGGTGGCATCGAGGTGCGTAAACGTCGTGGCAGGCGCCGGGTCGGTCAGGTCGTCTGCGGGGACGTAGACAGCCTGGACGGAGGTAATGGAGCCCGTCTTGGTCGAGGTAATGCGCTCCTGGAGGTCGCCCATCTCGGTTGCCAGCGTGGGCTGGTAACCAACGGCGGACGGCATACGGCCCAGCAGTGCGGAA
This sequence comes from Collinsella aerofaciens, assembly GCA_048194085.1. Taxonomy (GTDB): domain Bacteria; phylum Actinomycetota; class Coriobacteriia; order Coriobacteriales; family Coriobacteriaceae; genus Collinsella; species Collinsella aerofaciens_CO. The sequence goes on from DBFABM010000011.1 coordinate 8,411, forward strand.
ACCTCGGAACCTGCCTGAGAGAAGCGGAAGATGTTGTCGATGAACAGCAGAACGTCCTGGCCGCGATCGCGGAAGTACTCAGCGGTGGTAAGGCCGGCCAGACCGATGCGCAGACGCGCTCCGGGCGGCTCGTTCATCTGACCATAGACCAAGCAGGTCTTGTCGATAACGCCAGACTCGCTCATCTCGAGGAACAGGTCGGTGCCCTCGCGGGTACGCTCGCCGACGCCGGTGAACACCGAGGTGCCGCCGTGCTCCTGGGCGAGGTTGTTGATGAGCTCCTGAATCAGAACGGTCTTGCCGACGCCGGCGCCGCCGAACAGGCCTGTCTTGCCGCCACGGATGTAGGGCTCGAGCAGGTCGACGGCCTTGATGCCGGTCTCGAAGATCTCGGTCTTGGTGGTGAGCTCGTCGAAACGGGGCGCTGCATGGTGGATGGGGTAGAACTCCTCCACCTCGGGCATGGGCTTGCCGTCGACGGGCTTGCCCATGACATTCCAAATGCGGCCGAGCGTCTTGGGGCCGACCGGCATCTTCATGGGCTCACCGGTATCGGTGGCGATGAGGCCGCGCTGCAGGCCGTCGGTCGAGGACATGGCGACCGTGCGGACGACGCCGCCCGGAAGCTGGCTCTCGACCTCGAGGATCGTGCTCAGATGACCGATCGGGGTCTCGGCCTCGACCGTGAGCGCGTTGTAGATCGGGGGCACCGCGCCGTCAAACTTGACGTCGACGACAGGGCCGATGATTCGTACGATGCGACCATCACCGGCAGTCGTCTTCTTGGTGGCTTCCTCGACCGCAAGCTTTACGGTGTTATTAGCCATTACTGTTCCTCCAATGCTGAGGCTCCGCCGACGATCTCGTTAATCTCGGTCGTGATCGAAGCCTGGCGCACGCGACTATACGTGCGGGTAAGGGTCGAGATGATCGCGGTGGCGTTTTCCGTCGCGGAGTGCATGGCCTTGCGGCGTGCACCCTGCTCGGCAGCCGCCGAATCGATCAGGGCCTGGTAGATGACCGTCAGGATATAAGACGGCACAAGCTTGCCGAGAACATGCTCGGGAGAGGGCACGAACTCGAACGTGGACGAGATGCGCTTAGGGGCGTCGGTCTCGTTCTTACGCGGACCGTGGGCCATAGCGATCATCTCGGGGTCGAGCGGCAACAGATGCTCGACGCGAAGCTCCTGATCCACGCGGTTCTTGGCGTGGTGGTAGACAAGCTCGACACGGTCAAGCTCACCGGCACGATACGCATCGCAGATATGAGAGGAGATCATGCGGGCCTGATTGAAATCGGGCTCAGAGGAGTTGCCCTCAAAGTGCATGACGACGTTTTCGCGGTCACGGAAATACGTGGCCGGTTTGCGCCCACACGCGATGATCTCGCACTCGATGCCGTCGTTCGCCCAAGAAGCGGCGAGCTTTTCGGCCGTGCGCTCCACCGTCGTATTGAAACCGCCGGCAAGGCCGCGGTCCGAGGCAATAACGACAATCAGGCCATGCTTGACGCTCTCATGCTTCTGCAGCATGGGATCGGTGCCCGAACAGGAGGCGTCGCCGGCGACCGTCAACATGACGTCGGTCAGCGCCTCCTTATAGGGCTCGGCCTGCTTGGAGCGATCGAGAGCACGACGGATCTTGGCCGTAGAGACCATCTCCATCGTGCGCGTGATCTGCTTGGTCGTGGTAACCGAGGAGATTCGCTTCTTAATGTCGCGAAGGTTGGCCATGGGGCTTAGTTCTCCTCTGATCCAGAAACATCCGAATGGTGCTTGGCCATGAACTGCTGCTTGAAGTCGCCGATGACGCGCAAGAGCTCAGCCTTGGTGTCATCATCGATCTTCTTGGCGCGAACCTTGTCGAGCAGCGAGCCAAAGCCATTGTCCATGTACTCGATGAGCTCGGCACGGAAAGGCAGCACGTCGGCAATCTCCAGGTCATCCAGGAAGCCCTCGTTGCCAGCGAACAGCGTAACGATCTGCTCGCCAACCTCAAACGGCTTGTAGCGCGGCTGCTTAAGGAGCTCAGTCATGCGAGCGCCGTGGGTAAGCTGCTTTTGCGTGGCCTCGTCGAGGTCGGAGCCGAACTGTGTGAAGCCGGCGAGCTCCTGGTACGAAGCAAGGTCCAGACGGAGGTTGCCGGCGACCTGCTTCATGGCCTTGGTCTGTGCGTCGCCACCGACGCGGGACACGGAAATGCCCACGTCGACTGCCGGGCGCTGGCCCTGGAAGAAGAGCTCGGACTGCAGGTAGATCTGACCATCGGTAATGGAAATGACGTTGGTCGGAATGTAGGCCGAGACGTCGCCGTCCTGGGTCTCGATGATCGGAAGAGCCGTCATGGAGCCGTAACCGTTCTTCTTGGACATCTTGACTGCACGCTCGAGCAGACGAGAGTGCAGGTAGAAGATGTCGCCAGGATAGGCCTCGCGTCCGGGCGGACGATGCAGCGTCAGCGACATCTGACGGTAGGCCACGGCCTGCTTGGACAGGTCGTCGTAGATGACGAGCACGTGGCCACCGGGGTTGGTCTCGCTGGCGGGCTTGCCGTCCTCACCGTTGTACATGAAGAACTCGCCGATAGCGGCACCGGCCATAGGCGCGATGTACTGCATAGGGGCGGAATCGGCAGCGGTGGCCGAAACGATAATGGTGTAGTCGAGCGCACCGTGCTGAGCGAGGGTCTCGCGGATGTTGGCAACCGTGGAGGCCTTCTGGCCGATGGCGACATAGATGCAGACCATGCCCTTACCGCGCTGGTTGAGGATAGCGTCGATGGCGATGGCGGTCTTACCGGTCTTACGGTCGCCGATGATGAGCTCACGCTGACCGCGGCCAATAGGCACCATGGAGTCGATAGCGAGCAGACCGGTCTGAACCGGCTCACACACCGGGGTACGGTCGATGACGCCGGGGGCCTTGAACTCGATGGGGCGACGGTGCGTGGCGACGATGTCGCCCAGGCCGTCGATGGGCTGGCCGAGCGGATTGACGACGCGGCCGAGCATGGCGCGGCTCACAGGGATATCCATAATGCGGCCAGTGGTGCGACACTCGTCGCCTTCCTTGATGGAGTCGACGGCGCCAAACAGAACGGCGCCGACCTCGTCACGGTCAAGGTTCTGGGCAAGGCCGAAGACGGTCTCACCGGTATCGGAGCTCTTGAACTCCAGAAGCTCGCCTGCCATGGCGCTCTTGAGGCCGGAGACGCGCGCGATGCCGTCGCCTACCTCGTCGACCGTTGAAACCTCATGCGTATCGACCGTCGCGGAGAGGCTCGTGAGCTGCTCCTGCAGTTTCTTGGCGATATCCTGGGCATTGAGGGTTTCGGACATTAGGCTTCACCTCCGTACGAATTAGCAGAGTTTGCGAGGGTCTCCTGCGCGATGCGCAGCTGCGTCTTGACGGAAATGTCACGACGCTCGCCGCGGGCCTCGAGCACAAGGCCGCCCACGATAGACGGGTCGACCTGCTCGATAAGGAATACCTTGCGGCCGAAGTCCTGCTCGCATTTCTTAGTGATGGTTTGACGCAGCTCGTCGTCGAGCGGGATCGCCGTGGTGACGGTCACGCCCACTACATCCTCGTCTTCCTCGGCAACATACTTAAAGGCAGCTGCCACCTTGGGAAGAAGGTCGAGCTGGTCGCGCTTGGACATGGTGTCGAGCACGGCGATGATCTCGGGGCTGGCAGAAGCCAGGCGCTCGATCATCTCGAGGTCCTCGAACACATGGTTCTCGGCCTTGGCGGCTTCCAAAAGGGAACGCGCGTAGGTCTCGAGCACCTTGTCCTGATAGCGGCTAGTCGGCATTCAGGCTACCTGCTTCCTGGATGTAGCGCTCGATGAGCTTCTTCTGCTCGGCATCGTCCTCGAGTGCCTCGCCCACGATCTTGGTGGCGACGGCAACGGACAGGTCGGCGATGGAGCTCGCGGCACCGGCGTAGATGGACTTGCGCTCGTCCTCGACGGTCGTATGGGCCTTGGCGATGATCTCCTCGGCCTCCTTGTGAGCAGCCTCGATGATACGGGCACGCTCGGACTCGGCGTCCTTACGGGCCTCGAGAACGATGTCGGCAGCCTGACGACGGGCGTCGGTGACGATCGAGTCGGACTCAGCGCGCTTGGCGATAGCCTCCTGCTTGGTCTTCTCGGCCTCATCGAGGCTCTCCTCGATCTTCTTGCCGCGCTCCTCCATGGTTTTCATGATGCCCGGCAGGGCGACCTTGGCCAGCACGATCCAGATAATCAGGAAGGCGATAAGCGCCGGGATGAACTCCGCCATCTTAGGGATGAGGATGTCCGCACCGGCGGCGCCGTCCTCGGCGAACGCGGAAACCGGCATGAGCAGCGCGGCCGCGGACGCGGAGAGTGCGATCGCGCTCTTCTGGGATGAAAGATTCATACTTGACGCTCCGTGCTATTTAACGATCAGCGCGACAACGAAGCCGATCAGAGCCAGAGCCTCGCCGAAAGCGGAGCCCATGATGAAGACGGTGAACACGCGGCCCTGGACCTCAGGCTGACGGGCCATAGCACCCGTAGCACCCAGAGCAGACAGGCCGATAGCAAGACCAGCGCCGATAACACCGAGACCGTAACCGATAACTCCCACGATTCCTCCTTTGTCGTGCGTGTCTTATTTCACGCAGGATAACCTTTTTATAACTGCCGGGCTCCATGGGTACGGGCACCGGCGGTTTAACGAATTGCCTTACCTTTAAGGCGCGAACGGAAGACTACTCCTCCTCCGCGACTTCCTCTGCCTCGGAGACATACACGGCGGTAAGGACCGTGAAGACGTAAGCCTGGATGGCGCCGACCACAAGCTCGATCGCATAGATCAGGATGAGAATGGCAAGCCAGGCCAGCGAAGGCAGGGCGCCGACGGCGTGGGCCGCGGAAACCTGCTGAAGCAGCGGCTGCATGAACATGCTCGCCATGATGGCGAACGAGCCCATGACCACGTGTCCTGCGAACATGTTGCAGAACAGACGGACGGCGAGCGTGATGAGGCGCAGGAAGGTCGAGAAAAGCTCGACGACCCACACGAGCACGTTCATCGGGAAGCTCACGCCCTGCGGGGCGAGGCTCTTGATGTAGCCGATCACGCCGTGAGCCTTGCATCCGTAGTAGATGAAGTACACGAAGGCGAAGATGGCGAGCGCGGCAGTGGAGCCGATTGCGCCGGTGCCGGGCTTCATTCCCGGGATCAGGCCGATCATGTTGTTGATCAGGATGAACAGGAAAAGCGAGCACAGGAACGGGAAGTGCTTCTTCCAGTTCTCACCCACGACGCCCTTGCCGATGTCGTTCTCGACGTACTCGATGATGTACTCGAAACCGTTGACGAAGAAGCCCTTGGGAACCAAAGTCTGCTTCTTCTTGAACACGGCCAGGACGATCAGGAGCACGATCGTGGAGACGATCAGCCAAAACGAGTACTGCGTGATGCCGCAGCTCAGATCGCCCACGACAGGGGTGGAGCTGAACTCGCTGACCAGATGATTAATCTCATCAGGCAGCTTTTCAAAAATTTCCACGACTTACCTTTCGACCTCATGAGGATCTCGCAGCGCCTTGGCGACGCGAACCGCGCAGGCGGCCATAAAGGCCACGAAGCCGATCGCCTCGCCCAGGAGGAACATGCGAAATGCCTCTCCGAACAACACAAACACAACCAAGGTAAAGACGAGCAGGGTGACTGCCGAGACCGCGAGACTCACCATACCCTTGAGCATGTCCGCATTCTGTTTATCGTCAAGAACCGGCTTGAGCGTAAAGACAAAGGGAAGGAAGGCAATTGCGCCCGCGATGGCGCCTGCAACGATAGCGAGCAGATCGGCTATCTGAAACATTGGCGTCCTCACTTTCCATTTTTAACGCCTCACAGAACAGTTCCCGCCAAACATTGGTGACTATTGTACGAGCCAATCGCTAAAGTACAACCGAAAAAGCATCGGTTAATACGCACCTGTTCGTTTTCTTAAGACCTTCTTTATGCCGCAGGTACGGTAATACGTTTTTCTCGAACCCTGCAGGGCAAAACGTCCGTTAACAGGAGTGCGCGCGGTCGCCTTTTGTTCGACCGCGCGCACCGTTTCTTCGTATTTGCAGCCGCGGCCGTCTTAGCCCAGCGACTAGAGCGTGCCGAAGATGCGGTCGCCGGCGTCGCCGAGGCCGGGAACGATGTAGGCGGCCTCGTTGAGATGGTCGTCGATGGCGCACGTATAAATATGTACGTCGGGGTCCTTTTCGGTCAGTGACTTGAGGCCCTCGGGCGCGGCGACGATGCACAGCATGCGGATATCCTTGACACCGCGCTCGCGCAGGTAGCTGATGGCCATCTCGGCCGAACCGCCCGTGGCGAGCATGGGGTCGACGACCAGGCAGATGCGCTGGTCGATATCCTTGGGCATCTTGCAGTAATACTCGTGCGGCTCGTGGGTGACCTCGTCGCGCTCCATGCCGATGTGGCCCACGCGAGCGGAGGGCACCAGGTCGAGGATGCCGTCGACCATGCCAAGGCCCGCACGCAGGATGGGCACGATGGCGAGTTTCTTGCCGGCAAGCTGTTTGAACGTGGCGGTAGTGATGGGGGTCTCGACCTCGACGTCTTCCATGGGCAGGTCGCGCATGGCCTCGTAGCCGTCAAAAAGCGCGAGTTCGCGCACGAGCTGGCGGAACTGGTTGGTGCCGGTGTTTTTGTCGCGCAGGATCGACAGCTTGTGCTGGACGAGCGGGTGGTCGACAAGCGTCACACGGGACGCATCGTAGGTGACGGTCATGGATTGATTGCCCCTTTCGTTGCGGCCGCAAAACGGCCTTGCTGACAAGGCGTGCAGCAATGTTGCCGCCGCACGCCATGCATTAGTTTAGCGGTTTGTTGTATCGAGCAGCCCATCGCAGCCCTACTGTGCGGTGCTGAGCGAGCGCCTGACTGCATCACGCCAGCCCGCAAGGTTTTGCTCGCGGCGCTCGGCGGACATGTGGGGAAGGAAGGTCCTAACGATCTGGGCATTTTGCTCCAGCTCCTCCAGGTCTTCCCAATAGCCGACGGCAAGACCCGCCAAGTACGCGGCACCGATTGCCGTGGTCTCCACCGTCTCGCATTGCAGCACGGGGATATCCAGCAGGTCGGCCTGGAATTGCATGATGAACTCGTTGCGCGAGGCACCGCCATCGACAGACAGGCGCTCGATCGAAAGCCCCACGTCCTGCTCCATGGCGCGCAGCACGTCGTAGCTCTGATATGCCATGGATTCGCAGGCGGCACGTACGATGGTCGCACGGCTCGAGGCGCCGGTCAGACCGCACACGATACCGCGGGCATGCGGGTCCCACCAGGGAGCGCCCAAACCCGCAAAGGCGGGAACGAAGTAGCAGCCCTCGTTGTCGCTAATCGAAGCGGCGAGTTGTGCCGACTCGCTCACGCTCGAGATGATGCCCATGTTGTTGCGAAGCCAGTTCATCGTTGAGCCGGCGGCAAAAATAGAGCCCTCGAGCGCATAGCTGACTTTGCCGTCCGCAGCGATACCGATGGTGGAGACCAGGCCATTCTTGGATTCGACGATCTCGTCGCCGGTGTTCATGAGCATAAAGCAGCCCGTGCCATAGGTGTTTTTGGTCTGGCCGGGATAGAAGCAGCAGTGGCCGAACAGCGATGCCTGCTGGTCGCCCGCCACGCCCATGATGGGCGGCATGTTGGTCATGATGTCGCTCGCGACGCGGCCGTAGTCGCCCGAGCTCCAGCGAACCTCGGGCATCATGGAACGTGGAACGTCAAAGAGCGCCAGCAGGTCGTCGTCCCAATCGAGCGTATGGATATTAAAGAGTGCCGTGCGGCTGGCATTGGTGTAGTCGGTGGCAAAGACCTGGCCGCCGGTGAGGTTGTAGATGAGCCAGGTGTCGATGGTGCCAAACATGAGGTCGCCCGCCGCCGCGCTCTCGCGTGCGCCGTCGACGTTGTCGAGAATCCACTGCACCTTGGAGGCCGAGAAATACGGGTCAAGCGTAAGTCCCGTGCGGGAGCGCACCAGCTCCTCGCAACCCTGTTCAACCAACGCGTCGATCGCCGGCGAGGTACGACGGCACTGCCATACGATGGCGTTATAGATGGGCTGGCCGCTCACGCGGTCCCAGACCACCGTGGTCTCGCGCTGGTTGGAGATGCCGATGGCGGCGATGCGATCGGAATGGATGCCGCTCTTAAACTGAACCTCCATCATCACGCCGATCTGGCTGGCAAGCACCTCCGTGGGATCCTGCTCCACCCAGCCGGGACGCGGGAAGCTGGTTTTGACGCTACGACGCGCCTGCGCGACGATGCAGCCGTACTCGTCGACGATGGTCGCAAGTACCGAGGTGGTGCCGCAGTCGAGCGCCATGATGTAGGAACCGCCAAAGTTAAACGAGGCATCTTCCATGCCCAGGCTGCCCAGATTCAACGACATCGCTTACACCTTTCTATTGCATCGGGTCGGACAGGACCCGTTCGATCTCTGATGCGGGAAGTGCGCCTTGGCGCAGGATCTGGAGCCCGCCGTGTTGGAACGACACGATGGTCGAGGCGTCGCGACACGGGGTCTCACCGGCGTCGACGGCAACATCGACCCCCTCCAGGATACGACCCTCGACGGCGGCAAAGCTTGCCGGCGAGGGCGCGCCGTGCGTGTTGGCGCTCGTACAGGCAAGGGGACTGCCGCAGGCGCGGATGAGCGCTTGGACCACAGGCGAGGCCGACGCGCGAAGAGCCACCGTGTCGTCGGCGGCACGCATAAAGATCGGCACGCAGGGGGCCGCCTTGACCACAATAGTCAGGGCCCCCGGCCAGCATCGTCGCGCGAGTACGCGAGCCTCTTCGGGGATATCCACGCCATAGCGGTCGAGTGCTTCGACGCCATCGACCAGCCAAGCGACGGTTTGCGTGAGCTCACGTTGCTTGAGAGTGAAGATACGGCGATAGCCGGTGCCGAGCGCAGGAACTGCGGCGCCATTGACGGCAGCCTGCGGATCGCGCGGCCACGATGGGAATTCGCTTGTATCTTGGGGCACGGCGTCCGAGAAGGCGTTGACTGCCACGGCAACACCGTAGACGGTCTCGGTCGGAATCAAGGCCAGGCCGCCGCGGCCGAGCACCTCGGCCGTGCGCTCGACGGCAAGCCGATGCGGCTCGCGCGTTCCCTCGTATACCCGATAGACCGTCTGCATGTGTATGCCAGCCCCTTACGCTCCGGTGCAAGTTTGTTTACTGTGGGGCATTCTCGCACGAAACATTCAACCTATTTGCCCAGAGCGCATGTTGGTTTGGTGAGCGGCTCTAGTAGTCGGTGAAAGTGAGGGGGTTAATTGAAGATTTTTAGCGCGCAAGCGTAACGGTACGATCGGGAAACTCGATGCTTGCAACCAGTTTTCCGCCGAGGCTCTCTGCGTACCTGCTCAGCGTGTCGAGCCTCATCGAACCCAACTCCCCACGCTCGAGCTCGGATACACGTTTTTGAGAAACGCCCATCGACTGGGCGACCGACGCCTGTGTTAGATCTTTTAACCTGCGAATCTGAGCAAGCTTATAGGCTTCGATACGATCGCGAGTCCTCTCCTGCTCGGCGGTAATGGAGTCGCGTGTTATCCCGCGAGATTCCATATACTCATGCAGTTCCATCTCAATCGAGCCTCCTTACGTGGCGACGGTATATTTGCTCGGCCCTTGGAATGTTGATCGCATACCAACCGTTCCATTTTGCCCTTGACGATCCCGCTCGCGACTTATCACCCGCCAATAGCAATACCGCCTGGCGCTTGGGGTCAAAGGCGAAGAGGATGCGAATCACCTGCCCACCACACGACGTCACTCTCAGCTCCTTTAAATGATGAAGCTTCGAGCCCTTTACGCGGTCAACCAGCGGACGACCAAGGCTGGGACCTTCCTTCTCGAGCACCAAAAGGTCTGCATAAATCTGCTTCAGCGTAGCTTCATCCTGCTCATCAAGCCAAGGTTCAATGTAATCAAGCACGATACGGTACCGATGCAGCTGATTTGACATACCTTTCTCCTTCTATAGTAGAAGTTTTACGGTATATTGCAAGGACAAACTTGCGCAAATGTCTATTTATTCAGCTTAAATACGCTGTTTGGGCTCGGTGACGATGGCTCGAACGATGCGGGGACGATCGGTGAGGTCGTGGACGATACGCACGTCCGAAAGGCCTGCTTGACGACAGAGCTCGGCCGCGGCGTCGAGCGCGCCCTCGTAGAGCTCGCAGGCAAACAGGCCGCCGGCACGCAGCATGTAGGGCGCCGCGTTGAGCAGGCGGCGGAAGATATCGAGACCGTCGGCACCGCCCTCGAGCGCCAGATCGGGCTCAAAGTCCTTGACCTCATGCGGCAGCGAGCGCATGACATCGGTGGGGATGTAGGGCGGGTTGGAGACGAGTACGTCAAAGGTGCCCCACTCTTCGCGGGGAATGGAACTCACCAGGTTGGTGAGGCTGAAGGCGACCTCGTCGGACGTGAGGCCAAGCGCATCGCGGTTTTTGGTAGCAAGGTCGATGGCGCGCGGCTCGATATCGGTAGCAGTGCAGGTAACGTGCCCGCGGCGCTCCCAGGCAAGGGAGAGCGAAATGCAGCCCGTGCCGCAGCCGACCTCGAGAACGCGGGCAGTGCGGGGCTCGGCTGGGGCAGGCGCAGCGGCATCCTGAGCCGAAGCCGTCTCCTGGCCGGCACCCTCGATGGCGATGCCGTATTCGTCGAGCTCGGGCTCGGCGGCTTCCGCGGCTTCGGCTTCTGCTGCCTGCGCGGCGGCTTCCTCGGCCTCGCGGTCGGCCAGCTCCTCGGCATAGGCGCGGCTGCCCAATACGTCGCCGCCTAGCGCCGCCTCATCGGCAGCCGTCAGGTTAGCGGCACGGCGCTCGGCGGCCGCGCGTTCGTCTGCCAGCGCGGCCTCGGCCTTGCGTGCCTCCTCGACCTCATCGTTCCAAGGCAGCTCCACGCGCTGACGGGCAGCAGCCTCGGGGCTCAGCACCTCGGCATCCAGATAATTGAGGACTTCCTCGACGAGCATCTCGGTCTCGGGGCGCGGAATGAGCACGCCGGGGGCGCACGCGACGTCGATCATGCGAAACTGCGTGCTGCCGGTGATGTACTGCAGCGGTTCACCTTTAGCGCGACGAACAACGGCCGCGTGCATGGTCTCGAGCTGAGCCGCGTTAAGCGTCTCGTCCATGCGCATATATAAGTCGATGCGTGCCAAACCCGTGGCAGCGCAGAGCAGCCACTCGGCAGAAAGACGGGGGTGCTCCTCGCCGCGCTCGGCCAGGTACTCCTTGGTCCACTCGAGACAACGCTTGATGGTCCAAATCTCGTTTGCCATGGGGCCCTCCCCTCTTAAGCGCCGGACGGCGCGCGAATGTCGGAGCAGATTGTACGCGAGGCCAGCGCTTGGCAAGGGACGATTGAAGGCGATTATCGAGAATCAGCCCAGATTTTTGCTTGGAACCTGCCTGAAGTGCTCATTCGTCGACGTCAAAATCTGCATTCGTCAAGCTTTTGGCAAGGTTGACCCAAAACTGACCAATATCTAACCAAGAACTTGCCAAATCACTTGACGTGCGACGCATCAAAAAATGCACTGCGACTTCTTGAACGATTTTTTGAGCATTATTTTCAATAGCAGATAAATGCCGCTAATTTCTTTGAGCAGGTAGCCGGCTTCATGGCCATCAAAGCCGATTGAATAACATCTCAAAGCAATGTGCCCAACCTAGTCATTTAAGAACGTCCATTGACTACCTCTAAGGCACCGCAGGTAGAGAACGGACAGCGAGCGACGTCCAGAGCGAACAAGTTGGCATGAAAAAGGCAAGGCATAGACCTTCTGGTCATGCCTTGCCTTTTGAATGACAAATTGTCGCTCTGGGCGGCGCGCAGCGTCAAGCCGTTACGCGGTTTGGTAAAACCGCGTAACCCACTACACAGCCTGTGCCAGCTTCTCGGCTCGCTTGGCGGCGGCGAGCGCCTCGATGACGGTGCCGAGTTGGTCGCCCAGAAGGACACCGTTGTAGGTGGAGTTGAAACCGATGCGGTGATCGGTCACGCGGTCCTGGGGCTGGTTGTAGGTACGAATCTTCTCGGAACGGTTGCCGTGGCCGATCTGGCTTTGGCGCTCAGCACCGAGTTCTGCCTGCTGCTTCTCGAGCTCCATCTCGTACAGACGGGCACGCAGCATCTGCATGCAGACCTCGCGGTTCTGGATCTGGGAACGCTGCTCCTGTGACTGCACCACGGTGTTGGTGGGCAGGTGGGTGATGCGCACGGCGGAGTAGGTAGTGTTAACGCACTGACCGCCAGGGCCGGAGGCGCAGTAGGTGTCGATGCGCAGGTCGGACTGGTTGATCTGAACGTCGATCTCCTCGGCCTCGGGAAGTACGGCGACGGTAGCCGTGGAGGTCTGAATGCGGCCCTGGGACTCAGTCTTGGGAACGCGCTGGACGCGGTGCACGCCGGACTCGAACTTCATGACGGAGTAGACGCGGTCGCCCTCGACCTTGAACTCGATGGACTTAAAGCCACCGGCCTCGCTGGGGCTGGAATCGAGCACGGTAGTCTTCCAGCCGCGCGACTCGCAAAAGCGCTGGTACATCTTGTACAGATCGCCGGCGAAGATGGCCGCCTCGTCGCCACCGGCGGCGGAGCGGATCTCGACGATGGTGTTCTTGTCGTCGTTGGGGTCGCTCGGGATGAGCATGTACTTGATGTCTTCCTCGAGCTGGGGAAGCTTGGCCTCGTTTTCGGAGATGTCCATCTGGAGCATCTCCTTCTCATCGGCATCGGTGGTATCGTGCAGCATTTCCTTGGCAGCCTCGATGTCATCGAGCGCGCCGATGTACTCGCGCGAGGCGGCAATGAGGTCGGACTGGTGCGCGTACTCCTTGTTGAGACGCGTGAACTCCTTGATATCGGAGGCGACGGCCGGGTCGGAAAGCTTCTTCTCGAGCTCCTCGTAGGCCTTGATGATCTTTTCGAGCTTGTCGCGCATGACGGACTCCTTTATATGCGTGAAGGCGAAAATCGGCAGAATTGATGGGGCGCGGGGCGCCGCTGCGGGGGTAAGTCCAGCTAGAGCATGTCGATCTTCAGATACATGCGCATCCCTTCGCGTATGGGGTACATAGTTGCGGTCTAACCCATATATGATACCGTGCGCAGGCAAACCTGCATATAACCCGCACGGAATCCGACAAAGGGACAGTCCCTTTGTCGGATTCTAAAGCGTATGGAGTAGGGCGATGAGGAAGCGAACACCCTGGAGGTAGGCGCGGCGGGTGATGCGCTCGTTGGTGCCGTGGACGCCTCGGTCGCACTCGTCATCATCGACCACAAAGGCCGAGAAGCGAATGCACTCAGGGCAAATGTGCTGGTAGTTGGCAGCGTCGGTCGCACCGATCACGGTCGAGGGCACAATTGCCACTGGCTCGAATGATCCGTTTTCCTCCATCCCCTTTGGATCACGGAAATAGCGGACGGCGATGGAGCGAACCGCCTCGAGACCGGGACCACCGATGCGCGGGGACGGCGAGGGTTCGGAGCTGCCGGGGCCCAGCTCCACTTTGACACGACCGGCAAGGTCCGCCCCGGCAACCGCCTCACGGCAGCGCGCCACAACGTCGGCCACGCTCGTGCCCTCGAGCATGCGGAAGTTAATGTTGGCCCACATATCCTGCGGCATTACGTTGGCGCCGGTGCTGCCACCCTCGATCTGCGTGGGCGCGCAGGTGGTCGTCACCAGCGGATAGAGCTTTTTGCTGGCGAGGCAATCGCGGACAATGGCATCCCCGTTGGCGGCAATTTCATCGGCCGTGTAGAGCCCCAACTCGACGAGTTGGGCGGCAAGCAAGTCGGTCACGCGCGTCGGCCACTCGATATCGCAGATTGCGGTGATGGCACGGCTGAGCACCTCGAGTGAAGTGCCCCCGTAGGGGTTGGAGGAATGCCCGCCCTCGCTACGCGTCCTCAACACGATATCGGCGTAGCCCTTCTCCGCGAGATCGGCATGCATAAGCCAGCCCTCGCCCGCGCCATACTCGGCAGCTGGAACGATGCGGTAGTCACCCTCGTCGATCAGGTACTCAAGCTCAATGCCGCGCTCCTCGAGCGCGCGGCCGATGGCGCCTGCGCCGTACTGCGTAGTCTCCTCGTCCTGGCCAAAGGCCAGGAGCAGCGTGCGCTCGTGCTGCCAACCGTGCGCCAGCGCATACTCAACCGCCTCGAGAATGCCTGCGACCTGGTCTTTCATATCGATGGCGCCGCGACCCCAAATGTAGGTGTCGTCTACATGCCCGCTAAAGGGGGCGTGCGTCCAATCGTCCTCGGTGCCCGGCACCACGGGAACCACGTCCATGTGACCCATGAGCACAACGGGCTTGAGTGCAGGGTCGGAGCCGGAAAGCGTCACCAGCAACGAATGATCGATGAGTTCGACCTTACCCGCCGTAAATACGTTCGGCCAAGCCCGCTGCATATACGCGCGCAGGTCGTCGAACGGCTGCCAGTCCACCGCCTCGGCATCCATGCTCGAAATGGTCGGAAACGACAGCACACGGCCCAAGCGCTCGCATGCGCCGGCCTTGTCCAAATCGGCAAAATCATCCTCATGCGCAAAGAAGCGCCAAACCTCGGCCATGACATCCTTTCGATTGTGACGACAAGGGCCGCCCCACCGGAGCGGCCCTGCCACATAAGCGCTTACGGTCGGTTATTTGTCCTCGAGATAACGCGAGAGGAACTCGCGGGTGCGCTGGTGCTTGGGGTTGCCGAAGAGCTCGGCCGGCGCGGCATCCTCGAGCACCACGCCCTTGTCCATGAAGACCACGCGGTCGGACACCGTGCGGGCAAAGGCCATCTCGTGCGTGACGACGACCATGGTCATGCCGTCGGCGGCGAGCTTGCGCATGACCTCGAGCACCTCGCCCACGATCTCGGGGTCGAGTGCGGAGGTCGGCTCGTCGAACAGCATGATCTGCGGGTTCATGCATAGAGCACGAGCGATGGCCACGCGCTGCTTTTGACCACCGGACAGGCGACCCACGGCGGCGTGCGCGAACTTTTCGAGTCCCACGCTCGTCAGATGCTCCATCGCAATTTTTTCAGCCTCGGCCTTGCTCATCTTTTTGAGCATGACGGGCGCGAGCGTGCAGTTGTCGAGCACGTCCATGTTGTTGAACAGGTTAAAGCCCTGGAACACCATGCCGATGTCCTCGCGCAGCTTGTTGATGTTGCAGCGCTCGGCCGTGAGGTCCTGGCCGTGGAACCAGATGTGGCCCGCGTCCGGGGTCTCGAGCAGGTTGAGGCAGCGCAGGAAGGTCGACTTGCCCGAACCCGAGGCGCCGATAATGGTGACGACCTCACCGGGATTGACGGACAGGTCGATGCCCTTGAGTACCTCGAGCGAGCCGAAGCTCTTGCGCAGGCCCTCGACGCGGATGAGCGGCTCATTGGTCTGTGCGGCGGCCGCAACGCCGGTAATGGCGGTATCTGCCATGATGATTCTCCTCGTCTTGAGCCTAGTTGGAGCTGGGCAGCGTGACCGGAGCCTCGGCGCCGAGCTTTTTGCCAAAGGCCTCGAGCAGGCGGCTCGCCACGAGCGTCAGGATCAGGTAGACCACGAGCGCCACGCAGTAGACCTCCATCTGGCGATAGTACACGCCGGCGACGGTGGTGGTAGCGTACATGAGGTCAAACACGCCGATGACCGAGAGCACCGACGAATCCTTGATGTTGATGATGAGCTCGTTGGTGAGCGCCGGGATCGCGTTTTTAATGCCCTGGGGGAACACGACTTTGCGCATGGCTTGCCACTGCGACAGGCCCAGTGAGCGTGCTGCCTCGGCCTGGCCGGGATCAATGGACTCGATGCCGCCGCGCAGGACCTCCATCATGTAGGCGGTGGAGTTGAGCGAGATGGTAACGAGGCCGGCGGTGAAGGTGCTCCAAATCTGGTTGGCCTGAGCGGTCTCGAAGCCCATGCCGCGCAAAACGGTGAAGCCCGCGTAATAGATGAGCAGGCCCTGGACCATCATGGGCGTGCCGCGCACGATGGTGGAGTAGACGGTCGCAAAGCCGCGGCCGATACTCTTAAAGAAGCGCACCAGGTCGTTGTCCACGCGATCGAACGTCTGAATACGCAGGAACACAAAGAGCAGTGCCAGGAAGAATGCGATGACGGTGCCGAAGGTGGCAAGCGCGATGGTGATCTCGATACCGCGGATAAAGAAGTCCCCGCTCTTGTAGGTCATGTAGACCAGGCTCGACAAAAAGTCGCTGGGGTTGGAATCCGAGACAATGCTCACCTGTACCAGGTCGATAAATGACATGACGCAGCGGTCCACGAAAAAGATCGCCGCGATGGCGACCACGACGTAGCTGCCCAGGCGTGCGCCACGGCGGCAACGCTCGGAGGCGAACGGCGACGTTTCGCGATAGTCGTTCCAGTGCATGAGCTTGGTGACCAGCGCCGCCGCCGACACGACGAGCCAGGCCCAAAGAATCGCCCAAAGGCAATCTTGGAACACGCCCGTGGGGGCCAAGAAGCTCAGCGGCGTGGGGTTGCGCTGGCTAAACGCCAGGCCGAGCGCCGCGATAACGCTCGTGCCCAGGTATACATAACGGTGGTCGGCCTTGATAAAGGAGGCCAGGCGATTAATGGTTTTCATGCTGCCTCCCTATGCCGGCTGACGGTCGAGGCACGCGTCCCACATTTGGTCGCGCTCCTCTTGGCTAATGCCCTTGAGTGTCTTGTCGATGAGCTTAAGCAGCTTATCCGAGCCCTTGCGGCAGCCGACGTTTGCCGTGACCTCCTGCTTAAAGCCCTCGCCATCGGCAAACTGAATCGGCACGATACCCGGGTTTTGGGCCATATAGCCCTTCTCGTTCTCAGTGTTGTAGGTCACGGCGTCGCAAGTGCCCTGCAGCAGATTCGAAAACACCGTGGGGACCGAGTCGACCGGGTTTTTGTGGACAACGCCCGGGATCTCGTCGATGACGGTATCGAGCATGGTGTCCTTTTGGCCGAGGACCGTTGCGCCGCTAAAGTCGCTGAGCTTGGTCGCATTCTGATAGGGCGAGCCCTCTTTTACGAACAGGCCAAAGTAACCGATAAAGTACGGGTCGGAAAAGCCGACGGACTCCTCGCGCTCGGGCGTGGCGCTCATACCGGCGATGATGAGGTCGATCTGGCCGTTGTTGAGCGAGTCGATAAGGCCCGAGAAGCTCTGTTTGACGGCAACGGGCTCGCCACCGAGGGCCTTGCAGACGATCTTGGCGATCTGCACGTCGTAACCATCGGCATAGGCGCCCTGCACGTTGTCGATGGGGATGGTGTACTCGCTGGCTTCGGAGACCTGCCAGTTGTACGGGGCGTAGGCCGCCTCCATGCCGATGCGGATCTTGTCCTTGCCGATCACGGAATCGGACAGGTCGTCGCGACCGCCACCCGTCGTGGGCTGAACTACTTCCAGCGTGGAGGGGCGCTGGCAACCGGCAAGTGCGCCGGCGACGACAGAAGCGCTCGCAGCGAGAGCACTACCCAAAAAGATGCGACGGCTGCATACCGGCTGTGGATGCGCGTCGCGTTGATGGGGAGAATGCATAATCTGCCTTCCCTGTTGAATCGTATGCTGACGACTTAACAGGATATACGCCAGCGACCAGCAGCGCAGCACAAGCTCGAAAAATTAATAGACACACGGTAGTCATTGGGAACGTCGATGTTTTGGCAATGCCAGCGAGCGCCGCCCAAAGCGAACAAGTTGGCATGAAAAAGGCAAGGCATGACCAGAAGGTCTATGCCTTGCCTTTTGAATGACAAATTATCGCTCTGGACGGCACGCAGCATCGACCGAGCGGCGGAACCTCTAGAGCAAGGTGACGCTAAAGCTGCGTTTATCGGTAGCGCCGGGGGCCAAGGTAATGGTGTTGACCTTGTGCTCAAAGACGTCGTCCTCGGTGTCCATGGTGGTGTGGCCGGTCCAGGGCTCGAGCGCCACAAACGGAGCGTCGTTGGCGGCAGACCACACGCCGATGTACTTAAAGCCTTCAAAGTCGATCTTGACGCCGTGGCCCGACTTGCGGCCGCGCAGCGTGAGCGTGGAGCCCGGGGTATCGGTGAACATGATGGCGTCGTTATCGAAGCTGCGGTGCGTGATGGGCAGTACGTCCGAGTTATCGGGAGCCTTGTAGCTGCCCTCGAACGTCATAAGACCGTCGGGCGTGATGATAGGGGCCTCGTTAGTCCAAGCCTCGGTAAACGCCAGCTCGTAATCCTCGAACGCCTCGTCCTCGGCACCGGGGGCGGGCACGTTAAATGCGGGGTGGCCGCCCACCGAGAACGGCAGGTCAACGTCGCCGGTGTTGGTGACGGCAAAGGTCTGCGTGAGGGTGGCGTCGCCGGTCAGGGCATAGGTCATGTTGAGCTTAAAGTGGAACGGGAAGGCCTTGAGCGACTCGGGCGTGTCGGTGAGCTCGTAGGTAACGGACGAACCGTCCTCCGACACCTCGACGATCTTGTGCTCGACAATGCGCGCGATGCCGTGGCGCGCCATCTCGCAGGTGCCGGCCGCAGACGTCGCCGTGTTGTTGCGCAGCGATCCCACGATGGGGAACAGGATAGGCGCGTGCTTGCCCCAAAAGGCCGGGTCTCCCTGCCACAGATACTCATTGCCGTTGAGGGCAAGGCTCGTGAGCTGGGCGCCCATGGAATCGATGGCCGCGGTGAGGCCGCCGCGCTTGATGGTAGTGACGGTGGACATACTACTTCCTCCAATGGTAAACAATAGTGTCGAGGGTTATTGTCCCACTCTTGGCAGCAGGGCTGAGCGGCAGGCGCAGTTATTGAGCAATAGCATAAAGGTCAAACCCACCCTGCGGCGCGCTATCGACCGTATCGGGTGCTTGCGAATTAAAACTCACCGGGACCATGCGCTTTGAGGCGCGGTAACGCGTGCCGTCGGTGGCGACGGGCGGCTCATCGACCGTGAGCTCGTAGTCGCCGGGCTTGAGCTCGATACCGTCACCTTCGGAATTAACGTATTGGTACTCGTCGATTGCTTGTCCCCTGAGCGTGCGGCCCACGATATGGACGAGCATTTGGCTGTCGCCGCGCGCGGTATCCCACGTCGCGCCGTCCTTAACCTCGACCGACACATGCACCGAGCGCGTGCGGCTGAGCGATTGCTCGACGGACATCTCGACCTTGGCGGCGTCTTGGCGCTGCCGCTCGACATGCCCCCAGATGCTGCCGATTGCCGAGCAGGCGATAACGCCGGCCATGAAGGCGATGAGGATGGGGCCGAGCGGAGAATGGCGGCCCGCGTCTTCCTCACGAGCCAGGTCGGGGCGATGCGTGGGCGCAGGCGCCTGGGCGCCTTGCGCGGGCACGTCGAGAATGCTGAAAGATGCCGTACTGCCGGGGTCGATGGTGTGGCGCGGTTGCGGGGTCTTTGCCGGCGAAATGGACATGTCGGCTGGCTCACCCAGCGTGGCCGTGGCATCGGCCTTTGCCTCGTCGGCCTCGGCCTGGGCCCAAGCCTGTTCAAAGGTCAGGGGCTCGACGGGGTCGGAGGCGGCGTCCATCTCGACGGCATCGTTGCCGGTCTCGTCCTCGTCGCTCGACGCGTCACGCGGCGCGGGCTCGTCCCACTCCTCGTCCGGAGCCTCGCCCTCGCTATACCACCATTCAAAGTTATCGATATCCATACGGGGCGCCCCTTAGGCCTCGCAAATAAACACTTGTTAGCCTTATACCCCCAGACGGCGCCGGAGCTCGCATGGAATGTGACAAAGGGACTGTTCCTTTGTCACATTGAAGTTGCGGTGGAATAGTTCCTATTTGCACACCCGCTTGAGCTATTTAGGGACTATTTCACCGCAAGTTATTTGAGGGCGACGGGGATTTGGATGCAGCAGAAGTCCTCTTGGTGAGACTCGTCGTAGCTCGTGGTGTCCAGGTAGCAAAAATCGAAAGCATTGCCGATGGGCTGGAGCGCGTGCCTGTCCATGCAGGCCACGATGGCGCGGATACCCTCGGGCTCGTACGGCATGCCCCAGCGACTCATGCACAGGTACGTGCCCTCGGGCAGCACCTCGACGCCAATCTCCGCCAGCTCGGCAGGATCGCTCGGCAGTATTTCCTCGGCACCACGCGGCAACACGGCAAAGGAACCGGCACCGGCGATGGGGTCGTCGGAATGCAGCGCCTCGCGACGCAGCATGGCGCCCCAACCGCGCATGGGGCGTGTGCCCGTGAGCGCACGCATGCGCAGAATCGCCCGCATGAGCGTGGGGTGCAGCATCGAGCGGCCACGCTCGATATCGCCCGGGAACTCCTCAAAGACCACGTAGCGGCGCTCGAATTGCTTGAGCTCCGGTTTGCCCTCGCGCTCGCGCCAATAGACCGCCTCGTCGTAAAAACTCAGCCGCTCCTGCACGCTCGCACGCTCGGCTTTGAGCCCGGCAATCTGCTCGTCGAGCGCCTGCACCCGCGAGCGCAGGTGGTCGGTCATCTCTCCAATGTCGAACGTCGAGGTCAGGCGATCGATCTCATCGAGTTCCAGTCCCAAGTCGCGCAGCATGCAGATCAGACGCATGAGCGGGATCTGCGTGGGCGAATAGAAACGGTAGCCTTTTTCGTTAACCACGGCGGGTTTAAACAGACCGATCTTGTCGTAGTAGATGAGCGTTTGGCGCGAAACATTAAACAAGCTCGCCATCTTGCTAATCGCATACATACCCGTCTGCATAGGTCCTCCCGACACACCCTTTGACACGAAAAGCCCGCCGCCCACAGGGGCAGCGGGTTCAAACACTACTCGTATCCTACCCTAAAGATGCCTATGACCAGCGCTTATAGTTGGCGCACGACACGCCGACGGCCTCGAGTGCCTTGGCGGCGATGTGATGCACCGCCTCATCGAGCGTGGCGGGGCCGTTGTAAAACGTGAGCATGGGCGGCATGAGCATGACGCCCGGCACGCGCGCCAGGCGTGCCATGTTGTCGACATGGATTGCACTGAAGGGCGTCTCGCGCACCATAAGCACCAGGCGGCGCTGCTCTTTCATCTGCACATCGGCCGCACGCAGCAACAGGTTTTCGCTGTAGCCGCTCGCGATGCCGGCGAGCGTCTTCATGGAGCAGGGAGCCACGATCATGCCGTCGACCGGATAGGTGCCGCTTGCGATGGCAGCGCCAATGTTCTTGTTGTCGTAGACCACATCGGCATAGCACGCAAACTCGTCGAGCGTCATGCCGAGCTCCTGCTCGATGGTGATCTCTCCCCCGCGCGTGACGACAAGCGCCGACTCAGCGCCGGCCTGGCGCAGGCATTTGAGGCATTCAAGGCCCAGTGCCGCACCGCTGGCGCCAGACACGCCAACGACAATGCGACGGGGACGAACAGAAGACTCAGGCATGACAACTCCTTAACTACTTGGTAGGGCTACTTACTAGAAGGCGAGCTCGGCGGCCCACTTGTCCTTGTCGATCTCCATGAACTGCGAGCGGATGAAGTTCTTCTTGAGGTTAAACGGAACCGTGCAGTCGAAGATGGCCTTGCAGGCGATACCGTGCTCGCGGATCGAAGGATCGAACGCGGGGTCGTTGGACGGATCGAGCACGTGGCAGTGGCAACCGGGGATGGTGATGAGGTCCACGTCGGCCTGGAAGCGCGTGGTCATGGCCCACATCACGTCGCTCATATCGAAGATGTCGACATCCTCGTCGACAAGGATGACGTGCTTGAGCTCGGAGAACGCCGAGAAGGCGAGCATGGCGGCGTTGCGCTGACGGCCCTCGTCATTTTTGCTCGACTTCTTGAACTGCATGATGGCAACGAACTTGCCGCCACCGCAGGGAGCGGCGTGAACGTTGAGCAGGCGGCCCGGGATAGCGGTCTCGACCATCTTGTAGATGGAGGCCTCGGTGGGGATACCGGCCATGGACACGTGCTCGTGCGAAGGGCCGATGCAGCTCTCCATAATGGGGTTGACGCGCGTGGTGACGGCGGTGATCTTGATCACCGGGCAGACCTTGGCGCCACCGGTGTAGCCGGGGAACTCGGGCATGGCGTAGCCGTGGCCGTTGACATCCTCGTTGATGGTCTCGTCGTGCATGAGGTAGCCCTCGAGCACGTACTCGGCATTGGCAATGCACTTCTGCGGAACGGTGACGCAGTCGGCAAGCTCGACGGCGCGGCCGCGCAGGGCGCCGGCGATCTGCAGCTCGTTGAAGCCGAGCGGCGTGGTGGGAGCCTCGAAGCCGCAGCACATGTACACGGCGGGGTCCAGGCCGATGGAGATGGAGATGGGCATATCCTCGCCGCGCTGGCAGTACTCGTCAAAGAACGCACCCAGGTGACGGCTGCCCGGGGTGATCCACATGGCGAGCTTGTCCTTGTCGACGCAGGAGAAGCGGTGGATGGTTACGTCGGACTGGGTGCCATCGGGGCTCGTGCCATAGGCGAGGCCCATGGTGATGTAGGGGCCGCCGTCAACGGGCGTGTTGGTGGGAGCGGGAACGATCTTGCGCAGGTCAAAGCCCTCGTCGGTCGCCTTGTACACGACCTCCTGGCAGTCGACGTGCTTGCCCTCGGCGATCTGCTCGGGGGCGATCAGGTTCTCGAAGCGCTTGCCGATCTCGAGGCCCAGGTGCTCCTCGTCCAGGTCGAGCAGGGCGGCAACGCGCTTGCGGCTGGCAAGCATACCGATGCAGACCTTGGCGTCGTCAAAGCCCTTGACGTTGTTGAAGACCATCGCCGGACCCTCTTTGGTCGGGCGCATGACGGTGCCGCCAGCACCGACGTGACGGTAGACGCCCGAGACCTCGGCATCGGGATCGACCTGGGTGTCGGTCTCGAGCAGCTGGCCCGGCATCTCACGCAAAAAGTCGAGCGCGGAACGCAGGTCGTGGATCTGGGAAGCATCGGTAGTGGACATGGCGTACTCCTTTCGGGAGAGTGTCCGGCGACGGGGTGCCGCCGGACGGGGTAACGTAATGGGGCCGCGGCGCTCACAAATGGAGCGCTCGACCACTCGAAGTTCAAGCGCTTGGCTGCTTACAGCCGGGGCGCTCGACCGCTTACATCAGGCCAAAGAGGTGGAACCAGGCGGCCTCGACCAGCACGACGACAAAGACGACCGCGGTGAGGGGGATGCCCATGCGCATAGCCTCTTTGGAGGTGTAGCCGCCGGCGTCCTTGCCTTCGCCGATAAGGATCGGCAGGTTATGGAACGGCAGGATGTAGTGGATGTTGATGGACGTGAAGACGATGAGCGCCACGGCGAGTGGGCTCACGCTGGAGCCGGCGGCAAAGCTGATAAATGCCGGCACGCACACGCCGAGCACGGCCATGACCGAGCCCATGAACATGTGGATGATCATGGAAAGCGCGGCGACGAGCAGGGCGAACAGGAAGATGTTCTCAGGCACGGAGCTGGGGAGCACGACGTCGGCGATCCAGGCGTTCATGCCGGTGGCACCGCCCACGGAGCCCACGGCCATGGCGGCCGTCAGGAACATGAGGGACTTGATGTCGACAGCGTTCCAGCTGGCGGGAGTGAGGACTTCGCCGATGATGGGCATGGCGAGAGCAACGCCAATGGCCAGGGTGACCCAGCCGATATAGTCGCCCGAGACGGTGAGCCACAGCGCGATGGCGATGACAAGCCACACGATGGTGCGGATCTCCTTGACGGAGAGCTTGCCGAGCGCGGCCTGCTTGGCCACGATCTGCTCGCGATCGTAGACGAGCTCCTTGCTGGGCTTAAAGAGGAAAAGGCCCAGGAACAGGGTGCACAGCAGCGCAACCAGCATAGGCACGCTCATGTACAGGAACCAGTCGACGAAGGACGGGCTCATGCCGCCGGCCTCGGCACTGTACTGCGCAACGAGCGGGTTAAGCGTGGAGTCGCCCGTCAGGAAGAACATGGAACCCGGGGCGGCAGCGGCAAACACGAGGAAGCCGAGCTTGCCCTTGTCGTCGTCACCGTAGCCGGCGGACTCGGCGATGACCGAGACGACGGCGAGGATGAGGAAGGCGCGGGGGAACGGATGCGGGATCAGCAGCGACAGCACAAAGGTGAGCGCGAAGATCGAGATGATGAGCGACTTGGCGTCGCGCACGAACTTGAGCATGAACGCGTAGGCGATGCGCTCGCCCAGGCCCGACTCCTTGACCGCGCTGGCGATGAGGTAGGCGCCGATGACGAGCCGCATGGTGGCCTTGGTCCACGAGCTAAACGTGGAGGCGACCGTCGCCGAGATGCTCGCGGCGCCCGTGTCGTCCACGCACACCTTGAACAGGACGAGCAGTGCGCAGTAGAGCAGGCCCACAAAGCCCGGCTGTGCCACGCCGCATGCCCAGAACACCACCGTGGCGAGCGTCAGTGCCAGACAGGTCTGACCGCCGACCGTGAGCTCGACCGTCGAGCTCAGCTCCGCCAAAGGAAGAAACTTCACCAGCAAAAAGACAACGATACCCAGCACAAAGCCAATTTCGCGCTTGGTGATCTTAAACGCCTTCTTTTCCGCTTCTATCTCCCCACCTTTCTTGTTGGGGGCGCTCCGAATTCGCAGCCATGTTGCCGCTTAAAAAGGGGCGCCCGTTATCGGACACCCCTTACGTTGCGCTGTGTTGCGGCAATACAGTCAAGCGGATTTTTTGGATGAGAAGCGATTCCCTAGACAAAAACCGTCACAACATTCGACGCTTTTCCTCGTTTTCGAGATTTTCGCCGAATGTTGTGACGGTTTGGATGTGGCAAAGGGACTGTCTTTTTTACATAGCGAGGGCCGTGCGGATGAATGGGTCGCCGAGGGCCTCGCGGAGCCAGGGGGCCAGCTGCTCGGGGTGACCCTGCAGGTAGCCTTTGAGCTCGGACGGAGCCACGCGACGCACTTCCGAGATCTCCTCTTGGTTGATATGCAGCTCGCCCGGCTCAACATGGGCAAGGTAGACCTCGCACCATTCGCACTCGCAGCGACCGTCGCCGTGGTCCTCGCGGTACACCACGTGTCCGAGGTGCTTGAGCTGATCGGGCTCGCGCGTAATGCCGAGCTCTTCGTTGATGCGGCGCGCCGTGGCGGCCGCGACGTCTTCCCCGGGGAGCGGATGGCCGGCGCAGCTATCGGCCAGCACCCCGCCCCACAGGCGCTTGAGCGGACTGCGGCGACAGAGCAGCAGGCGCGCGTCTTCGCCCCGGCCCTCGACCAAAAGCGTCAGAAATGCCTGATGCAGGATGCCCTCACCAGCATGGGCCTCGATGCGGTCGACGGGGCCAAGCGCCTCGCCGGTCGCAGCATCGACCGCCACGACCTCGGCGCCCGCACCGCCCTCATCCCAGCCGGCACGCAGAACACGGGCTGCGGCCTCCTCGAGCGCGACGATGAGCTCCTTGGTGGTGTCGAGCACGCGCTGCAGGTCGTCCCCGCTCGCCTGTTCAACATGAAAGCCCGTGCTTGCAACTACCGGCACGTCAAAGCGCGTGGCCAACGCCGCCGCGATATCGTGCGCCGGGATCTCGTCTCGATGGCACGGAACGGCCAGGATGCTCACCGTCGCCGTACGGCCGGGCTCGGGACGTGGAATGGCCTGCGCCGTGGCGCCCAGGTGCGCGAACTCCGGCGAGCAGGCGTACACCGCCATGCCTCGCGGCGTCACCGTCAGCTGGGCCTCGAGCGCAAACTTGCCCTCGCCCACTGCAACCTTTGTCGTGTGCATGCCCATGGGATCTCCTGTCGCCCGCGATGTACCTGAGACCATCTTCGCCTGTATTGCGACTATACAGGCAAGCTCTCCATGTGACAAAGAGACTGTCCCTTTGTCACATTCTGTTAGAGTTGCAGGGATTGAATCCCGCTTATTCATGCGGCATTGGAGTGACAACCTTGACCGCCGCAACCACGCCAAAAAGTAAGTCAACTGCCGCCGCGCTCTCCCCCGCACGCACCAAGCTCTGCCTGGCGCTGCTCGTGCTGTTGGGATTCTCGCTCGGCTGCTCCGAGTTCGTGGTCATCGGCATCGAAAGCGACCTAGCGACGGAACTCGGCGTATCGCTTGCCACCGCAGGCCAACTTATTAGCGTGTTTGCGCTTGTCTACGCCATCGCGACGCCAGTGCTTGCGCTCAGCACGGGGCGCTTCCGTCGTTACCAGCTGCTCGTGTGCTATAGCATCGTCTTTGTGCTCGGCAACCTGGTCATGGCGCTGGCACCCAACTTTCAAGTGCTGTTCGCCTCGCGCATCATCTTGGGCTCCGTCTCGGGCGCACTGCTCGCCGTGGGCGTGACGTATATCCCCGAGCTGCTGTCCCCACAGCAAACTTCGCTTGCCATCTCGGTGGTGTACGGCGCGTTTTCCGTGGCGATGGTCTTTGTCACTTCGATCGGCAAGTTTGTGGCCGACACGCTCGATTGGCACGTGGCCATGTACGGCACGCTGGCCTTTGCCGTTCTGATCTGCGGAGCGCTCGTGATGTTTATGCCGCGCGCTGGGCAAACCGACGAGCCCGCCACCTTTCGCGAGCAGGCGGGTCTGCTACGCGAGCCGAGCATCATCACCGGCATGCTCATCTTCTTGTTTGGCGTGGGCTCGGTCTACGTATTCTACGGCTACGTGACGCCTTATCTGGAGCAGGTGCTGGGCATGGATACCGTTCAGGCGAGCACCACACTTATGGCCTATGGCGTGTTCTGCCTGATCTCGAACATCCTGGGCGGATGGATCGACGCGCGTTTTGGCATGAAGGCGCTGCTGGTTACGTTTGTGCTGCAGGCGGCGGCACTGCTCGGGCTGTTTGCCGTGGGCGCCGCCATGCCGCTCGCGCTGGTCTTTGTCTTTAGCCTGGCGATGCTCATGTACCTGTTCTCGGTGTCGTGCATCACGCACTTTATGGACGTGGCACGCAGCCGCCATCCCAAGTCGATGGTACTCGCAAGTTCGGTTGAGCCCATGGCGTTTAACGTCGGCATCTCGTTTGGCACCGCAGTGGGCGGCGCCGTGGTAAGCGGAGTTGGCATTGCATATGTAGGCGCGGTCGGTGCCGTGTTCTCGCTTGTGGCCTGGGCGCTCACGCTGGTGACGATTAAGTTGGCTCGCTGGGAGCGCCGTCGTCAATCAGCACAGCCCCGGATGCAGGCATAGGGGCGAACATAGCCCAAGGTGGCGAGCAACCGGTGAAAACCGTCCCATACGAGTAGTGTTTATCCGCCTGCAAGCTCCAGCAGTGCAATTTCGTGTACTTCAGATACACACTTTTCCACTATTTCGTGTATTCCAAGTACATGAAATCGTACTAAACTATGTATCTGAAGTACACGAAATTGGAAAGGCGGCCCCATGCGCAGATCAATCGAATCCGTTATCGAATCATGGGCGACAAAGGACGCGTCGCGCCCCATCCTCATCCGTGGTGCGCGACGCGTAGGCAAAACGTACGTTGCCGAGGAAATCGGCAGACGAATCGCCGGCGATGCGTTTGTCAAACTCGACTTTCAGACCGATCTTGAGCTGATCGCTCCGCTGTTCGACTGTCCCACCGACGACGTTGACGCCATCGTGGCGCGAATCTCAGACTATAAACGCACCCCCATTCGCAAAGAAACCGCCTTCATCCTGTTTGACGAGGTGCAGCTCTGCGAACGGGCGCTCAACTCGCTTCGCTTTTTTTCGGGTTCGGGCTGGCGCATATGCGCGACCGGCAGTCAGCTCGGCGTCGCCACGCGCAAGCGCAAGTTGCCTTTTCCCAGCGGCGTTCGTCAAGAGACCATGCATCCTATGTCGTTCGAGGAGTTTCTCTGGGCGCTCGACGAGGAGCAGATGGCCAATGCCATTCGTACCCACGCCGGCACGCTCGAGACCTACGCCGCGCACCAAGCCGCGCTCAGCCTGTTTCATCGATACCAGATCGTGGGCGGCATGCCCGCCGCCGTCAACGCATATCGCAAGACGTTATCCATCGAGGATGCGCGCGTCGAGCAGCGCGAAATCGACGAGACCTATACCGCCGATATGACCGACCCCGAAAACGGGATCAGCGGCGTGGCGGCGCGCAAGGTCTGGCGCTCCATTCCGTCCCAGCTGCTGAGATCGTCCACAAAAAAATTCAAGTACTCCGAGGTCGAACGCGGAGGCCGTCGCGCCAAGCTTATCGAGCCGCTCGACTGGCTCGAAGGCGCCGGCATCATATCGGTCAACAACCTGACCGAAGGCATCGAGCCTCCCCTCGTTCCCTTCGACGACGAAGATGGAAGTTTCTTTAAGGTCTATCTTCTCGATACCGGCCTCATGTTCTACAAACTCGGCATCAACCCGCGGCTCTGGCTCGACCTCAAAGAGGATTCCGCCATAGCGCTATCTTCCGACTTCCGAGGCGCCCTGGCGGAAAACTCGGTCATGCAAGCATTTTCGGGCAATAGCTTGCAGACGTATTACTGGGTGCCGCCGTCGTCTTGGAAGACGACCGGCGAGCTCGATTTTTTACTTCAGACCGACCGTATGGAAATTGTGCCCGTCGAAGTAAAGTCCGCACGTAACGTGCACGCGAGAACCCTCGGGTCGTTTATGGACAAAGCCCGATCGCCATATGCCTACATTTTGTCCGAGAACAATTTTTCCCGCAGCGAAACCGATGACGGGCGCGAGCTGCGCCACCTCCCCTTGTACGCAGCGGGCTTTATTGGAGCAAACTGCCTCAAGAGCAGTCTGTAAGCCCTGCGCGACCGCCTAGAAAGGAAGCCGCTCATGCAACGCATTCTTTTTATCTGCTATGGAAATATCTGTCGCTCGACGATGGCTGAGTCGGTGTTTACCGAGCTCGTGCGCCGCGCTGGGCGCGAGGCGGAGTTTGTCATCGATTCCGCTGCGACCTCGACCGAGGAGATCGGCAACCCGCCACACCACGGTACCGTTGCCAAGCTGAGCGAGGTTGGGATTCCCGTCGTCGCACATCGTGCACGTCAGGTGCGTCGCGCGGAGTATGGCGACTGGGACCACATTGTCTATATGGACGACGAGAACGCCCGCGGCCTGTACCGAATTTTTGGGAAGGACCCCGATGGCAAGATCTCGCGCCTGCTCGATTGGACCGATCGCCCCGGCGACGTGGCCGATCCCTGGTACACCGGCAATTTCGACGCCACCTACCGCGATGTACTCGCCGGTTGCACCGCTATGCTCGAGCAGCTGTAGGCGCTCGGGCGGCGCGGGCACACGGGCCACGCCATCGGCATAAAACGAGCGTGGATTTTCTCCCACTTTGAGCGTTCGAGCGCGCTCTAAACGGGAGAAAATCCACGCTCGTTATCTCGGTGGGAGAAAATCAACGCTCATGAATGTGACAAAGGGACTGCCCCTTTGTCACATCCGGGACCGGCCCTAGACCGGCTTGACCTCCAGCTTAATCCCCTTGGCACAGAAGTCGCCCAAAACATCCGAAAGGGCCCAGGTCGCATATAGCGGCAAATAGAAAACCGCTCCGTTGCGCTCAACGTTGCCTCTCGAGAAAACAATCCCGAGCCTTACGCCATATTCAGCCGTATCAAGCACATGACCGAGCGCAGCGTGCGCGTGGTAATAGGAGCCCGATTTAACCTCGATCGGAACAGCCGTCCCATCCGGTCCATCGACCACAAAGTCCACTTCACCGCGCTTTTTTGTCTGATAGTAGTAAAGCTGGCGATTTTGGGCAGCCAGCTGCTGGGCCACCACGTTTTCGTAAATGCCGCCCAGGTTGGGCTCCTTGCTATCAAGATACGCCGCCTGGGCGACTCCAACGGGGTAACGCGCCATCAACATGCCCGTATCCGATTGATATAGCTTGAACTGCGATGGCCGCGCCGTCTTGAGCAGGGGCGATTTTGGCTCGGTTACGATATCGGCTTTGAGAGCAACGCCGGCATCGACAAGCCATACAAAATCTCGCTGATACTTCTCGTAGTAAGCCTTGGGGTCAATGGAATTGAGCACGAAGCGCTTGTTTTCGCCCTCGAGCATAATAGGGAGCTGATCGTAGATGCTCTGCACCTGCAGGGCTCGCCCGTTTGCATACTTGGAGATATCCCGCCGGTACTGTTCGTTGAGCTCTGACTGTAGCCGACGAACAGAGGCAAGGTCGCCCTGCGTGTCAAGGAAACGCTGCACAACCTCCGGCATTCCGCCGACAACGGTATAGGTCCTGAAGTTTGCCATCATCGCGTCATGAATGTAATCAGGAATGGGCCTCTCGCTGATACACGCGTCACGTATCGTTTGACGAGCCCCCTCGCTCACCCCGATTGCCCAGCAAAACTCCTCAAAATCGAGCGGGAACATCCTAAGCTCGTGGACATACCCCACGGGATAGGACCTGACGCCCTTGAGCTGGGTCCCGAGCATTGACCCCGAAAACGCCCAACGGCACCTCCCGTCCTCAACAAGGAACTTTGCCATCGTCATGATGTCGGGGGCCTCTTGGACCTCATCGATGAACACGAGCGTTTTGCCTGGTGCAATCGACTTTCCCGAAAGAAGCGTCACCCTGCTGATGAAATCATCGGCATCCCGCGCCTCGAGAAGAGCATCTTTTGCCTGGCGATTTTCCATGAGGTTAAGCTCGATGTAAGTTGCGTGGCTGGCTTTGCCAAACGCGCGAATCGAATAGCTTTTGCCGATCTGGCGAGAACCCGTGATGAATAGGGCCTTTTGCTCGGCAGACTTCAGCCAACGCTCCAGCTCTGCCGCTATTTTCCTGCGCAGCATAGGCTCTCCCCTCAGTGTCATCAAATGAAATGCAAAGTTTTATACGCTTGATTATCGATGAAACGCAGAATTTTAAGAACCTAAAATCGGATGAAATGCAGAGATTTGAGATTATAAGCGAAAAAGAACGGGCACCACCCGCGAATGTGACAAAGGAACTGTCCCTTTGTCACATTGCGCTCAACTACTCGTCGACGATCTCAGCAAGCCAGACGTTCAGCGTATCGACCTCGGGACAGCAGAACTTTGCCGTGCCGGGCTCGTTACCGGGCACGGTTCCGCCGTAGCGCAGGATGTCGATATAGGGAAAGCCCACGTGACATGCCATGGAACACATCTTGCCGCGGTCGCGGTCGAAGTCGAAGACGTCACCCGGCTTGTGCCCGTGATGGCAGCGGCATGTGCCCAGCTGGTCCACGCAGCTAATGCGAATACGTGGGCGCTTGCCACGCGGTGCGCCGAGCGGCTTGTTCTCGCCCGCAGGCTTGACGCCGCTCTCGTCGGCGTTACTCATGGTCAATCACATCCAGGCAGGCCTCGATGGGAAGGCCGGCGGACTTATCCTCCTGGTCGGCATTGCGCTCGATGAGCTCCGCTACCACACGCATGGCATCGCTCGTCGCGCGCTGTAGGCTCCAACCGGCCATAACGCGGCCGACAAGCACCGCCGAGAACGTGTCGCCCGTGCCCGGGAAGTAGACCGGTATCAGGTCGAAGGGAATCGTAAAGTACTCCCCCGCCACATGGTCGTAACCGATGACGACATTCGCACCGTCGACCACAGCGCTCGTAATGACCACCGACTTGGCGCCCAGGACACGCACGGCATCCACAAGAGCGCGGCCCTCATCAGGCGTGATTTGCTCGGCAATGGGCCTATCGGCAAGCAGGCACGCCTCGGTATAGTTGGGCACCGCGTAGTCGGCGCACTCGAGCAGGTGCCTCATGAGACCGATCGTGGACTCGGGCACGCCGGCGTAGAGCTTGCCGTTGTCGCCCATGATGGGGTCGACGAACACCTTGGTACCCTTTTGCGCGCGACGGTGGCAGAAATCCGAGATGATGCGCGTCTCTTCCTCGGTCACGATAAAGCCGGTCGAAATGGCGTCGAACTCAAAGCCGAGCTCCTCCCAGATGGCGAGGCTCTGGCGCACGTACTCGGTGGTGTCATGGATGTAGAACTTGGGATAGTTGAGCGTATCGGACACCA
Organism: Collinsella aerofaciens; assembly: GCA_048194085.1. Taxonomy (GTDB): domain Bacteria; phylum Actinomycetota; class Coriobacteriia; order Coriobacteriales; family Coriobacteriaceae; genus Collinsella; species Collinsella aerofaciens_CO. Next base: position 40,402 of record DBFABM010000011.1, read on the forward strand.
GCGCCGTCGGCAGGTTGTGGATGCGGTAGCCCATATGCGACAGCACCGGCAGCATGGCGGAAAGCGCGACCTTGCCGTAGCCGCACATATCGTTGATCAGCAGCAGCTGAGTGTTCTTCATGAGAGTCCCCCCTTAGTTCGGGCGCAGCGCAGCAGCGCCACAGTGCGACTAAGTGTAGCGCAGGGAGCGTTTGCAGCGTCGAGCCGTTGCGCGGTTTGGTAAAACCGCGCAACCACTAGTTTGGTACCTTGACATTTATTTCTCACGCTCCTAGATTAGTTAGGCACAAAACAATTCATCTACCTAACTAAAGAAAGGAGCGAAGATTAGATATGTGTGTTGAACCACACGCCCATCCGCATAAACCCGGCGACGACCCCTCGCAGCCGGTAGACGAGCCCGAGACTCAGTCCAAGGAGGACCGTCTCGCCAAGAGAATCCTCCATGGGCTGGGGTTTTGCGGCCATTACATGCATTTTCACGGCGGCGGCATATCTGGCAAGGCGCCCATCGTCTGCCTGCTCGCCAAGCAGCCGACCGGCGAGCTGTCCCAACAGGAGCTCGGCATGCACTTCGACCTCAAGCCGGGGTCCCTTTCCGAGATTCTGTCCAAGCTCGAACTGGGCGGTCTTATCGAGCGCAGTCGCAATCCCAAAGACCGTCGGCAGCTCACCATCCGCCTGACCGATGCGGGATGGGAAAAGGCCCGCGTTGAGCAGGCGGCCCGCATCCGCTTTAGAGAGCAGGCCTTTAGCGCGCTCACCCACGACGAGCGCGAGCAGCTCGCCGAAATGCTCGAGAAAATCCGTGTAACCTGGGAGGAACTGGATGATTAAAACCCTCATGGGAAGCATCCGCGACTATATGAAAGTCACCGTTGCCACGCCATTGCTCGTGCTTGGCGAGGTGCTCTGCGAGATGCTGATTCCATTTATCACCGCCAACCTGATCGACGCCATCAAAGACGGCGCCACCGTAGCCGAGATGCTTCCCACCGCGGGCTTTTTGGTGCTCATCGCGCTGACATCGCTTGCTTTTGGCGCCGCTGCCGGCGTCACCTGCAGCCATGCGAGCTGCGGCTTCGCTAAGAACCTGCGTCACGACCTGTTCTACAAGATCCAGACGTTCAGCTTTGCCAACATCGATGAGTTCTCGAGCTCCTCGCTCGTCACGCGCCTGACCACCGATATCAACAACGTGCAGCAGGCCTTTATGATGATCATCCGTATCGCCGTGCGCGCGCCGCTGGTACTGATCTTCGCCTTTACCATGGCATTTATCATGGGCGGCAGCGTCGCCATGGTCTACCTGGTCATCATTCCGCTGCTGGGCTTTGGGCTGTTCTTTATCATCTTTAAGGTGCGTCCCATCTTCTCGCGCGTGTTCCACAAGTACGACGCCCTTAACGAGTCCGTCGAGGAAAACGTCACCGGCATGCGCGTAGTTAAGAGCTATGTGCGCGAAGACTTTGAGAAGGAGAAGTTCGCGACCGCCGCGCGCGACGTCCAAATGGACTTCACCCGCGCCGAGAAGCTGCTTGCCTTTAACAACCCCATGATGAACATCTGCGTCAACGGCGCGTTCGTCGTCATCATCTACCTGGGCTCCAAGCTCATCATCACAAGCCAGAGCACCCTGTTCGACGTGGGCCAGCTCTCCTCGATCTTTACCTATGGCTTCGCGATCCTCATGAGCCTGATGCAGCTGTCGATGATCTTTGTCATGGTGACCATGGCCGACGAATCGGCACACCGCATTACCGAGGTGCTGGCCGCCGAGCCCACGATCGCCGATCCCGCCGAGCCCGTGCTCGAGGTTGCCGACGGTTCCATCGACTTTGACCACGTGAGCTTTAAGTATTCCGCGCATGCGAAACGCCAGGCACTCGACAATATCGACCTGCACATTAAGAGCGGCGAGACCATCGGCATCATCGGCGGCACCGGCTCGGCCAAGTCCACGCTCGTAAACCTCATCGCCCGTCTGTACGACACCACCGAAGGCACCGTGCGCGTGGGCGGCATAGATGTACGCGACTACAACTTGGACGCTCTGCGCCACCAAGTGGCCATGGTATTGCAGAAAAACGTGCTGTTTAGCGGCACGATTGCCGAGAACCTGCGTTGGGGCGACCCGAACGCCACCGACGAAGAGGTCCGCGAGGCGGCACGTCTGGCCTGCGCCGACGAGTTTGTCGACGGCTTCCCCAAGGGCTATGACACCTGGATCGAACAGGGCGGCTCCAATGTTTCCGGCGGCCAGAAGCAGCGCCTGTGCATTGCGCGTGCCCTGCTGCGTCGCCCCAAGATCTTGATCCTGGACGACTCCACGAGCGCCGTCGACACCAAGACCGACGCCAAGATCCGCGCAGGGCTGGCAAGCTATCTGCCCAACACGACCAAGCTCATCATCGCCCAGCGCATTAGCTCCGTGCAAGATGCAGACCGTATCATCGTCATGGAGGGCGGCCGCATCGCGCAGATCGGCAACCACGATGAGCTGCTCAAGACGAGCGAGATCTACCGCGAGACCTTTACCTCGCAAAACAAGATGTCTGCCGAGGGCGAAGAGGCCGTCGAAGCCGACACCGAGGCATCCGCAACACAAGCTCAGACCCAGGAAGGAGGCGAGGCACATGAGTAAGGCAACGACCGCCGAGCGCGCGCTCAACCGCAAGGGTGGCACCATGTCGCGCCTCATCAAGACGCTCTTTGGCTTCTACCCCGTGCTTTTGCCCCTCGTCGTCGTCGGCGTGGTGCTCTGCGCCATCATCAACTCCATCGGCGCGACCTTCCTTCAGAGCGCCCTGCAGATTATTAGCGAATCGTGGCAGTCGGGCGATTGGGAAGCTGCACAGCCCAAGATCGCACAGCTCGTGACCACCCTCGCCTGCATCTACGGCGTCGGCATCCTGTCCTCGCTGTTCTGGAACCGCGCCATGGCCATCGTCACGCAGGGCTCGCTCGAGAAGCTGCGCGAGAAGATGTTCAACCGCATGCAGGACCTGCCGATTCGCTACTTCGACACGCACCAGCGCGGCGACATCATGAGCCACTACACCAACGACATCGACACGCTGCGCCAGATGATCAGCCAGTCGCTGCCCAACCTGCTCATGACGACCATCGTCATCGTCACGGTGTTCTTTATCATGCTGTACTACAGCGTTTGGATGTGCCTGGTCATTGTGGCAGGCGTCGCCTTTATGACCTTTATGACCAAGCTGCTCGGCTCCAACTCCGCACGCTTCTTTATTGCGCAGCAGACCGAGCTCGGCGTGGTCGAGGGCCACATCGAGGAAGTCATGAACGGCCAGAAGGTCGTCAAGGCGTTCTGCCACGAGTCTGCCGCCGAGGCCGATTTTGACGAGCGCAACGAAAAGCTCTTCGAGGTCTCGCAGAAGGCCAACATGTACGCCAACATCCTCATGCCTATCCTTATGAACCTGGGCAACCTGCTCTACGTGCTGGTCGCACTGGCAGGCGGCATCTTCCTGGCACTGGGCGTGCCCAACCTGAGCATCTCGGGTATGGCGCTGTCCATCGCCGTCGTGGTACCGTTCCTCAACATGACCAAGCAGTTCTGCGGACAGATCGGCCAGATCTCGCAGCAGATCAACGCCGTGGTCATGGGCCTCGCCGGCGCCGACCGCATCTTTGAGCTCATCGACGAGAAGCCCGAAGCCGACGAAGGCTACGTGACGCTCGTCAACGCTCAGGTGAACCCCGACACCTGGCAGCTCGAGGAGGCCGACCACCACACCGGCATGTGGGCGTGGAAACATCCGCACCGCGCAACCGGCGAGATCGAGTACGTGCCGCTGCGCGGCGACCTGGTCATGGACAACGTCGACTTTGGCTACACGCCCGACCACAAGGTGTTGCACGGCGTGTCCGTGTTTGCCAAGCCGGGCCAGAAGGTTGCGTTTGTCGGCGCCACCGGTGCCGGTAAGACGACCATCACCAACCTCATCAACCGCTTCTATGACATTGCCGACGGCAAGATTCGCTACGACGGCATCAACGTCAATAAGATCCGCAAGGCCGATCTGCGCCGCTCGCTGGGCGTCGTGCTACAGGACGTGAACCTGTTCACCGGCACCGTGATGGATAACATCCGCTACGGCAACCTGGACGCTACCGACGAGGAGTGCATCGCGGCGGCCAAGCTCGCGGGCGCGGACGACTTTATCACCCGCCTGCCCGACGGCTACGACACCATGCTCACCGGCAACGGCGCACAGCTGTCGCAGGGCCAGCGCCAGCTGATCTCGATCGCACGCGCCGCCGTCGCCGATCCGCCGGCGATGATCCTGGACGAGGCCACGTCGAGCATCGATACCCGCACCGAGGCCATCGTGCAAGCCGGCATGGACAAGCTCATGGAAGGCCGCACGACGTTTGTCATCGCGCACCGCCTGTCCACCGTGCGCAACTCCGACGCAATCATCTGTCTGGACCACGGCCGCATCATCGAGCGCGGCAACCACGACGAGCTGATCGCCAAGCGCGGATACTACTATCAGCTCTATACCGGAGCGTTTGAGCTGGAGTAGTTCGGCTCGCCGAGATGGCCGATTTGCCGCTCATTCGTCGGGCATGACCCTAAGGTCAATGCCCTCCTCTTTCGGGGCAAATCGACTCATCTCAACGACCCAAACACAATGCACCGCAACGAATAAAGCCTCCGCAGCCACACGAGCTGCGGAGGCTTTATTCATGCCGGCCGGAAACCGTATCCCACTTTTCGGGCCCAGAATGGGATGCCGTTTCCCGCTGGGCCCCCTCCGGGAAACGGCATCCCATTTCAAGGGCATAAACCGGGATATGGTTTCCCCTAACGGCACCTTTGGGAAACCGCATCCCACTCTAGACGCACAAAACGGGATGAGCTTTCCCATGGTGATCCAAGACCAGAAACATGTTCGATAGCGCGGCCAGGTCGAGAACAACAAGACAAGCGTCACGCCAATTTGGACGAGCGTCTGCTACAGTTTGAGGCTGTTGGCCCATATGGTAGAGTTGACCTCACGTGAATTTCAGCACGCTGGGTGCCACCTGCGCTTTTGCCATTTGAGAGAGTGAACTTGTGAATACTTCTGTCGCCAAGAAGGCCAGCCAGGCGGTGCGCCTGCTCATGATGGTGCTCACGGCAGTTCTCATCTTCTTCTTCATTAATGTTATGCTGCTCGTCTCCGACATCCAGGGCACGGCGCGCGTGGTCAACTACGCCGGTCTGGTGCGCGGTACCACGCAGCGAATCGTTAAGCTCGAGGACGCGGGCCTGCCTCAAGATGACCTGCTCAAAGCCGTGGATTCATACATCAACGGTTTGCGTTACGGAAGTGACGACCTCAACCTCGTCCGTCTCGACGACGACGAGTATCAGGCAAAGATGACCGAGCTTGCAAATTATTTTGACGAGCTTCGCGCCGAGATTGCCCGCGTGCGCGAAGTCGGCTACGAGAACACCGACATCATCTCGATGAGCGAGGAGTTCTTTGGCATTTGCGACGATGCTACGCGACTCGCAGAGGACTACTCTCAGGAGAAGGCGTCGGCGCTCAACTATCTCGAGGGCTTGGTGATCATCGACATCGTGGGCTTGGTGGCGACCTTTGCGGTCGAACTTGTTCGCGCGGTGCGAACTGCCGCGCTCAATCGCGAACTGCAGAACAAAGTCTATCTCGACGAAGCCACAGGACTGCCCAACAAGAACAAGTGCGAGGAGGTCTTGGGGCAGGAGCAACCTGTCTCCGCGGAGGCGCCCGTTGCGGTGTGCGTCTTCGACCTTAACAATCTGCATATGGTCAATAACAACTTCGGCCATGAGAAGGGCGATGAATACATTCGCTCTTTTGCCCAACAACTGGGAAGTGTGGCGTCGGAGACGTGCTTTGTGGGTCGCGACGGCGGCGATGAGTTTATCGCGGTGCTGTGGGATGCCGACCGAGCCGCTGTGGAATCCTGTCTCGCTCGGATTCGCGCGAACGTGAACGAGTATTCCGGGGCTCACCCCGACATGCCTATCAGCTATGCGGTGGGCTACGCGCTTTCCAGTGATTTTGATGAACCGCCTACGATGCGTGAGCTCTTTTCTCAGGCCGACAAAAACATGTACATCGACAAGAACCGCGTAAAGACAGCCGAGGCAGCCGGGCCGCAACGCGAGGACCGCTAAACCCGTCCCAAATGAGCTATTTGAGAAGTTGTGCCATGGCGTTGACGAATTTTTGGACTTGGAGGGTGGGCTCGAGCGGGTAGTGCAGAAAGACCGGCACCTCGCGGCCGCACAGGAACGGCACGCCCACAAAGGCTGGGTGCACCCCCGACCACGCTCCGCAGGTGAGCACCGCGTCGCCCTTTTCCTCCGCCTCGTTAAAGAGCGCAAAGTCAAAGCTGTCCACGTCGATCACGTCAACGCCGCCGTCGGCCAGAAGGTCGATGCGCAGACTGTCCATTGCGTCGTTGCCGTGACGGAGCACGCGCAGGCGCATGCCCTCTAAGTCGGCAACCGTGATGCGCGTCTTGCGCGCCAGCGGGCTCGTACGCGGCAGGTCGATATAAAACGGCACGTTAACGATGCGGAGCTTTTGGCAGGCATCACCCCAGCGTGGGGTCGAAAAACTCGACTGCACTACATCCACCTCGCGACCAAGGCTGCGCATGACGGATTCGCGCTCGTCATAGAGGTCGCTTACCGGCACGATCTCAAATCGCAGCGACGGTTCCAGATCGTGAATGTCCGACCACATCGACAGCGTTTGGCGCCCCGGGCACATCATCGACACGCCCAGACGCACGGCACCGCCATCGCCCGCCGCGCGTCTGGCACGGCGCAGCGCGTCCTCGGACTGCCGCATGATCGAGCGCGCGTCGTCCACCAGCAGGGCGCCGGCCGGCGTCACCTTGACGCCTGAGTGCGAGCGTTCAAACAGTGTGATGCCGAACTCGGCCTCGAAGCCCGACACCTGCTTGACGAGCGCCGGGGTCGACACGCGCAATTTTGCCGCCGCACGTGAGAAGCTTCCCAGCTCCGCGGCGGCCGATATGGCCTCGAGTCGTCGATCGTACACGTCAATCTCCCGTTTCCAGACGCATGGCAATGAACTGCCGAAGGGGGTCGTTTTGGCAGGTCACGCGCTCAATTGAGAAAAAACTGCATCACACAGTGTAAACCTACGGTTAACGCCATTCTAACAAATATGCAATTCACCTGCGCAAATGCAAAGCATACGATAACCAGCGAAAACCACGTGGGTCGGTTAATGGGAGCGGCCCACCGGGAGGCACAAGAAGGGTAGTTCCTATGAGCAATTGGCTTAAGCTCGAGGGCGATGTCTGCGCCGTGACTGGCGCGCTCGGCGGTATGGGCGTCGAGATTTGCCGCGAGTTCGCCCGCAACGGCGCCAACGTCGTCCTGCTCGATCTGGACGAGGAAAAGGTCAAGGCTGCAGCCGCCGACCTCGCCGCCGAGTTTGGCATCCACGCCGAGGGTTACAAGATGAACGCCACCGACGAGGCCGAGGTTCAGGCCGCCGTCGATGCCACCATCGCCAACTTCGGCCATGTCGACGTCCTCGTCAACACCGCCGGCATCCTGCGCTTCGCCGCCATGGAGGACCTGCCGCTCTCCGACTGGAACGAGGTCATCAACGTCAACCTCACCGGTTACTTCATCACCTCGCAGCGCTTTGGTCGCGAGATGATCAAGGCCGGCCAGGGCCGCCTGGTGCACATCTCGACCGTCGCCAGCCACTCCCCCGAGACGTTCTCGGGCGTGTACAGCTCCACCAAGGCGGGCGTCAACATGATGTCCAAGATGCTCGCCGCCGAGTGGGGCCCCTACGGCGTCCGCTCCAACTGCGTCGAGCCCTGCTTTGTCAAAACCCCCATGTCGGCAAGCTTTTACGCCGACCCCGAGGTCGAGAAGAGCCGCAGCCGTCTGATCGCCACGCGTCGCATCGGCGAGGTCAGCGATATCGCCAACGCCGTCATGTTCCTGGCGTCCAAGCGCTCGGACTTTACCACCGGCGACGCTATCAAGGTCGACGGTGGCTTCTCCAACATGATGGGCGACCTCACCGCCAAGCCCGGCGGCCGTCGTGCCTATGCCGACAACTACCTCAAGAACAAGGGTGTCGAGCTTTGGTCCGATGAGTCCGGCGTCGCCAAGCCGACTGACCAGTAAACCAACCTAACAGGGAGGCCCGCGGATACGACCGCTCCTCCCCCGTATCGATCAGAAAGAGTCCAATGGCTTCCACCAACTCCAACAAGGGTCGCGCCGTCGTGCTTTCCGCCGCGTGCGTCACCATGTTCTTCATCAGCTCAATCGCGCTGTATTCCGTCGTGAGCAAGAACCTGCTCGCCGTCTACCCCGAGTGGTCCAGCGCCCTTACCTGGGCGTTCCCGGTCTTTCAGACCATCATGGCCGTGACGGGCATCTTCGCCGGCCGTATCTCCGATAAGATCGGCCCGCGCAACGTCGTGATCGCCGCCGCCGTGTGCTACGGCCTGGGCTGGTTCATGTCCGGCACCGTCACCGAGCCGTGGCAGTTCTACCTGTGGTTCTCGCTCGTCGCCGCTGTCGGCAACGGCCTGGGCTACAACCCGGCGCTCACCACCGGCCAAAAGTGGTTCATCGACAAGAAGGGTCTCGCCTCCGGCATCACCCTGGCCGCTTCGACCGCCGGTCCCGCCGTGCTGTCCCCGGTACTCGCCTCGCTGCTCATCCCGAGCCTGGGCATCTTTGGCGCCCTCAAGGCACTCGGCGTCATCTTCTTTGTGACGATCGCCGCCTCCGCCCTGTTCCTGAAGGCCCCCGAGGCCGGTTGGCTGCCCGAGGGCTTCGAGGCCCCCAAGGGTGGCGCACATGCCGGCACCTTCGGTGACCTCACCCCGGGCGAGATGGTCAAGACCCCGCGCTTCTGGGTCCTCATCGTCACCTTCGCCTTTGCCGCCACCGCGGGCACCCTGCTCGTGGGCAAGGTTGCCTCCATCGCCGCCGTCCAGCTCTTCGCCGACCCCACGAGCGCCGCGGCCGTCGCCCTCGGCGGTGTGGTCGTCTCCGTCAACACCTGCGCCAACCTGGTCGGTCGTCTGTCCTTTGGCCAGATCATCGACAAGCTCGGCGCCTATAAGTCGCTGCTCATCAGCCTTGTCGTCACCATCGTCGCACTCGTCATCATGTCGATGAGCTTTACGCAGAGCATGTTCTTTGTGGCGCTCGCCCTGCTCGGCTTTAGCTTTGGCGCCCTGCTCGTCATCTACCCGCCGCTCACCGGTGGCGCCTTTGGCACCAGCAACATCGGCGTCAACTACGGCATCATGTTTTTGGGCTATGCCGCTTCCACCTGGATCAGCCAGCCCATCACCGCCGTGCTGTATCACGCCGAGGCCGGCAGCGCCGCCTATCAGCAGTCCTTCTATGGCGCCATTGTGATCGCCGCCATCGCCGTCGTACTCACCGTCTACATGATGGTCTCCGACAGCAAGAAGAAGTCCGCCTAGTTTTACCGATGCGGCAAAGGGACAGCCCCTTTGTCGCATTCCACCGGTCACCAGTATTAAGGAGTCGAAATGTCTGAGCTCAACCCCGTCCGCATTGCCGTTATCGGCGCCGGCGCCATGGGCCGCAACCACATCCGCTTTGTCACCGAGGAGCCCGAGGCCGAGCTCGTCGCCATCGCCGACGCCTTTGAGGGCGCCCGTGCCACGGCCGAGGCCGCCGGCGTGCCGTTTTACACCGATCCCGCCCAGATGATGGACGAGGTCAAGCCCGAGGCCGTCATCATCGCCACCCCCAACGACCTGCACCTGGGCGTTGCCCGCGAGGCTGTGAAGCGCAATATCGTGCCGTTGATCGAAAAGCCGATCTCCAACGATCTTGAGGATGCCCAGGCCTTCGCCGCCGAGGCCGAGACCGCCGGCGTGCCCGTGCTCGTGGGTCAGCACCGTCGCCACAACCCCTTCGTCAACAAGGCCAAGGAGATCATCGAGTCTGGCGAGCTGGGCAAGCTCACCGTGTCGAGCTTCCACTACATGATCTATAAGAATGACGAGTATTTCGATGTCGAGTGGCGCCGCAAGAAGGGTGCCGGCCCGATCCTGGTCAACCTGGTGCACGACGTTGACCTGCTCCGCTATCTGCTGGGCGAGCCCGTTGCCGTCCAGGGCATGCAGTCCAGCGCCGCCCGCGGTTTTGAGACCGAGGACTCCGCCGTGGTCAACGTCCGCTTTGCCGATGGCGCGCTTGCAAGCATGACCATCTCCGACGCCACCGCCAGCCCCTGGAACTGGGAGGCCACCGCTCGCGAGGATCCGCAGTACCGCCCCTTCGACGCCGACGCCTACTTTATCGGCGGCACTAAGGGCGCACTTTCGCTGCCCCGCCTGCACCAGTTCTCCTACGACGGCGCCTCCAACTGGCACAAGCCGCTGCAGATGGAGATTCCGGCCGTGGACCCGGCGCTGCCGCACAAGATGCAGCTCAAGCACTTTGTGAAGGTCGTCCGCCGCGAGGTCGAGCCCGTCGTGACCCCCGCCGATAACGTCAAGACGCTCACGCTTCTCAACGCCATCAAGGAGGCCGCCGAGACCGGCCAGCTCGTCGAGCTGTAATGCTGTATTAGGGCAGGCCTCGGCAGAAACCCCATGCCGAGCCCTTCGGTCCGCCACCAACAAGCCCCTCTTCTTTGCCCTGCGAGCAGCCTCCTGCCCGCGGGGCTTTTTGCTACCTTGCCGACGATTTTTCTGGGGCGGGGGCTATTTTGCACCTCGGCTTGATTCGTTCGCCACGAAACAGTCTTTTGGGACGGGTGGTATCCTTGGTAGCCCTGTGCTGCAAACGCACCCTAAACGCAAGGAGTCCCATGGATCTTATCGCCCAGCTCGCCCACGAGCTCAGCCTTAAGGCTGCCAACATCGAGACAGCCGTCAAGCTCATCGACGAGGGCAATACCATTCCCTTTATCTCGCGCTACCGCAAGGAAGCCACGGGCGGCATGGACGACGTCGCCCTGCGCGCCCTCGACGAGCGCCTGTCCTACCTGCGCAATCTTGAGCAGCGCAAGGAGGACGTTATCCTGCTCATCGACGCCCAGGGCAAACTCACGCCCGAACTCGAGCAGCAGATTCGCGAGGCCACGCAGCTGCAGCGTGTCGAGGACCTCTACAAGCCCTACCGCAAAAAGCGCATGACCCGCGCGCAGAAGGCCCGCGAGGCCGGCCTGGAACCGCTTGCCAACATGATCATCATGCAGGCGTCGGCCAAGGGCAGCGCGCTCGACGCCGCCGCGGCATACGTCAACGAGGAGGCCGGCTTCGACACGCCCGAGAAGGCGCTCGCCGGCGCCGCCGACATCGTGGCCGAGACGGTAGCCGAAGACCCGGAGAACGTCGCCGACCTGCGCGCCTTTACGCAAAACACCGCCGATATCGTTGTCGAGGCCACCGACCCCGCGGAGAAGACTCCCTACGAGCCCTACTACAACTTTGACGAGCCGCTACGCCGTATTCCCAACCACCGCGTGCTGGCCATCGACCGCGGTGAGCGCGAGGGCAAGCTCCGCGTGCGCGTGAACGTCGACGGCGCTGCCGCCACAGCACGCCTCGGCAGCCGCTGGCCCCGTCGCCAGGGCGTCTTCGCACCTGTTTTTGACGCCGCCATCGCCGACGGCTACAAGCGCCTCATGGCCCCCTCGCTGGAGCGCGAGGCCCGCGCCAAGCTCACCGTTCGCGCCCAGACCGAGGCCATCAACGTCTTTGCCAAGAATCTCGAGGGCCTGCTCTCGACACGCCCCGTGCGCGGCGCCCGCGTGCTCGCGCTTGATCCGGGCTACCGCACCGGCTGCAAGGTCGCCGTCATGGACGAGACCGGCAAGCTACTTGACCACGGCGTAGTCTACCCCACCAAACCGCGCCACGACGTCGCCGGCACCAAGCGCGAGCTCGCCCGCCTCGTCAAGAAGGACGGCGTCAACACCATCGTCATCGGCAACGGCACCGCCAGCCGCGAGACCGAAGAAGTCGTCTCGGAGTTCATTGCCGAGCAGGCGCCTGGGCTGCGATACACCATTGTTAACGAGGCCGGCGCGTCGGTGTACTCCGCCTCCGAGCTCGCGAGCCAGGAGTACCCCGACCTGGATGTCACCGTGCGCGGCGCCATGAGCCTGGGTCGTCGCCTGCAGGACCCGCTGGCAGAGCTCGTTAAGATTCCGCCCCAGTCCATCGGCGTGGGCCAATACCAGCACGACCTTGACCAGGCCGAGCTCTCGCGCACCCTGGGCCACGTGGTGGAGGACGTCGTCAACCGCGTGGGCGTCGACGTCAACACCGCGAGCGCAAGCCTGCTGGGATATGTATCGGGCATCACGCCGAGCGTGGCCAAGAACATCGTGGCATACCGCGAGGAAAACGGCGCCTTCACCGATCGTCGCCAGCTCAAGAAGGTCCCCAAGCTGGGACCCAAGGCATATCTCAACGCCGCGGGCTTCCTGCGCATCAGCGGCGGCAAGAACCCGCTCGACGCGACAAGCGTCCACCCCGAGAGCTACGAGGTGGCCACGGCCGTCCTGGAGCGCGCAGGCGTTAAAGCCAGCGAACTCAGCCGCGGCGGCGTGCCCGACATTGAGCGCCGTCTGGGCAGCATCTCGGCGCTGGCAAGCGACCTGGACTGCGGCACCCTGACGCTCATCGACATTGTCAACGAGCTCAAGAAGCCCGGCCGCGACCCGCGCGACGACGCGCCCGAGGTGGTCTTTAGCCGCTCAGCACTTTCCATCGATGACCTGGAGCCCGGCATGGAACTCAAGGGCACGGTGCGCAACGTCGTGGACTTTGGCGCCTTCGTCGACGTGGGCGTGCACCAGGACGGCCTCGTACACATCTCCAAACTGGCCAACCGCTTCGTCAAGCACCCAAGCGACGTGGTGCGCGTCGGCGACACGGTCAAGGTGTGGGTCGAAAAGGTCGATCGCGACCGCAAAAAGATCTCCCTGACCATGGCGCAGGGGAAGTAAACCGCCAAAGCAAGGGTCCCCCCGGTAGCGACGTGCAAAATCGCGAGTATTCTGCAAATTCCGCCGTTCCGGATGCCCCTCAGAGGCGAAAAAGCAAAAACAGCCCCCGTTTTAGCGTCGTCAGAGCCAAAACGGGGGCTGTTCCGTGCTTTATCTAGCTGGTAAAAGCCTTTACCTTGCTGAATACTCTCAATTTTGCACGGCGCAGGCGGGGGTACCTTTGTCCACGGCAGGATATGGAAGCCGATTACCAACCTGCTGGCAAGTTCGTGTCGGCAGCCCCGGCCTTTCCTTTGCCTAGCGCGACCCTCGCGAAGCGCGTGAGCGATAGGGAAAGGAAAGGCCGGGGCGAGCAGCCCGCGGCGTAGCCAGTGTTCGCGTTACGGCAGGATATGGAAGCCCAAAGCGGCGATATCCTTGGCAAAGCCGCGCACGGTATCGAGCGAGACCTCGTACGGGTCGCGACCGATGTTCTTGCGCTTGGCCAGGATGCTGTTGGGCACCGTGATGATCTGGCAACCGCAGGCCTCGGCCTGGTAAATGTTAATGAGCTCGCGCGTGGACGCCCACAGGACCTCACAGTTGGGCTTGGCGGCGGCCTTCTTGACCGACTCCGTCATAAACGGAATGGGGTCGACGCCGGTATCGGCGATACGGCCGGCAAAGAGCGAGATGATGGACGGCGTCTCGGTGTCAACGGCCTCGACCATCTCGTCAACCTGCTTAGGCGTAAAGATGGTGGTGACGTTGACCTTGATGCCGTCGGCCGAAAGCTTGCGCACCAGCTCGGCGGTGGACTCGCCCTTGGTGGTCACGCACGGAATCTTGACGTAGACGTTCTCGGCCCAGGTAGCGATCTCGCGCGCCTCGACCTCCATGGTCTCGACGTCGTCGGCAAAGACCTCAAACGAGACGGACACATCGGTGATGTGGGTCAAGACCTCTTTGGCAAACGCACGGTAATCCGTCACGCCGCCCTTCTTCATAAGGGACGGGTTGGTCGTGAAACCCTGAACGTTGCCGTTCTCGTACATGTCGAGCATGCCCTCGAGGTTTGCGCCGTCAGCGAACACCTTGATTGCCATCTGCCTGATTCCTTTCGTTTGTATGCGGCCGATAAACTGCTAAACACTTTACCTATGTTTATCAAGGCGTGAGCTGCGGTTTTTTATCTTCTCGGCGAACGGTATAAACACCTCAGTGTTTGGATTGATAAATCGATTGAGCATGCAAACGCAAAGAGTCACAGTTTGAGCAAACGCCAGAACGCGGGATTCATTAGATGAGGCCGAAATGCTGCATCGCTGTGACGGTGCCGTCGTGTGCGACATCGTCGGTCACGTAGTCGGCGATCGCCTTGACCTCGGGCATGGCGTTGCCCATGGCGACAGCCGTCTCGACGGCAGCGAGCATGCCCAAGTCGTTGCCCGAATCACCAAAGCCAAAGGTGCGCGCATTTCCCTCGCGGCCCAGATACGCCAGTGCTCGCGCCACGCCCACGCCCTTGTCAATGCCCTTGGGGCTCAGCTCGCGATTCTGACCACCGGTGTTGCACAGCTCAAACTCGCAATCGATAAAGCCGTCATCGTTGGCTACGCGAGCCAAACTGGGCGCAGTGAGGCCTACCTTGCCCACGCGCAGACTGCCGTCGACGCGCATCTCCTCGGTGCTGTGCGCCACAGAAGTGCCAATCAGAGACGACTGCTCAACTCCCGCGGGTTCCAGGGCAAAAGTAGCCACGTTGGTCTCGAAAAAGGCCTCAATCCCTGCCGCGGCCATACGGCGTGCAAGCTCCTCGATAACGTCCTCGCCAAAGCAGTCCTCGTGTACCACGCGTCCCTCGACCTCGAGCGTGGCTCCCGCCATGGCAACGATGCCCGCGGGGTCGAGCGCACGCAGGCTATCGGCGATAAGCCACAGGGGGCGGCCCGTGCAGATAAATGCCTTGTGCCCTGCATCGCGCAGTGCACGGAACGCCTCAACCACCGTCTGCGAGGGACGAACCGCCGAAAAGTCCTTATCGGTCATATCGTCGGGATCGAACGACGTCAGCGTGCCGTCCACGTCAAAAAAGAGCACGGCGGAATCGGGGCACGCATCAATCATATGGGTTCCTTTCGAGGATAAGGGCAAACGAAGCATCCATCATATAATGGAGCGACGCAACCAGAGAGGTCACCCATGGAATTTTACGCAAGCTGCCCCGAGGGCTTTGAGTCCGCACTCGCCGACGAGCTTAAACGCCTCGGGCTTTCGCATGTTCGCCGGCTGAAGGGCCGCGCTACATTTGAGGGCGAGTTCGAGCAAGGCTATCGCGCGTGCCTGTGGTCGCGCCTGGCCAGCCGCGTGTTCGTGGTGCTTGGGCGCTTTGAGGCGCAAAATGCCGATGAACTGTACGATAGCGTTTACGACATCGCCTGGGAGGGCATTGTTCGCCCCGGCGCCACCATCGCCATCACCGCCCGCGGCGTGACCGAGCAGCTGCGCAACACGCGCTTCTCGGCCCTGCGCGCCAAGGACGCATTGTGCGACCGCCTGGCCGAGACCACGGGCCGTCGCGCCGATGTCGACGCCGCCGATCCCGATGTTCACCTGCTGCTTTCGCTGCGCCAGCGCCGCGCGAGCATCAGCCTGGACCTTTCAGGCGACCCGCTGTTCAAACGCCTGCCGCCCGCAGCGACCCGCGCCGGCGAGGGCGCGCACGTGCTGCGCCCCGACTACGCCGCCCTGGTGCTGGCGCAGGTCGGCTGGACCGCACTGTGCGAGCGCGAGCTGACGGCCGACGATTACGAGAACGAGGCCCTGCCCACGCTGATCGACGCCTCGTGCGCCGGCGGCGGCCTGCTGCTGGAAGCCGTGAATATCCTAACCGACCGCGCCCCGGGGGCCGCCCGCGAGCGCTGGGGCTTTGAGGGCTGGCAGCTGCACGACGCCGCCCTGTGGGAGCAGCTGCTTGCCGAGGCACGCGAGCGCGAGGCGGCAGCACGCGAGCGGCAGGCACGCATCGTGGCCGTGGATGTTGACCCCGCCGCCCGCAAGACCGCTGAGCGCATGGTCAAGTGCGCCGGCTACAAGCGCTTTGTTGATTTTTGCGCCGCCAAGTCCGCCACCGTGCTGGACCATGCGGGCGCCGTCGCCGGTGCCGCCGTGGTCGCAGATACGACCGAGACACCGCTTTCGCTCATGCATGACACCATGACGCTCATCGGTGAGCTGCGCCGCGCGCCCGAGCTTGACGCGGCGCCGGTCGCCGCGCTCACCCGCGACGGATTGCTGGCCCGCGCGCTCCACGCCGAGCCCGAGCACTCGATTGCCGTCATGCCCAACAACGAGGAGGCGACCGTCGAAGTCTGGCCTTCGCTCGACCGCGCCGCCGCAGCTTTTGAGGCTGCGACCAGTGCGGATGCCGAGAACGAGGTTGCGGATGCCGACGAAGTCAACGACAACGCCGCAGCTTCCGCCATGCCCGAGCCTGCCGCCATGCTCGACCTGGGCGACGGCAAGCCGCTGCCCGTGCTCATCCCCGAGTCGGAGCAGTTCGCCAACCGCCTGCGCAAGAATGCCCGTCTGCGTCGCAAGTGGGCCAAGCGCGAGGGCGTTACCTGCTACCGCGTCTACGATGCCGACCTGCCCGATTACTCCGCCGCCATCGATCTGTACGAGGGCTGCC
This sequence comes from Collinsella aerofaciens, assembly GCA_048194085.1. GTDB lineage: Bacteria > Actinomycetota > Coriobacteriia > Coriobacteriales > Coriobacteriaceae > Collinsella > Collinsella aerofaciens_CO. Next base: position 57,094 of record DBFABM010000011.1, read on the forward strand.
CGCAGACGCCGGGCCGCTGGCTCGTCATCGCCGAATACGCCGCGCCCAAGACTATCGACCCCGCGCTTGCCCAGGCCCGCATGCTCGACATCTTGGCCATCGCGCCCCGCATCTTGGATGTTCCGGCCGAGCACGTGCACGCCAAGGCCCGCATGCGTTCGCGCGGCGGCTCGCAGTACGGCAAGCAGGGCGCCGGCAAGGGCGGATCGGGCGAGCGCGCCAACATCGCTCGCCGTCGCCTGCCGCTCATCGAAGAGGGTGGACTCACCTTTGCCGTCAACTTTGACGATTATCTGGATGTGGGTATCTTCTTGGATCACCGCGTCACCCGCAACCTGGTGCGCGAGCACGCCAAGCAGGCGCGTCGCTTCCTCAACCTGTTTGCCTATACCGGCACCGCCACCTGCTACGCGGCGGACGGCGGCGTAGAGGAGACCGTGACGGTCGACCTCTCCAACACCTACCTGGACTGGGCCGAGCGCAACATGCGCCAAAACGGCTTTGTGGGACCGCAGCATCACTTTGTGCGCGATGACGTGCTCGCCTGGATTCGTGACCAGCGCCAGACGCGCAACCGCTGGGACCTGATCTTTGTCGACCCGCCCACGTTCTCGAACTCATCCAAGATGGGCCGCCGCACCTGGGATGTCCAGCGCGACCATGTTGAGCTTTTGGCCGGCGTGTCGCGCCTGCTCGCGCAGGGCGGACACGCCATCTTTAGCTGCAACCTGCGCGGCTTCCGTCCCGAGACGCGCAAGCTCGCGCGTGCGGGCGTGGTGCTGGAGGACATTACGGCGCAGACCATCCCCGAGGATTTCGCGCGCAACCAGAAGGTGCATCATTGCTATATCGTGCGCCGCCTGCCCATCGAGGACGCCATGGCCGAGGTCGGCTTTAGCGCCGAGGAAATTGCCGAGCGAACCGAAGAGCTGCGCAACCCCGAAGCCCGCAAGCCCCGTGCGGCGGCACCCGCGCACGCGCAGGCCGGCGACCGAGGGCCGCGCGGCGACGGCAAGCCTGCCTGCGCAGGTAAGCCCAAAAAGAAGAAGTTCTACGCCAGCAAGCCCAAGGGCAAATAACAAAGTTGCGGTGGAATACGGACTGTTTTGCCTGGAATGAGGCAAAGTTAGACCGTATTTCACCGCAACTCATATTGGGATGGTGGCCGGCGATCTAGCCTTGGGTGACCAATCGGTAACCGATACCCACATGCGTTTGAATATAGCGCGGATGCGCGGGGTCGGACTCGATCTTCTTACGCAACGTGCCCATAAAGACACGCAGGCTCGCCAGGTCGCTCTTAGTTGCCGCGCCCCAAATCTCGTGCAGGATAAACTGATGCGTCAGCACCTTGTCGGCGTTATGCGCCAGCAGGCACAGGAGCTTGTACTCGATCGGCGTCAGATGCAGCTCCTCGCCATCCATCGTGGCGATACCGGCATCAAAATCGATATGCAGCTCACCGGCATCGAACGAGCCCTCGGAGGAAACACCGCCCGTCTGAGCATACGAAAGGCGCCTAAGCGTTGTGCGAATGCGCGCGAGCAACTCCTCGACCGAAAACGGCTTGGTCAGGTAATCGTCGGCGCCGGCATCGAGTGCGCGAATCTTGTCCGCATCCTCACTGCGCGCCGAGACCACGATGATCGGCATGCCCGACCATGCGCGCACCGACTCCACCACCTTGACGCCGTCCATATCGGGCAGACCAAGATCGAGCAGCACAATACTCGGTGCCTGCGATGAGGCGGCGGCGATGGCGGCATGGGCGGTCTCCACGGCCATATGGCGCAAGCCGTGCGCCTCGAGCGCGGCAACGATAAGGTTGCGAACGGCGGGATCGTCCTCAACGACCAAGATGAGCGGTTTTACGGCAGAGTTCGGCACAGCGCTACTCCTTATCAAACGAAACGTCGGCGACGGGAAGCTCAATCGTAAAGACCGAGCCGTGCGGGTCCGCCGCGGCAACCTCTATGCTACCGCCATGCGCCAGCGCAATGGAGCGGCAGAGCGAAAGACCTAGGCCCACGCTACGGTGGCTGTCGGCCAAACCGTGGTTGGCGGTGTAGAACGACTCAAAGATCCGCTCGCGGTCCTCGGGCGCAATGCCCGGGCCGTCATCGGCCACCGAGCACGCCACGCATCCATCGTCAACGCCAATCGAAATCACGATATGCGAGCCTGCGGGCGTATACGTGATGGCGTTGTTCACCAGATTGACCACCAGCTGCACCATCAGGCGCGCATCGACGTTGACGAGCGCCGGCTCGTCGCACGGCACCACCTTAAGGTCGTGCTCGCGCACGGCAGGGTTCACGTGGCGCAGCGCCTCCTCGACGATATCGTCCATAAGCTCGAGCGTAGTCGACAGATGCATGCCGCCGCCCTCGAGCTTGGTGATGGCAAGCAGATTCTCGACGGTGGCGTTGAGCCACAGCGCATCCGAGCGAATGGATAGAAGCAGGCCGCGGCGCGTCTGGGCATCGAGCACCGCGGTGCCGGTCGAACCCTGGTCGAGCAGGACATCGGCATTGCCCGAAATACTGGTAAGCGGCGTGCGCAGGTCGTGCGAGATGGAGCGCAGCAGGTTGGCGCGCAGCTGTTCGTTTTTGGCGAGCACCGCCGCCTCCTCGCGGGCCTCCATGGCGCGGGCGCGGTCGAGCGCCAGCTCGCCTTCGCTCACGATGGCATCGGCAAGTGTCCGCTCCTCATGCGTCAGCACGTCGGGCTCGGCAACAATAGCCAGCACGCCCACCACCGAGGCGGGGTCGCCCGAGCGCACGAAGCCGTCGCCTGTGCGAACCGTCAGGTAGATGCCATAAAACGCCGAACCGCCAAACGTGGCGTCGAGCGGCGTTCCCACGTAGGCGGACGCCGAGAGCCTCGGCGGCATCTGCGGCGGCAGCTCGTGCACCGGGGCGGCATCGCCCACGGCCGTGTACGTCGCACGCGGCAGCAGGTCATCGCCCTCGGCGTCGGCGCTGTACCACACAACCGGACAGCCCGAAAGACGCGCCAGCTGCGTGGCCATGGCGTGAACGATCTGATGCTGATCGGCACACCGCTGCAGCATGCGGTTGGTCTCGAGCACCATATGCGTGCGGCGGTCGCTGGCGGCAGCCTGTGCCAAGGCGCGGCGCAGGGCCAACGCAATCGAGCTCGACACAAGCGAAACCACGAACATGATGAAGAACATGCCGGGATAGCCGCGGTCGATAAGCGACAGCGAGTAGCGCGGGTCGACAAACAAAAAGTTGTAGAGCGCCACGGCGGCAGCCGAGCTCAGCAAGCAATACAGGCGACTCCAGGTAAAGAATGCGCACAGCTGAACGGCGAACACATAGACGATCATGATGCTCGGCGCGAGACCCGGATGGTCGAGCAGCGCGCCCACAATCGTCGCCGCGACCAGCAGCCCCACCGATACGCAGGCGTCATACAGAGGAGTGCGGCGCGTCAGCGTTGTGCGCCGCCACCAAAAGCTATCGGCAATATCGCCGTCCGTACGGACGTCCATCAGCGTCCCGCCCCCCTCTCAAAAACAAAAACCACCACAAAGGGGACAGGCACCTTTGTGGTGGTTTCCCCTTGTGGTGGTTCTAAGTGTAAAGCCTTCTACGACCGGCGGTCGCTAGACAAACAGCACGTGCGCGAGCAGGGCACACACGCACGCCGCGACAAACACCAGTGCCACGACCGAAATCACGCGATCGGCCATGTCCATGTTGGCCCGATTCGTAAAGAACCGGTCTTCGGCGGCGTCGACGCGCGCCTCACGCACCAGCTCGGCAGCAAGATCGCAACCGTCAAGCACCTTTGCATCCATGGTTTCCTCCCAGGACTCAATCCCCGTCAATACAAACCCGCCCGTTCGCAGACAAACCTCGAGCGTCGACTACGGCCGCTCGTTGGGAGCCAGGCGCTGCATCTTATTCACGGCCTTGAACTTGGTGAACAGCGGCACGTACTCAAAGCTCACGTTGGAGTTCTCCAGGCCGTACCAACGCGCGGGCGTGCCGGCGGCGCGGCGGATGATGTACTTGAGCGTAATGGCCGTGCGCTCGCTGGGCTCCACGTCGCTCTCGGGCGCCAGCAGCTTGCGGATCATGACGAACTTGAACGTACCGATGTTGCCCGGATCCTTGTAGACCGAGTAGTCGTGCGTCTGCGGCGGCAGCTCACCGGTGGCGGCAAGGTCCTGAACGACCTGACGCAGGTAAGCATTGACACGCTGGTTGACCTTATAGCCCAGGTACAGATGCACGCGGAAGACGTAGTCGGTATCGAACGTCTCGACCGAATAGGCAAACGTATACGGCTCGTCCATGGTCTCGACGTTCACGAACCACCAGGCGCGAGCGCGCTTGGGGTGCTTGTCCAAGATCGAGTAGACGATATCGCGGTCGATATAGTCGGTGTTAGTGTCCTTGGTCAGGTACACGATGTTGTCGCTCAGGCGCTCGTAACGGTCGTCGTCGCGCAGGCGCTTGAGCTGCGGCAGGTAGCTGCGCAGCGGCAGCAGCGTAAACTGGCGCTGCTCGACCGCCGTGCCGTTGTACCAGCACACCATGATGCTCATGATGAGCGCAGCCATAAGGATGGTGAAGTAGCCGCCATGGAAGAACTTGGTGAGCGAGCTCACAAAGAAGAAGCCCTCGAGCATGAGGAAGAAGGCGACGAAGATCCACGGCGCAACCTTAAGCTTGCGCTCCACGTGCAGATAGAAGAAGAGCAGCAGCGTCGTACACATCATGGTGAGCGTAATGGCCAGGCCGTATGCGGCCTCCATGTGCGCCGAGTTCTGGAACAGCAACACCACGATGACGCAGCCCACGAGCATGACGTTGTTGACCATGGGGATGTAGAGCTGGCCCTTGGTCTCGGCAGGATAGAAGACCTGCATGTGAGGCATGAGGTCCAGGCGGCTGGCCTCGGATACCAGCGAGAAGGCGCCGGTGATGAGCGCCTGCGAGGCAATGATGGCCGCGACGGTGGAAAGGCCGACGGCAAAGGGACGCAGGCCCGGGGCGAGCATCTGGTAGAAGGGGTTGAGGTCGGCGATACCCATGAGCTCCGGGGTGCCGGCGTTGTTGATGAGCCACGCGCCCTGGCCCATGTAGGACAGCAGCAAGCAGCACTTAACGAACGGCCAGGTGGCGTAGATATTGCCGCGCCCCACATGGCCCATGTCGGAGTAGAGCGCCTCGGCACCGGTGGTGGCGAGGAAGCAGCTGCCCAAGATCATGATGCCCGCATGGTTGTTGGGGCTCAGCAGAAAGCCGATGCCACGCAGCGGATTGAGGCACAGCAGTACCGTGGGGTGCTGGAAGACAAAGAACAGGCCCGTACCGCCCAGGAACAAAAACCACAGCGTCATGATGGGACCAAAGGCGCGGCCGATCTTGGCCGTGCCGATGCGCTGCACCAAGAAGAGTACGATGATGATGGCGAGCGTGATGGCGACAACGCGGCCCTGGTCGTCACCGAGCACGGCATGAACCGCCGGGATGGTGCGTAGACCCTCGATAGCCGTAGTCACGGTAACGGCAGGCGTGAGGATGCCATCGGCGAGCAGCGCGGCGCCGCCCAGCATGGCGGGGATGATGAGCCACTTGCCACAACGCTTGACCAGGCTGTACAGGGCAAAGATGCCGCCTTCGCCGTGGTTGTCGGCGCGAAGCGAGATCAGCACGTACTTGACGGTCGTCAGCAGCGTGACCGTCCACACGACAAGGGAGAGCGCGCCGAGCACGAACTCCTCCGTCACGCTTCCGATGCCGCCGTTGCCGGCAACGAGCGCCTTGGTTACATACATAGGGCTGGTGCCGATATCGCCGTACACCACACCCAGCGTGACGAGCATCGCCGAGATGCTCACAGGAATCGCAGCGTGCGAGGCTGCCTCCTTGGCCTTCTGTTCCATAAGCCGGTTTCCTCCCAACTTTAATGTTCGAAGGAATTATAGGTAATCGGCCTATGTTTGAATGGCACTGTTTTCCCAGCTAGATAAACATTTATACGGCCTTTAGGCCACCGCGGCGATATGGAATGTGACAAAGGGACTGTCCCCTTGTCACATTCGTCATTTTCCGAGCCAATTTTTGAACCACCACTCCATGGAGCGGCTCATCTCGGCCATAAAGGGGCTCGTGTGCTTGCGGGTGTAGATATCCATGACGCGCTCCCCCACCTCGCGGGCATGCGGACGGAACATCGCGTCCATCTCGGCCACCTGCGCGTCCATGGTCGCGGCATCCGTGCGGCAGTAGCGCTCCTCGTGCACCAGGTTCACCACGGGATGCGCAATGGCCGGACGCTCCTTGCGAGGCGTGCCGATGATGAGCATCGACAGCGGCATGGTATAGGGCGGCAGATCGAGCAGCTCGGCAACTTCCTCGGCGTTCTCCACGATGTCGCCAATGTAGCAGCTTCCCAGCCCCAGGGCCTCGGCGGCAACCACGGCGTTTTGCGCGGCGATCACGGCGTCCTGGGCCGCGATGGCAAAGTCGCCCAAACCCGGCGCGCGGCGGGGCGCCTTGCCCGTGCGCTCGACAAACTCGGGCTCAAAGCAGCCCACGTGCTCAAACAGATCGATCCACTTTGCATAATCGACCACAAATATGAGTGCCCAGGGCGCCTTGGCAATCATGGGCTGATGGTCGCACAGGTCGGCCAGGCGGTCGAGCGTAGCTTGCTCGCGGATGCTCACGATGGAATACATCATCATGGCGCCCGCCGACGGCGCACGGCTCGCCGCATGCAGAATCGCCGCCCGCTGCTCGTCGGTCACCGCCACGGGGCGGTCGTCGTCATCACGCGCGAAGGCACGCGTGGAGGAACGGTGCTCCAACGTGTCCAGCACCGCATTGCCCGTCGTCTCGACCGGATAGCCGCACGTATCCACGCCCGCAGCTCCGCCGCAGTACTCGGCACCCGTCATACAAACCTGCTCGCCCATAGCTCTATCCTCGCCAATTCTTTAAGAAGCCTTTACGTTTCCGTGTAATTCCCGTCCATTATCGCGCAGGCCGCCACTACATTGCGCCACACCGCCGCACATGCGCGTTAATATGGCTGGTTGTTGTGCGCAGCCCGCAAATGCAGCGCATATTTAGGTAACAATCGGGTAAACCCCCGCTTTCGTAGGTTTTAAGTTTGTGAGGAGTCTCAGCATGTTCGCTGCCGCCATCTCGCTCGTCGGTCTTGCGGCGACCGTCTACCTTGTTTTGCGCGAAGCCAAGGCCATTCGCGCTCAGTCGGGCACCGTTGCCAAAAGCGCTCTTGGGTGGAGCGTCGCCTTCGGCCTGTTCCAGCTCTTTTTGACCATTTGGGGCGCTATTGGCCTCGTCGCGCAGAACGAGCCGCTCGCCTTCGTGATGCTCATCCTGACCAACGCCATCCTCACCGGCTGCGCTTGGGCCAGCATCGCCCGCGACCGCATCGCCCCGCGTGTCTTTGCGTTCGCCGGGCCCGACGCCCCCGCCCCCACCGGCAAGCTCGCCCGCCTGCGCGGCGCCTTTGTGGGCAAACCGCTCGTCGCCGCCGTCTTGTGCCTGTTGCTCGCCGGCGTCTTTGCGCTGCTAGGCATGGAGGTATCGTCCAACCACGACTTTACCTGGGTCTACCCCCTGTGCATCCTGCTCGAGTGGGCCATCATCACCACGCTTATGGTCGGCCTGTTCTTCCTGTTCCAGCGCCACGGCGCAGCTCCCGCGGTCCTGGCCTTTGCCCTCTTTGTCCTGGGCATTGCCGAGTTCTTCGTCATCACGTTTAAATCCATGCCCATCCAGCCGGGCGACCTTTCGGCCATCTCCACCGCCGCCGCGGTCGCCGGCACCGGCTACACCTTCTCGATCTCACTGTTCTGCGTGCTGTCCATGGGCTTTACCGCCATCGCCATGCTGCTATGCGAGTACGCCGGCCTGGTGGCACCGCACCGTCAGAAGGGCGCCGCCAACGCCAAGCGCATGCTGCTCACCAACCTGCTCGTCGCCGTGCTTTGCCTGGGCGGCGTGACCGCGCACGTCACGCTTATCGACTACTACAACACCCTCGGCATCACCGTCTACACCTGGCGCCCGCTCGAGAGCTACTGGCGCGAGGGCTACCTGCCCGCTTTCATTAGCGCAGCGCAGTCCATCAAGCCGCCCAAACCCGCCGACTACTCCGTCGACGATGCCAAGGCCACGCTCAAAAAGTACGCCAAGGCCTACGACAAGTCCGACGCGGCCAAAAGCGACGAGCGCGCCGCCGCAAAGGAGCAGTTCGATAGCGAGAAGCCTACGGTCATTGCCATCATGAACGAGACCTTCTCGGATCTTTCGATCTACCAGAACATGCGCGCCGGCTACGAAGGCCCGCAGTACTTTAAGAACCTGTCCAACTGCCTCAGCCGCGGCAAGCTCTACGTGAGCGCCTACGGCGGCGGCACCGCCAATACCGAGTTTGAGTTTATGACCGGCAACTCCATGGCCAACCTGGGCTCGGGCGTGTACCCCTACACCATCTACAACATGGAAACGACCGGGAACCTGGCAGAGCAGTTCAAGTCGCTCGGATATTCCACCACGGCCATGCACCCCAACCACGCAACCAACTGGAACCGCGAGAACGTGTACAAGGACTTTGGCTTTGACCAGTTCCTGTCTATCAACGACTTCCAGGGAGCCGACACCCTGCGCGGTATGGTGACCGACCAGGCGACCTACGACAAGATTCTTGAGCTGCTCGATCAGAACGCCGATCCGCAGTTTATCTTCGACGTGACCATGCAGAACCACTCGGGCTACGACACGGGCCTGCTGCCGGCCGACAAGCAGATGCACCTGAACATCGACACGACCGATCTGGACGCCAAGACCGTCGAGGACGGCACGCTCTCCGATGTCGACGAGTACGTCTCGTGCATCGAGCAGTCCGACCAGGCGCTGCGCTACTTCCTCAACGCCTTGAGCAAGCTCGACCGCAAGGTAGTCGTGGTGTTCTGGGGCGACCACCAGCCGTTCTTCCCGTCCAAGTTCAACGATAAGTGGTTTACCGGCGAGGACGACGCCACGCATCAAGAGCGCCTGTGGCAGACCGACTACATCATCTGGGCTAACTACGACGTTGCCGGCTGCGACCAGACGAGCGAGGTCGACGACCTGTCCACCAACTACCTGTCCACGCAGCTTATGCAGCTGATCGGCGCCCCGCTTTCCGACTACCAGAAAGCGCACATGACGCTGCGCGAGTCGCTGCCCGCCATCAACTCGGTGGGCTACGAGGACGCCAGCCTGCGCTGGGCGCTCTCCTCCAACGTCACCGGTGACGACGCCGCCGCGACAGCCGCCACCAAGGCGCGCGAGGATTACGCCAAGATGCAGTACTACGAGATGTTCCGCGACGGCAAGAACGTGTACACCGAGCACTTCCAGACCGAGGCCAACGAGACCGACCCCAACCTGGCACCGGGTACGACCAAGATCAAGTAGCGGGTCACTCATAACTGGTTCGTCTGCCCGGCGGCGCGGAACGTAAGGTTCCCTGCTCGGACAGTCCTGCTCGCACGGAGAG
>DBFABM010000020.1:0-76285 GCA_048194085.1 Collinsella aerofaciens
GCCCCATTCTATGGTGCGCAGACCCTCGATGGCTGTGGTGGCCGTGACGGCGGGGGTGAGGATGCCGTCGGCAAGCAGTGCCGCACCGCCGATCATGGCGGGGAGAATCAGCCACGGCGCCACCTTGCGAACGAGGCTGAACAGCGCGAAGATGCCGCCTTCGTTGTGGTTGTCGGCCTTCATGGCGATTACCACGTACTTGACCGTGGTCACGAGCGTCATGGTCCAGATAACGAGCGAGAGCGCGCCCAGGATCATGTCCTCACTGACGGTGCCGATGCCGCCGTTGTTGGCGACAATTGATTTCATGGTGTACATGGGGCTCGTGCCGATGTCGCCATAGACGACGCCGAGCGTTACGAGCAGCATGCCAGCGGAGAGGGGAATGGCTCCATGCCCGCCTTGACTACGCTGGTCTTGGAGGCTTGCCTCCAGTTCGTTGTGTGCCACGTGGACTCCCTTAGACATCCGGTTATCTGTTTAGGACAGACAATCTTTATGCCGTCTTTATACATACAAGAGCAGTTTGGCACATCAGGTTATTTTAGACAATAATCCCCAGCTGGGGATTATTTATATACGCAGGTGGCATTTCAAAGCAGGGGCTTTTAGGCACGTGCCGCTTGGGCGATGCCAGCCTTGGCGCTTGCGCGTTTGCCGGCGAGTTCGCAAAAAATCGCGCCGCCGATGATAAGCACGGCGCCCATCAGACGGACCGGTGTTATGGCTTCGCCCAAAAGGACGGCCGAGAACACGACGGCCGAAAGCGGTTCGAGGTAGCCGACAACTGCGATGGTCTGGACGGGCAGCTTGGCGACGGCGCTAAAGTAGAGCAGACAACCGAGTCCGGTGTTGACAATGCCGAGCATGGCAACGGCGCGCCAATCGATGCCGGCGGCAATGCTGGGGGAGAAAAACGAGGGGGCACCTTGCGTGAAGAGCGTAAGGATCAGCGCGGTCACAAAGGCAGCGCTTACCTGGAGCGCGGAGTTCTCGAGACCCTCGATGTGCGGTGCACCCTTGCTGGCGATGACCATCAGTGCATAGCAAAATGCCGAGGCGATGCCGCAGACGATGCCCGCAATGGGCATGTTGCCGCCTAAACCTTGCGCTGCAATGAGAAAAGCGCCGCAGGCGACGGCGATAAACCCGGCGATTTTGCCACCGGTCAGCTTTTCGCCAAAGATGAGCGGGGAGAGCGCCATGACAATGATAGGGCCGCAGTAGTACAGCAGCGAGGATATACCGACGCCGATCGTCTGGTAGGCGCGGAACAGAAAAATCCAGCTAGCGCCCAGCGCGGCTCCCGAAAGGAGGAGGGCTGCGGCTTCGCGGGGACGAGACGGCGCCTGCAACTTATGGCGTTGCGTAGTGACGAGCATGACAACGAGTGAGAGCGCGCCCAAAAACGTGCGCAAGAGCACGATATCGGAGCTCGGCAGTGCGATAGCTGCGGCGATGATGCCGTTAGAACCAAACAACAGTAATGCTGCTAAGTACGTAAACAGTCCGTTGTTCATGCGCTGACATCCCCTCTATATCCGAGCATGTTCACTATGGGTGGACTGGCTTTAGAAGAAAAGCGAATATAATGCATGGATGACATGATAAAAACTCATGTAAGGGTGGGGACGTGCCGTGGAGACCAATATTCAAAAGATACAAGTGCTGCTCGAGACGGTGCGTGCCGGCAGCTTTACGCGTGCTGCAGAGCGGCTGAACTATTCGCAGTCGGGCGTGAGCCGCATGGTGGGCGACCTTGAGGCGGACTGGGGTTTTAAGGTGCTTGATCGCAGCCGCGAGGGCGTAGTGCTTTCTGCCGACGGGCGGCAGGTCATGCCGGCAGTCGAGGCGCTCTGCGAGGAATTCACTCGCTTGCAGCGACGCGTGGACGAGATGCGTGGGCTCATGCGCGGCAAGATCTGCATCGGTACGTTTTCGAGTGTGGCGACCCACGTGCTGCCGCCGGTGATTGCGCGCTTTCGCGCCGATCATCCGGATGTCGATTACGAGCTGTTGATGGGTGATTACTCCGAGATTGAGCAATGGGTGGCGGAAGGCCGCTGCGACCTGGGCTTTATTCCGCGCGAGCCACGCGGCGCCGGTATGGCGTCGCGGCCGTTGGTGCAAGACGAGCTGATGGCCGTGGTGCCAGCGGACTCCTCGCTTGCCGCGGCGGAGGTCGTCTCTCTTGCCGATTTGGCCAACGAGCAGTTTATTCTGCTGGAACGCGGTAGCGACGACGAGATTACGCCGCTGTTTCGTCGCGCGGGTCTGGCGGTGCGCTCTAAGCTGTCGACCTGGGATGACTATGCGATTATGGCTATGGTCGAGGACGGCCTGGGCGTGAGCATTCTTCCGGCGCTCATCTTGCGCCGCTGCCAGTTCGATGTCGCCGTGCGCCCGCTCGAGGGACATCCTCATCGGCAGATCAATGCAATATATCGCACGGCTGACGTTTCGCTTGCCGCTGCTCGATTCCTTGAATACCTCTAAACGTGTACACGTCATTGTTCGCTTTGGGCAAATCTCGGAGTCTGGTACATTTTCTTATGAAATTGAACTTTCGAATGAGGCACGGCGTTATACTGCTGCCTAAATTGAACCTTGGTTCAATTCGTGTTCTATAAATTGAACTTTGCCAGCAAGGAGGTTCTAGTGGCCCAAGAGACGTTTAGCGATCGCCTGCGACAGACTATGTCCGATCGCGACGTTCGCCAGTCGGACGTAATCCGCGCATCGGAGATGCTCGGCAAAAAACTCGGCAAGAGTCAGATGAGCCAATATGTGAGCGGCAAGACGATTCCGCGGCGCGATGTGGCAGAGCTGCTCGCCCGCATTTTGGAGGTCGATGTTACCTGGCTGCTTGCCGGTGACGCCGATCAAGGCGAGGCATCATCGCCCCGTAACGTTTCCAAGCCCGAACCCCATCCCTCAGCTCAAATTCCAAGGAGCGCCACCATGCGTACTTTTTCTAAATCCACCAAGCTTGATAACGTCCTGTATGATGTGCGCGGTCCCGTCGTCGACGAGGCTGCCCGTATGGAGGACGAGGGCGAGCGCATCCTCAAGCTCAATATCGGCAACCCGGCGCCCTTCGGTTTCCGCACGCCCGACGAGGTCATCAAGGATATGCGCCAGCAGCTGCCCGATTGCGAAGGCTATTCCAACTCGCGCGGCTTGTTCTCTGCGCGCAAGGCGATTATGCAGTACTCCCAGATCAAGGGCCTGCCCAATGTTCAGATGGAGCACATCTACACAGGCAACGGCGTGTCCGAACTTATTCAGCTTTCGATGAACGCGCTGCTCGACAATGGCGACGAGATTCTGATCCCTAGCCCCGACTATCCGCTGTGGACGGCGTGCGCAACCCTTGCCGGCGGTCATCCCGTGCACTATCTGTGCGATGAACAGGCGGATTGGTATCCCGACTTGGAGGATATGGAGTCCAAGATTACGAGTGCGACCAAAGCCCTCGTCATCATCAACCCCAACAACCCCACGGGTTCTGTCTATCCGCGCGAGGTGCTCGAGGGCATCGTCGAGATTGCACGCAGGCATCAGCTGATGATCTTTGCCGATGAGATCTACGACCGCCTGTGCATGGACGGCTACGAGCACGTCTCGATTGCCTCGCTCGCTCCCGACCTGCCCTGCGTTACCTTTAGCGGCCTTTCCAAGTCGCACATGATCGCGGGCTATCGTATTGGCTGGATGGTGCTTTCGGGCAACCAGCGCTGCATGAGCGACTTCATCATGGGCATCAACATGCTCTCCAACATGCGCCTGTGCTCCAACGTGCCGGCTCAGTCGATCGTTCAGACGGCGCTCGGCGGCCATCAGTCCGTTAACGACTACATCCGTCCCGGCGGCCGTGTCTACGAGCAGCGCAACTTTGTGTATGAGGCGCTCAACAAGATTGACGGCATCTCGGTGGTCAAGCCGCGCGCGGCGTTCTACATCTTCCCCAAGATGGATGTTAAGAAGTTCAACATCACCGATGACGAGCAGTTTGCCCTCGACCTGCTGCACGAGAAGAAGATTCTGATCACGCGCGGCGGCGGCTTCAACTGGGCTGAGCCCGACCACTTCCGCATCGTGTACCTGCCGCGCATGGAAGTACTCAAAGAGTCCCTCGAAGACCTCGCCGACTTCTTTGACCATTACCGCCAGTCGTAGGGGATAGAAACTCCGCACTATGAAAAGCTCCCTGCAGTTGTTTTGCTGCAGGGAGCTTTCTTGAATCGGCGGAACTAAATAACAATCCCGTTGCAGTGGTCGATTTCGTGCTGGATGATCTCGGCGGTGTAGCCCGAGAAGTTTTTGATGCGGTGGACGAAGTTCTCGTCCAAATACTCCACCTTAATGCGGCGATAGCGGGTACAGGGACGCTCGCCGATCAGCGAGAGACATCCTTCGCTCGTCTGATAGGCATTGACCTGCTCAAGAATTTGAGGGTTGTACATCAGGAGTGTCCTGTTGCCGTCCTTTACGCAGATGATGCGTTTGCGCACGCCAATCATGTTGGCGGCGAGGCCCACGCACTCGTGCTCATGCTCGTGGAGTGTATCCAGGAGGTCCTGCCCGGTCGCGGCATCGTCGGGTCCCGCGTCTTCGGAAGGCAGGCGCAAAAAGAACTCGGATTTCATGATGGGCTTAATCATGGCGGGCTCCTCATGTCTCATGCTTTCGTGGACTTTTAATAATAGCGCGGAAGGAAAGCTGTGCGTCCGCGTTACAATCTTTCGACGTTGGACCATGTTGTCAGACTCGTCGTGTACGGCGTCTGGCGTAAGTCTAGGGCTCATTTTTCGCCCTGGACTGTTCCTCTGGGGCGATGCAACTGTCGTTCCAAGAGGAAGGAAATGCATGGGGAGCAAATCTCAGCAACAAGTTCAAGTAACGCCATCGGCCACTGCGGCGCTTCTCGTCGTTATGTATATTGCGGCCTTTGTTGCCGCGTTTAACGAGAACATCATTAACGTGGCGTTGCACGACATTATGGCGGCCTTTTCGGTGAGTGCCACCACGGCGCAGTGGCTCGTCTCGGGCTACATGATTGTGACGTCGATCTTTACGGCCATCATGGCCTTCCTGTCCGGCCGTTTCTCGACGCGCAAGCTGTTGTTTTTCGCATGCGGATGTATGGTCGCCGGCGAAGTCCTGTGTCTGATCGCTCCGTCGTTTAGCGTTTTGCTGCCAAGTCGTATTTTACAGGCTGCGGGATCGGGCATCTTGTTTCCGCTCATGATGAACGTGGTGCTGTCTTGCGCCCCGCGCGAGAAGCTCGGTCTGTATCTGAGCCTGGGTGGTGCCTGCATTACGCTAGGGCCGGCGTTTGGACCTGTGATCAGCGGTCTTATGTGCACGTTGTTTGGCTGGAGGGCGGTGTTCGTAGTGCCGCTGGTGGCCGGCATTGTGGTCGCTGCGGCGGGCGTAAAGCTTGTTCAGAATGTCGGAGAGCGCTCGAACACCACGCTTGATATTCTGTCGGTTGTTTTGCTCGCCGCCGGCATTACGGCATTTGTGTATTCCGTAGGCGAGTTCTCGACCAATCTGATTGCCGGCATCGTGACGCTTATCGCCGCCATTGTGCTGCTCGGCCTGTTTGCGGCCCGCCAGCTCAAACTCGAGCATCCGGTGCTTAACGTGCGTCCCATGGCGAGCGTTCGTTTTTGGCCTGCGTGCCTGCTTGTGGTGGTGTCGATGATGACGACGTTCTCGATGAGCGTTTTGTTGCCGCTCTATTTTGAGGGCGCATACGGCATGACCGCACTTGTTGCGGGCTTGCTCATTTTGCCGGCGATTGCCTGTAACGCCGTGACCTCGATTGTGGGCGGACGCGTGATGGACGCCCGTGGCGCATGGCCGCTGCTGCCGGTCGGCTTTGCCCTGATTGCCGTGGGGCAGACTGCCATCTCGATGACGGCGGCGAGTATGAACATCGGCGTCGTTGTGGCGCTGACCGTTGTGGTGTATGCCGGAGTCGGTTTGGTGCTGAGCCCCTCGCAAACGGCCGGATTGGAGACGCTGCCTGCCGCTGAACATCCTCACGGAACGGCATTGCTTAACACGTGGAACATGATTGCCGCATCGTTTGGCCCGTCCCTGTTTATCGGCCTGCTCTCGAGTTCTGCAGCGACTGCCGGCGCGGCTGGCGCTGCGACCGACGTTGCCCAGGCGATTGGATTTGCAACTGCCGTGCGCGTGGCGGCCGTGATTGCCGTGGTCGGGTTTGTGGCGTCGCTGGTGTACGCTCGTCGCGAGTCACACATGTCGCATTAATGTGTGCACATAGATTCTGCAGCTAGATTAGATGGCGACACCATAAACTAATGGACGTTTTGCCGAGAGGCATGAATGTTTAAAGCGCAAAGAGTGCGCGACGGGCCCCGCGAATGGGGCGATGATGCCCGAGAGGGCCAAGAAGGAGTCTCATGTCCGAGAACGAAGAGATCATGAACGAGACCGAGAACGAGACCATGACTGCCGAGGTCGAGGCAGTCGAGACCGTGGAGACCGAAGCTGCCGAGGTTGAGGCTGCTGACGAGGTTTCCGCCGAGGAGGAGGCCGAGGTTGTCGAGGCCGCCGTTGATTACGATGACGAAGAGCTGATGGACAAGATGCAGAAGGCCGCCCGCCTGCTGCGTAGCCGTCGCTTTGCTATTTCTAAGGAGGAGGAGGCCAAGGCCGAGCGCATGGCGAACATCGAGCGCGCCATCAAGCTTCTTGACCTCAAGCCCAAGATGGAGCAGAAGGAAATGTCCGACCTGCTGGGCATGCGCCTTCGTGAGCTCGATGGCCTGATGGCCGAGGCCGAGGCTGCCGATCTGGTCGGCCGCATCGACGACGCCGAGGGCGATATGCGCAAGATTGTTGTCTTCGCCGCCGAGGATGCCGCTGAGGGCCTGGTCGAGCTTGCCAACAAGAAGGAGAAGCTCCTGCCCGAGCTTTCTTACGAGGAGGCCACCGAGCTGATGGCCGCTCTCGATAAGGTTATCGCTCCGCTCGTCGCCATGGGCCTGGACGAGGATCGCGGTCCTCGCGGCGGCCGTGACGACCGTGGTGGCCGTGGTGGCGACCGCGGCGGTCGCGGTGGCGACCGTGGCGGCCGTGGCGGCGATCGTGGCGGTCGCGGTGGCGATCGCGGCGGCCGTGGCGGCTTTGGTGACCGTGGCGGCGACCGTGGCGGTCGCGGCGGCTTCGGCGGCAACCGTGGTGGCTATGGCGACCGCGGCGGCAACCGTGGCGGCTTCGGCGGCAACCGCGGTAACGACCGCGGCGGTCGCGGTGGCGATCGTGGCGGCCGCAACGGTGGCGGCTTCCGCGGTAACCGTTTTTAGTTACGGCGTTTTACCAAACGCCGTAACGGGCCGACGCTGCGCGGGCCACATTTGGACAATCTGACGTTCAACTTCAAGGGCGCGACCAGAAGGTCAGCGCCCTTTCGTTTCATGTCACCTTGCCTCAAATGCGACCCGCTCGCTGTCCGTCCTCTGCCTGCGGCGTTGTCTTGCTCCGGATGCGGCAGTTAGGGACGTTCCTTTTCTGCCGGCAGCTTGGGACACTCCTTGTAGTCATTGGGTGTTCTTAAACGACTACATAGAACAAGAGTGGATGATCTCCCGGTTTGAGCCTGCATTCAAGCTCAAAGTGGGAGATTATCCACTCTCATTTGTTGCGTGTCCGAAAATCCACGCTCGTTTCTACTCTGCCTACATTTGGAGGAAGAGCTCGTGGAGGCGGACGTCGTCGTCGAGTTCGGGGTGGAAGGTTACGCCGAGCTGGTTGCCCTGGCGCGCGGCGACGATACGGCCGTCGACTTTCGCTAAGGCCTTTGCGTCGCCGTGGACCTCGACGATGCGGGGCGCGCGGATAAACGTCAGCGGCACTTCACCGTCGATGCCAGCTACCTGCCCCTTGGTTCGAAAGCTGCCGAGCTGCCTGCCGTAGGCATTGCGCTCGACAAGTACATCCATGGTTGCCAAACGCGGCGTGCCCTTATCGTCATGGGCGGCAAGGTCGTGAGCCAGTAGAATCAGGCCGGCGCAGGTGCCCAGGACGGGCATGCCTTCAACAATGTGGGTGCGAAGCTCATCGAGCATGCCGAGCTCGGCAAGTAGCTTGCCCTGAACGGTGGACTCGCCGCCGGGAAGTACCAGACGGTCAAAGTCCTGCTTCAAATCAGCCGCCTGCCTCAGCTCAATACAGTGTGCGCCAAGCTCAGCTAGTCTTGCCTCGTGCTCGGCAAAAGCGCCTTGGACCGCCAGCACGGCGACCGTCTGGTCTGCATAATCGCTCATGTGCGATCCTTTCTGCTGGACTAGCGCCCGCGCTCTTCCATGATAATCTCGATCTCGTCGGCGTTGATGCCCACCATGGCCTCGCCCAGGTCCTCCGAAAGCTCGGCGATGAGCTTGGCATCGGTGAAGTTTGCCACGGCCTTGACGATGGCGGCGGCGCGCTTGGCGGGGTCGCCGCTCTTAAAGATGCCCGAGCCGACAAAGACGCCTTCGGCGCCCAGCTGCATCATCAGCGCGGCGTCGGCGGGGGTCGCTACGCCGCCGGCGGCAAAGTTCACGACGGGAAGCTTTCCCGTGGCATGGACCTCGCGCACCAGCTCGACCGGAACCTGCAGTTGCTTGGCTGCCTCAAAGAGCTCGTCGTCGCGCAGGGCAACAACGTCGCGGATCTGCTTTTGGATTTTGCGCATGTGACGCACGGCCTGGACGACGTCGCCCGTACCCGGCTCACCCTTGGTGCGAATCATAGTGGCGCCCTCGGCAACACGGCGCAGCGCCTCGCCCAGATCGCGGGCGCCGCAGACAAATGGCACGTCAAACTGGGTCTTGTCGATGTGATAGACGTCATCGGCAGGGGAGAGAACCTCGGACTCGTCGATGTAATCGATCTCGATAGCCTGCAGGACCTGCGCCTCGACAATGTGACCGATGCGGCACTTGGCCATAACAGGGATGGAGACGGCCTCTTGGATGCCCTTGATCATCTTGGGGTCGCTCATGCGCGAGACGCCGCCTGCGGCACGGATGTCGGCCGGGATGCGCTCGAGTGCCATGACGGCGCAGGCGCCTGCCTCCTCGGCGATGCGTGCCTGCTCGGGCGTGGTGACGTCCATGATGACGCCGCCCTTGAGCATCTGCGCGAGTTCGCGATTGAGTTTGACGCGATCGGCCTTGCTGGTCTGTTCTGCCATGGTTGCTCCCTTGGTTGGCATGTGCATTGTTTGACGGAACATCCTATCGGGGAGCTGGGTATGACATAATACTCAGTTTTCGAGATAATAATAATGTCAGCCTAATACCAGATTGAACAGCTCGATAAGGTCAGGTGGCAAACTCATGCTTGACTACAATTTGGAAAAACGCGGCGAAGCATCGCTTTATGAGTATGTTTACCAGCAAATTCGAGATGATATTGTTGCTGGACGTATTGTGGCGGGGGAGCATCTTCCGTCTAAGCGCGCCTTTGCCAGTCATCTGGGAATCAGTGTCATTACCATCGAGAATGCATATAGCCAGTTACTTGCCGAGGGCTATATTTGCTCAATGCCGCGTCGTGGCTACTACGCTTGCAAGCTTCCGGATGCACCGGTTTTGCCTTTGGCTTCGCAGGGCATCGACCGAGATACCGTCTCTGTGGGCCTCAGCGCGCATGATGTCAACGGACAGGTCGAGCTGTTCGATGCACTTTCTCCTTCCGCTTTGGAGGCGGCGCGGCTTTGGCAAAGCGCACTACGGGCGACGCTGGCATCCGAAGATGAGCGCGAAATCTTTTCGCCCGCACCGGCGCAGGGCACCGCTCGGCTGCGACGCGCAATTGCTCACCACCTGCGTGGGACAAGGGGCATGAATGTCGACCCCAACAACATTGTTATCGGTGCAGGCGCCCAGCTGCTCGATACCATGTTGGTTCAGTTGCTTGGAGCCGACAAGGTGTATGCCGTTGAGGACCCGGGCTATTTGCGTCTGACGCGTATCTATCAGGCTATGGGCTGCAAAGTTCGACATATCCCGTTGGATGACGAGGGCGTGGACTTGAGCACTCTGCAGAAAAGCGGGACCGATGTCCTTCACCTGATGCCGTCCCATCAGTATCCGACCGGCCTTGTGACGAGCATTGCGCGTCGCTATGCGCTTCTGAGCTGGGCCGCCGAGCGACCAGGTCGGTATCTCATCGAAGATGACTTTGATTGTGAGTTTCGCCTTGCCGGGAAGCCGATTCCCGCGCTCGCATCGATCGATGCCGCCCAGTCGGTTATCTACACCAACACGTTTTCGAAGAGCCTTTCATCGGCGTTGCGTTTGGCGTATATGGTGTTGCCCGATGAGCTAATGGAGCGGTTTAGGCGCAACCTTGGTTTCTACGCCTCGTCGGTGAGCTCTGTTGACCAGGTCGCTTTGGCGCGTTTGCTGGAATCGGGTGATTACGAGCGACATGTGAACCGCGTGCGCGTTCGTGCTCGCGAGGCGCGTGATGGCCTGACGTCGCTTGTGCGGAAAGCGTTTCCGGCAGGGGAAGTCTCGATCGAGCAGGCAGATGCGGGCCTTTACTGTACCGTGGTTGCGGAGCGTGGAACGGGCGGAAGCACTTTTGCACGGGCCCTCACGCGCTCGAGCATCTCTTTTATCGATATCGGTGACTGTTTTTGGTGTGCAGATGGCGCATCTGTCCCTGAAAACTCAAGTCAAATTCTTGTTCAGTATGACGATTTGAGTCCAAAAGCGCTAAATACCTTGGAATCGCAGCTAATGGGAGCGCTCTGCAATCTAAGTGAGTAGGCTTTTGGAACTTTGGCGACCAGGCAGTTTTGTAACAAGCTATCTACCTGCGGTTTTGAAAAGCAGGATGACCGGGCTGCTCGGGATGTTCAAAAAAGTCTACTCACTTGTCGCGCAAAGCTTCTGCATGAGAAAAAAATGGGGTTTTCAACAGAACTTCGTCCAGCTCTCGGCAAGCTTTTGGCCAGTTGGGGAGGACTGTTGAAAACTTGGCAGTCCGTTCGGCACCATTTTTGGCGCGTTCGCGCCAATGCGTGACTGACTGGGTTGAAATTCGTGTTTTCCTGTGCCTATGAAAGATCTACTTTGTGACATATCGGCTTTTAGGTACTGGCGTTTGCCCCCTCAGGTCCGCGCTCTGTGTCCGCCGCTTCCACGACCGGAAGAAGACCGGCAGCGATATGATCTCGCCCGCAACCCGACGGCTGCGGTCGCGCTCGGTTTTCCGTTGTATACATTGGTTCAGACGAGAAACAAACGGACTTGTCCTGCCAGCATTAGGCAGCGGCTGTTTCTTGGTGAGCTTCCCAGGGAATCCGTACTGGAAACGGAGCATGGGTTTTTGATTACGTCTCCTCTACTGACGGTATTCATCATGTCGCGGCATCTGACGGATCTTCAGCTTCTTTTGGTATTGGCGGAGATGTGTGGCTTGTTTGCGGTGTGCGCTCTGCCTGCGGCACTTGAGGCGGAGTTTTCGCGTGCAATTGATTCGGGCGCGATCTCGACAACGTTCGGTTGGGTGCGCTGCCCGTCCGAGGACGGCACCGCCTCAAATTTATGGCGTCGAGACGCTTTGGTTTTGGGCGGAGACCTTGACCGTTTTTGTTCAGATGTTTGCGGGATACGTTACGGCAATAGATTTAGGACGGTGTCGCAACTCGTTCCATTGGGTGCCGCGTCGCCTTTTGAGGTCGAGGCGTATTTGCTACTTGCACTGCCGCGATCCCTGGGAGGCGAAGGTTTTTGCGACATAGAGCTTAATGTTGAAGTGATGCTAAGCACAAGTGCTCGAGCGATTGTGGAAAAGTCCCGTGTATATATCGACATACTTCTGTCTTCGCCGGACGGCAGGCGACAGGTGGCCATTGAATGTCAGGGAAAGGCCTCGCACGGACGCGCAGGGGATGGCTTGCGTGACGCTGACCGCATGACGGCCCTTCAGGCCATGGGCTACGATGTGCTTCTCCTGACACACAGACAGATATCGGATGAGGATAGATTCCGCGCGATCGTTAAGGCCATATGCAGGATGCTCGATGCTGAATATCGTGATAAAAGCTCAGATGAGCAAAGGGCTGAGACATTACTCCGGTCTGAACTATTCGTTGACTGGACAAAATTGGGAGTAATCGACGGGAAGATGCCCGTTAGACACAAAACGGCTCAATCGTGGACGGCTGCGGTTCTAAGTGAGTAGACTTTTGGCACTTTGGTGACCAGGCCGTTTTGCAACAAGTCATTTACCTGCGGCTTTATAAAGCAATATGGGTGGTGTGCTCGGCAAGTTCCAAAAAGTCTACTCACTTAGTTTTTGACGAGAAGCCGATGCCGAAGGCGGTCCTATTTTAGGGCGTTAACAAGTTCGTGAGGCACGAAAAAGGCCCGAACCAATACGGTCCGGGCCTCATCGAGCTTGAGGTTATGTCTCAGGCGGTTGGCTTAGCCAAAGTAGCGCTTGAGCAGGCCGGCGAAAGCCTTGCCGTGGCGGGCCTCGTCGCGAGCCATCTCGTGCACGGTGTCGTGGATGGCATCGAGGCCAGCGGCCTTGGCGCGCTTAGCAAGATCGGTCTTGCCGGCGGTGGCGCCGTTCTCGGCCTCAACGCGCATCTCGAGGTTCTTCTTGGTGGAGTCGGTTACGACCTCGCCCAGGAGCTCAGCGAACTTGGCAGCGTGCTCGGCCTCCTCGTGGGCAGCCTTCTCCCAGTACAGGCCGATCTCGGGATAGCCCTCGCGATGAGCGACGCGCGCCATGGCCAGGTACATACCGACCTCGGAGCACTCGCCCTCAAAGTTGGCGCGCAGGTCGGCAACGATGTCCTCGGAGACGCCCTCCATCTTGGCGACGCCCACGACGTGCTCGGCAGCCCACTCGAGCTGACCCTCCTCCTGCTTCAGGAAGCGAGAACCGGGAACGCCGCACTGGGGGCACTTGAAGTCCTCGGGCAGCTGGTCGCCGTCGAACTCTTCCACATAACCGCAAACGGGGCAAACAAACTTCATGATTCGATCCTTTCGATCGATGGCGATTGTGCGCTCGTCCGGTCCCGTAAGGGCCCTCTCCGGACGTGCGTCTTGACGAGTTCTATTATCCATAAATGCAACCAAATGTGAAGCCTATTAGGAATGATTTTTAATAAAACAATTTTGAGATATGAAGATGTTGATTGATTAACGATTGGCAGGCCGTCTTTGACCGTCGCTGAGTACAATCGGTCGAGCAAATGTTGACCAATCAACAAATGAGGGAGTTTCCTTTATGCATCTAGCCCGTCGTGCCTGGTGCCGAACATATCAGACGGTTTTTCGCATTGCATTGCCGATCCTGCCCTATACCGAGCCGCGCATTTTAGAGCATGCCGAGGATGTGCCCGCGGTGCTTCAAAAGCGCTCGATCCAGAAGGTCCTTATCGTGACGGATCCCGGCATTGCCCGTCTGGGGCTCACGGCACCGCTCGAGGCGGCGCTCGCATCCAGGGGGATTGGCGTTACGGTCTATGCCGAAACGCGTACAAACCCCACGGTTTCAAACGTGGAGGAAGCGGCGTCCCTGTACCGAGAGAGCGCCTGCCGGGCCATTATCGGCTTTGGCGGAGGATCAGCCATGGACTGCGCCAAGGGCGTGGGCGCACGCATTGCGCAGCCAAACAAGCCCATCAACAAGATGCGCGGCCTGTTGCGGATTCATCGTCGCCTGCCGCTGCTCATCGCCGTTCCCACTACCGCCGGTACGGGAAGCGAAGTCACGCTTGCGGCGGTAATTACCGATGACGAGACGCACTACAAATACCCTATTAACGACTTTGTGCTCATCCCGCGCTTTGCGGTGCACGACCCCGAGTTTACGCGCGGTCTGCCCGCCTCCATTACGGGGCAGACGGGTATGGACGCCCTGACGCATGCCGTCGAGGCCTTTATCGGGCGAAGCACCACGCCCTATACGCGCAAGATGGCACGACAGGCGGTGCAGCTCATCCACGACAATTTGCTCGAGGCCTATGAACATGGCGACGACATGCGTGCACGTCGGAATATGCTTTCGGCGGCGTATAAGGCGGGTGTTGCCTTTACGCGCTCCTATGTTGGATACGTTCATGCCATCGCACACAGCCTGGGCGGGCGTTACGGGATTCCGCACGGCTTGGCCAACGCTATCATCCTGCCGCATATGCTTCGCGCCTATGGCGAAGCTGCTGCTCCTAAGCTCGCCGATCTCGCCCGCATGGCCGGCATCGCGCCGGTGACCGCGCAGGACAGCCTGGCGGCCGAGGCCTTTATCGATTGGGTCGATCGAATGAACGCCGCCTTGGACATTCCCAAATATGTGGCGGGCATTCGCCGCTCCGACATTCCCGAAATGGCGGCACATGCCGATGCCGAGGCCAATCCGCTGTACCCCGTTCCGCTTTTGATGGCCCGCTCGGAGCTCGAGCATATGTACGAGGTCGTCGCGGGTGGTATGTTTGAGGACGAGAACTAGGAGGGTGCCATGAACACCGAGGAAATTGCGCGCATCGTCGGCGAGCAGCGCGCCTACTTTAAGACGCACGCTACGTTTGATGTCGATGCTCGACGTCGTGCGCTCGTGAGTTTACGCGATGCGGTACGGGCGCACGAGGCCGATATTGCCCATGCGCTCAAGACCGATTTGGGAAAATCGCATGACGAGGCCTATATGTGCGAGATTGGCACATCGCTTTCCGAGATTCGTCATCAGATCGCTCACGTGGCTCAATGGAGTCGTCCGCGCCTGCGTCCGTGCGACCTTGCCAATGCCGTGAGTGTGTGCAAGACGCAAGCCGTGCCCTATGGCGTCACGCTCATCATGGCTCCGTGGAACTACCCGTTTTTGCTGACGCTCGAGCCGCTTGCCGGCGCCCTTGCCGCGGGCAATACTGTGGTCATCAAGCCGAGCGCCTATGCTCCGGCATCGAGCGCGGTGCTCAGGCAAATCTGTGAAGAGGCATTTGATCAGCGCCTGGTGACGGTTGTCGAGGGCGGGCGCGCTGAGAACGAAGCGCTGCTCGATGAGCACTGGGACAAGATCTTCTTTACCGGTAGCGTTCCGGTTGGCAAGCTCGTCATGGAGCGCGCAAGTAAAAACCTTACGCCCGTGACGCTTGAGCTGGGCGGAAAGAGTCCCTGCATCGTGGATGCGACGGCAAACTTGAAGGTCGCGGCACGGCGCATCGCCTTTGGTAAATGGCTCAACGTGGGGCAGACCTGCGTGGCGCCCGACTACCTGCTGGTCGATACGCGCGTGCACGACGAGCTGCTGGGCCTCATCAAGGAGGAGGTCCGTCGCATGTTTGGCGAACATCCACTCGACAATGAGGATTACGGACATATCGTCAACGCCAAGCATTTTGCGCGTGCGCGCGGGCTGATCGATCCCGATAAGGTCGTGCTTGGAGGTGCCGCGCGCGAGGCTTCGCTCAAGATTGAGCCGACAATTTTGGACGGCGTGGCCCCCGCTGACGCCGTGATGCAGGAGGAGATCTTCGGTCCCATCTTGCCGGTGCTGACGTTTGAGAGCCTAGACGAGGCCGAAGCGTTTATTACGGATCGTCCGACGCCGCTGGCCCTGTATATCTTTAGCCAGGATCGTGCGGTTCAGCAACGCTTTGTGCGCTACGTGCCCTTTGGCGGCGGCTGCGTCAACGACACCATCATGCACTTGGCTACGAGCCATATGGGCTTTGGCGGCATGGGCGCGAGCGGTATGGGGCAGTACCATGGCCGCGAGAGCTTCGATACGTTTAGCCACAAGAAGAGCATCGTGAACAAGGCAACCTGGCTGGACGTGCCGTTTCGGTATGCGCCCTACGCAAGCTGGAAGCACAAATTCGTGCGCATGTTTGTGCATTAGAATCAGATGGCGTAGCGACAAACGGTCGAAAGGCGCAGGCAGGATGAATTTGTGTCCGCACGAGTTCGTAGACTTCTCAATAAGGTTAAGCGCCGGTTTATCTGGCCGTTAGGGGAGTTGCTATGTACGAGCCTTCACGTGTTCTTCTGTCATTTCACATTGCAGGATTTCAGTATGCCGATGGCGCTTTGGTCCTAGGCGATCTTAAAGCGGGCGATAAACTGACGCTGTGTGCCGAGCGCGATAATCCCCATGACCCCGAGGCAGTTGCGATCTACTATGGCAAGACCAAACTTGGCTACGTTCCGGGAAACGAGGTCGGCCCACTGTCCTTGATGATGTATTACGGCCACGAGGACGTATTTGAGGCCCGTGTGCAACAGGTTGCCCCCGAGCGCAGCCCGTGGCATCAGGTGCGCGTTGGGCTCTACGTGGTGGATGCTCGCTAGTCGGCAATGGAGGCTGCCATGTTTGATGACGATGACCTGTTTGATCTGGCAGATGATCCGTTTGAGTGGGATGTGCTACTCGATGACGATGAGCTGGAACAGGACCGTAAGATGCGGCAGGACAAGAAAACTCAGGGTGACGCTTCGAAAAAGCAAGACAAGCGCCGCCGCGGACTGTTCGGCGGGCTCTTTGGATAACCGCCGCATCGCTACGTCTGTATACTTAGCACGAGTTGAACACGTTGCGAAATGAGGGCATAGACGATGATGTGGTTTACCGCCGACCTGCACCTGGGCGATACGAATATCTTGCACGACATGGACCGGCCGTTTGACTCGGTCGAGGAGATGAACCGCAAGGTCATCGATGCCATCAATGAGTGCGTGGCTGCGGACGACCGCCTCTATATTCTGGGTGACTTTACCTATCGTTTGCCCCTGGCGGAGGCGGTGCGCCTGCGCGAGCGTATCGAATGCCAGAACGTGACGCTCATCCGCGGTAACCATGACGGCGACTGGGAAGATTCCGACGTACCGCAGATTTGGGAAGACGTGCGCGATTACCTGGAGATTGCTCCCGGCTATGCCAAGGGCCATCGTCTGGTTATGAGCCACTACCCCATGCTCAGCTGGAACGGCAAGGCACGTGGCGCCATTATGCTGCATGGGCATATCCACAGCAGGGGTGACCGCGCCAACGCACGCAACCGCGATCGCGAGCGCCCTATCTTTCGCTACGATGTCGGTCTCGATGCCAACGATTACAAGCCCGTAAGCCGCGATCAGATTCTTAGCTTCTTTGGGTTATAGGGCGCCAGAGCCACCACAAAGGGGACAGGCACCTTTGTGGTGGTTCTGGCGCCGTTGCCATTATGGCGGCGGCGCCTTTTTTGTCCGCGCGGCGCGGTAGAGTGTAGCCGGTTGATATTTGCGTCCATCGAGGAGCTGCTATGAACGAGATCAAGTGCCCGCATTGCGGCGAAGTTTTTAAGGTCGATGCGTCCGGCTATGCGGATATCGTCAAGCAAGTGCGCGATGCCGAGTTCTCGCGCGATCTTGATGAGCGCGTAGCGGCGGCTCGACGCGAGGGCGAGCAGGCGCTGGAGCTTGAGCGTTCGCGTTCGGCGTCTGCCCTGCAGGAGGCGGAGTCTCAACGCGACGCTCAGCTTGTCGAGCAGAAGAACGCTGCGGCGCAGGAGTTGGCACAAGAGGTTGCCAAGCGCGATGCTGAGCTTGCCGAGCTGCGCGCCAAGCTCGAGGGCGCTGCCGCAGAGCGCGAGAGTGCAAGCCAGCGCGCGGCGGTTGAGGCCCGCGCCGATGCTCAAAAGGAGAATGCCGAGCTGCAGCGCGAGATCGACAACCTGCGTGCGCAGCTGGGGCGCAAGGATGACGAAGCCAAACTCGCCGAGGCGGCGGTGCGCAATGCCGCTCAAAACGACCTGTCCGCCCGCGACGCTCAGATTGCCGAATTGCAGGCAAAGCTCTCCGCGGCGGATAAAGCCCAGGAGATGGCGCTTGCCGCCGCTGCGGCTGAGTCGAAACGCGAACTCGATGCCGCTCGCAGCGAGGCCGAGCGCGCGCTTGCTGACTATCGAGTGAAGGTACAGGAGAAGTTTTCCGCCGCAAAGACTCAGTCCATGCGCGAGGCCGAGGGCCTTCGTGCACAGCTTCGTGAGCAAGATCTTTCTGCAAAAATGGAGCTATCGAAGGCGGTCGCCGCGGCGGAGCGAGAGCGCGATGAGGCACGTGCCAAGCTGACGAGCGAGCTGGCGGTGCGCGATTCTCGCGAGGAGCAAGCCAAGGCGGCACACGAGCTCGAGCTTGCGCAGGCCAAGCGCGCGAGCGATGACCTGATTCGCTACAAGGATGAAGAGATTGAGCGTCTTAAGGACATGAAGGTACGCCTGTCCACCAAGATGGTGGGCGAGTCGCTCGAGCAGCACTGCGAGACCGAGTTCAATCGCCTGCGCATGACGGCGTTTCCCAACGCGTACTTCGAGAAAGATAACGATGTGTCCGAGGGCACCAAGGGCGACTTTATCTTCCGCGAGTGCGACGCGAGCGGCAACGAGGTCATTTCGATTATGTTCGAGATGAAAAACGAGAACGACGAGACCGCGACCAAGCACAAAAACGAGGACTTCTTTAAGAAACTCGATCACGATCGTCGCCAGAAAGGCTGTGAGTACGCGGTGCTCTGCACACTGCTCGAGCCCGAAAGCGAGCTCTATAACGCAGGGATAGTCGACGTGAGCTATCGCTACGAGAAGATGTACGTGATTCGCCCGCAATTTTTCATCCCCATGATTACACTTCTTCGCAACGCCGCCATGGGTTCGTTGCGTTATAAGCAGGAGCTGGCGGAGTACAAACAGCAGAATATCGACGTTACGAACTTCGAAGCCAAGATGGAAAAGTTCAAGAACGATTTCGGTCGCAACTACGAGATCGCGAGCCGCAAGTTCCAAACGGCGATCGATGAGATCGACAAGACGATTAGCCATCTGCAGAAAACCAAGGAGGCGTTGCTGTCCTCCGAGAACAATCTGCGCCTAGCCAACAAGAAGGCCGACGATCTTACCATTCGCAAGCTCACGTGGGGCAACAAGACCATGAAGGCGGCGTTTGACGAGGCGCGCGGGGCTGCGCCAGAGACAAACGATGAGCCCGCCGAGGCGGATTCGTATGAGGTCGAGGACGCCGAGTAAGGCATAGCGTATAGTGCAAAAGCGGGGCCGCTGGCGATATTGCCAACGGCCCCGCTTGTTCCGTTCCAGTATGTACGGCTAGTCCTCGAGCAGGTCCTCGATAAAGCCGACGCGGTAGTTTTTGAAGATGACCTCGCCACCGTCTTGCGTGGCGTCCAGATCGACATCGCCCATGATGCCAAAATCGTGGTCGCCATCCTCGTCGGCAAAGATCTGGTGCACGTGCCATACGTGCGCGGTCTTCTCGCCGGACTCGTCAATGGAAAACATCGCGGCGCTGCGGGCATCTCCGTCGGTGAGGATCTCCTCGTGCTGCTCATGGTAGGCATCGAGCGCCTTTTGCCAGCGGATTTCGCTCATGCCCCAGTCGTCGTCGAGCTCGCCCAGGTCGCGAACGTGCTCGCGAGCGGCAAGGGTCACGCGGCGGAAGAGCGCGTTGCGCACCAACAGCGTGCAGCCGCGGCGGTCCGCCACGACCTCGTCGATGCCCTGCGGCGGCGCGGCGTCGAGGGCTGCCGGGTTGCCGGCGTTCTCCCACTCGTCCACCAGGCTCGAGTCCACCGAGCGCACCACAAAGCCCAGCCACGAGATAATGTCGCGCAGGCGCTCGTCGCGCTTCTCGATGGGCACGGTGCGGTCGAGTGAACGGTAGGCCTCGGCTAGGTAGCGCAGCAGAATGCCCTCGGAGCGGGCGATGCCGAGCTTTTGAATGTAGCCCTTAAAATCGCTCGCGCTTTCCAGCATATCGCGCAGGACGCTCTTGGGAGAGAGCTGATAGTCGTTTGCCCAGGGCACTTCCTGGCAGTACTTGTCAAAGGCGGCGTCGAGCAAATCCTCGAGCGGCTTTTCGTACGTGACGTCTTGAATGCGCTCCAAGCGCTCCTCATACTCGACGCCGTCAGCCTTCATTTCGGCCATCGCGCGGTCGCGCGCAGCGCGCTCCTGTGCGCGCAGCACCTGCTTGGGGTCCTCGAGCGTTGCCTCGACCATCGAGATCAGATCCATGGTATAGGTCTCGCTCTCGGGATCGAGCAGCTCCAACGCGGCAAGCAAGAACGGCGAGAGCGGCTGATCGAGCGCAAAGTCCTCGGGCAGGTCGACCGTTAGCGCATAGTCGATGTCCGGCGCGGCGTCAGTCGGGGCGTCGGGTGCGGGCGGCACCTCGGTGCGAACGACGACGCCGGAATCGATGAGTGTGGCGAAGATCTCGTCGGCACGAACCTCGAGCTTGGCCTTTTCCTCGGGGGTCTGCAGGCTCGTCTCGATGAGGTCGTGTACGCGGGTTCGGGCATCGCCGCCCTGCTCGACCACGCTAATCACCATGGAGTGCGTGATGCGCAGGCGCGGCTTGAGCGTCTCGGGCTGCGTCTCGATCAGGCGCTCAAAGGTCTGCTTGTTCCAGGTGACAAAGCCCTCGGGGGCCTTTTTCTTTTTAATCTTACGGAGTTTTTTGGGGTCGTCGCCCGCCTTGGCCATGAGCTTGGCGTTCTCGATCTCGTGCTCGGGTGCCTCGGCAATTACCATGCCCTCGGTATCAAAGCCAGAGCGACCGGCGCGACCGGCGATCTGATGGAACTCGCGGGCGCGCAGGCGACGCATCTTGTAGCCGTCGAACTTGGTGAGCGCGGTGAGCACCACAGTATGGATGGGTACGTTGATGCCGACGCCGAGTGTGTCGGTGCCGCAAATGACGGGCAACAGGCCCTGCTGCGCCAGGCGCTCGACCAGTAGGCGATAGCGCGGCAACATGCCAGCATGGTGCACGCCGACGCCGCAGCCGAGCAAGCGCTTGAGAATCTTGCCGAAGGCCGTCGAGAAGCTCGTGCCCTTGGCCGCCTCCTTGATGGCCTCGCGCTGCTCCTTGCTGGCAATGCCAAAGTTGGCGAGCGACTGTGCCGTCGCAAGGGCGGCATCCTGGCTAAAGTGCACGATATAGAGCGGGGCCTCTCCACGGCGCATGGCGAGCTCGACGGTGCCCTCGAGCGAGGTCGTCACGTAGTCGTAGCTCAGCGGCACGGGGCGCGGGGCATCGACGACTAAGTCGCAGGTAGCGCCGGTGTGTTCCTCGAGTGAGGCGGCGATGGCAGTGACATCGCCGAGCGTGGCGCTCATGAGCATGAATTGCGTGTGAGGCAGGGTGAGCAGCGGCACCTGCCAGGCCCAACCGCGATCAGGGTCGGCAAAGTAGTGGAACTCGTCCATGGCGACGCAGCCAACATCGGCATCTTCGCCCTCGCGCAGTGCGTCGTTGGCAAGGATCTCTGCCGTGCAGCAGATGACGGGCGCCTTGGTGTTGATGTGCGTGTCGCCGGTGATCATACCGACGTTATCGCGGCCGAGCACCTGTACCAGGTCGAAGAACTTTTCGCTGACCAGAGCCTTGATAGGAGCCGTGTAGTAGCAGCGTTTGCCCTGCGCCATGCCCATAAAGAGCATGCCCAGCGCGACGAGCGACTTGCCCGATCCGGTCGGCGTGCCCAAAATGACGTGATCGCCGGCGGCCAGGTCCATGAGGGCCTCTTCTTGGTGATCCCACAGCTCAATGCCACGGTCGCTCGTCCATTCAAAGAAGCGTTCGAAGGCCTGATCGGGCGTGAGCCATGGTTCGGGCTCACTGCCATCCTCGGGCTCCCACCAGGCGGGGGAGAGCGCGCCGAGCGAGCCGAACTCGGCTTCGGTTCCCGTGCCGCCCGAGAATGAACTGGCGGCGCCGGCGCCGGAGACGGTGCCGGCGGCGGTATCTGTCGTGGTCTGTGCCATGTGGTTGCTTTCTCTCGCGATTGTCCGCCAACTATTATGGCGTAGCGGCGGCGTGGGGTGCCAGCGCGCGAGAAAATGCAGGAAATGGGCGTTCTGTCCGGCCGTTTGGTGCGGTTGCCAGCTAAGTGAGTAGACTTTTTGCGATATTGCGAGCACATGGCTTTTGCGCAAGGGCTCTACCTGCGGTTTTATGTTTCACTATGCGGGCTGTGCTTGGCTATTGCAAAAAAGTCTACTCACTTAGGCTTGAGGGCCGTTCGCTGGCGCCTATTTGCGCTTGTTTGCTGACGCCGCGACCATCAGAGGCCCCTAGGACTCTTGTGGCAGGCGCTTCTTGCCTTTGCGGGCGCGGTTTTTAAAGTTCTCGACGGCCTCTTCCATGCCGAGAGGCACGTAGGTGAGCTCATCGAGGTTATCGGGCAGGTAGCACGCAAGGCTTTGCTCCTGCTCTCGGCCTGCTGCGAGTTGCTCTTCGGTAGGCTTCTCGCCGGGTGTGGCGCAAATGCCATAGACGGCGGCACCCATCTCGCGCGTGCGGCGCTCGTACTCGGTCTCGGGATGCTTGGGATGGTCGCGGCGGACGTCGTCGCTTACCCAAAGCGTATCGTAGCCGGCCGCGGCAAACTGTCCCAGGGCGTAATCGCGCAACGGCTTGCTATCGGTGCGCAGTGTGACGGTAGCGCCGGCTGAAAAGAGCGGGCGGTAGAGCATCAGATGGTCGACATGGACGAGTCGTTTTTTAGCGTACTTGGCCTTGGGCTGCGGCGTGGGAAAGTTAATGGTGATGGCATCGAGCTCGCCTGCGGCAAACAGCTGTGGCAGCGATGCGGCGCCTCGGGGCAGGACGAGTGCGTTGGATAGCCCCTGTTCGCAGATTTTCTGCGCGGCATAGGCGATGCAGATGGGCTCCTGGTCCATGCCGATAAAGAGGGTGTCGGGCTCGCGGTGGGCGCGCTCGACCAGATAGGTTCCCTTGCCACAGCCAAGATCCAGGTGAAGGTGTTCGAAGGGCCTGCTGCCAGCTGGCGCGCAAGCCTCGCGCCAATCTCCGGCATAAGCCTCGGGGTTCGTCTCAATCGCATCGGCGTAGCGCTCCAGGCGCTCCTCGAGCACAAAGTTCTTAGGCGTGCGAACGTGGACGGCTCCCATGAGGCTCCTTGGTCATAAATATGGAACGCGTAGCTGCGCGTTCCGTCAATGGGTTGAAAAAGGGTGGGCATAGTTTGCCCGAAAGATGCGGTGCGGTTCGGCGGCGAGTCGCCGATACCTACAGGCGCTTGAGAATCACATAGCGGTTGAGCTCGCCGCTGCGACCGTCAGCATGGAAACGCTCAAGCTCGCGCACGGGGACCTCGCCGCTCTTGTAGAACGTGCGGACGCCGCGCACCAGGTCGGTGATCTGCTGATCGTCAAAGTGATGGCAATAGCGGTAGGCGTGGCGGTCGTTTTGCCAGCCGATGAGGTGGTCGCCGGCTTCAAACTGCGCCGAATCGTAACCCTCAAACGGCGGGGTGAGCTCGGCGCGGGCCTCGGCACGAACGGCCTTGCGCGCCATGCGCTCGTCGTTCATAAACTCCCAAAAGCTGATGGCGATGATGCCACCTGGGCGCGTCTGACGCACCAGGGCGTCGAGCACGCGCACGCGATACTCGCACGACGGCACGTGGTGCATAAAGCCAAAGCAGACCGAGATGTCGGCGAGCGGGGCGTCGAAAAGCACGTCGGGCGTCTCGGCGGGGTTGAGCTTCATAAGGGCGTCGAGCACATCGAGTTCCTGGAAGTGCAGGTTGGGAATGCGCAGGGCGTGACCGCGTGCATCGATGGCCAGGTCTTGGCACGAGTCGACGCCATAGAACTCAAACGGGCAGCTGGCATCTGCCGAGGGGTTTGCGCCGTCGACGCCCTTGGCGGCAAGTGCGCCGCCGGCGGCAAAGTTCTCGAATCGCATGTTGCCGCAGGCGAGGTCGAAGACGCGGACGGGATGCTCGATCGTGGCGACGTCGAGCTGTTCGAGCGCAATGTCCATGGTGCGCACCCAGCCGGGCCACGGGGCCTGGCGCGTATCGGAAAAGGAGGCGGAGTGCTCGCGATAGAACGTATTGTTGAGCTGGATGAGCGATGAGGCGAAATCGCGGTTCACGGCGCGGGACTCCCTCCGTTGGCGGTGCGGAATAAACAGTACGACCATACTACCGTTAACGCCGCAACGGGGACAACCGAGCCGTGGGTCATTGCTTTGTTTGGACACATTTCCGCAGCTCATATGCACCCGCAACCGCCGGTTGTCAAAAAACTCACTAGAATAGGTGGCATGCTTTTGGCGGTGGCGGATAGATTTTTAACTGTGCAAGGCGCCTTAAGAACAAAAACGGTCCGGCGGCACGGCTGGCATCACATAGGAGGAACCATGAATGTAGAAACTGCGCAGCGGCTCGCCGACCTTCGTCGCAGCAAGGGTTTTAGCCAAGAAGGGCTGGCGCGAAAGCTGGGGCTGTCGCGCCAGGCAGTCAGTAAATGGGAGCGCGCGGAGAGCTCGCCCGATACCGAGAACCTAATCTCGCTCGCCAAACTCTATGGCGTGAGCCTGGACGAGCTGCTCAATCCGAGCGACGAGATCGAGGACGATATCGAGTTTGAGAACGAGGACCGCGCCCGTCAGCGCGAGGCCGAGGCGGCAGAGCGTGCTCGCACCCATGAGGCGGCGGCGCGCGCTACCGAGGCGGCAACACAGGCGAGTGATGCTGCGGCCAAGGCGGCGCAAGCGGCAAGCTGGAGTGCGCAGGCCGCCAATGCCGCTACGGCGCAGGCGACGAGTGGCACCGCGGTTGGCTCGACTCCGGTGAAGGGCCCGTTCCAGTCGTTCCCGTATTGGGCCGTGTGTTGGCTACTGTTCTTTTTGCTGATGTTCCTGTTTGGTGCCGGTCCCTTTGCCGCGCTGATCTTCTTTACGATCCCCATCTATCACTGGGTGGCGCGTGCGCTCGATGGCGATTGGGCGCGCGGGGATATCCAGGTTGGTCCGGCGCCGGCGGTCGCTAGGACTAAGGGGGAGGACGTTTTCACAGCGGTTGACGCTGACATGGCTGCCGCGACCACCGCTGAGTCGAGTGCCAAAGAAGGTGATGAATGATGAAGCTTTCACATGAATCCAAGGTACGCTTGGGCGTTGGCATCGGAGCGTTTGTGCTCATCATTGGGCTTGCCTTTGGCATTTCGCGGACATTGATTCATTTTGATGGTCCGTGGGATCTCGACGATGTTGTATCCGGCTTCTCTGGTATGGACGATGCGGTTGACGAGGACGATCTTTTGGATGGCGGTAACTATTCCGCTCGGCCTCAGCAGCTTTCGAGCACGACTTTTGACGAAGACGCGTTCCAATCGCTCGACTTGGATGTGACGTCGGGGACGGTCGAGGTTAAACGTGTCTCTGGCGGACCGGTACGTGTCATCGAAAGCGGGCGCGTTGCAAAGGGGGCGTCTGCTTCCGATGCCGCCACTCAGAATCTGGTTAAGATCGAGGGCTCTACGCTCAAGATTCGCCAGTTCGATTGCGATGACGAGCGCGCCCATGACCGTAAGGTCACCATTGAACTGCCGCGTGAGCTTGCCGATAACATGATGGGCATTACGGCAAACGTGGGGTTGGGAGACCTGACGGTCGCGGACATTGCGTGCCACGACTTTGATTTGACGTTGGACTCGGGAGACGTTGAGTTTACGGGCACCGTGACCGATACCCTGAATGCCGAGGTCGGTTCGGGCGATGTGACGTTCGAGCTCTACCAGGCCCCCGCGAAGTCGATGGACGTGAGTGTGGGCTCGGGCGATGTGGAGATGACGGTTCCGAACTCGACGGGCTTTAAGGCGAGCCTCACCTTGGGCAGCGGCGACTTCGAGAGCGATTTCCTTCCGCTTGGCTACGACGGCGAGACCATTTTGAATCTTGAATTCGATAACGGCGATAAGTCTGCTACGTATCGTTTTGAGGTCGATTCGGGCGACATGTCGTTTGATCCGGAGTGACATGCGGTTTTCGGAGATCGGTACATATAGGCATGCTCTTTGATGGAGGCGCCGAAGCCGAGATCGGCTCCGGCGCCTTTGCCTTTACAATGGGGGCATGGAACAGATTATCTTGAACATACTCGAGGCTCTGCGTCGCGGCGAGACCGTGGATGACAAAGCGCTCGTCAAACTGATACATGCCGAGGCGCGCCGTGAGGGTGCCGACAAACGCGATTTGGCCAAGCGCCGTCTGCTGCCGTTCTACCAGCGGGTTAAACGTGAGGAGCCGGCTCGTTGGGCTGGGTGGAATGTCGATGCCGAGCTGGAACGTCAACTGCTGCAGGTGCTGCGTATGAAGCCTCGTCGCACGGCTTCGGGCGTGGCAACCATTACCGTCATCACCAAGCCGTGGCCGTGCTCGGGCGATTGCCTGTTTTGCCCCAACGACCTGCGCATGCCCAAAAGCTATTTACATGCCGAGCCGGCGTGTGCCCGTGCAGAGCAAAACTGCTTCGATCCATATCTGCAGGTGAGCGCCCGTTTGACCGCGCTTTCGCAGATGGGTCATGCGACCGATAAGATCGAGCTCATTGTGCTTGGCGGTACCTGGAGCGACTATCCGCAAGGGTATCAGATGTGGTTTATGTCGGAGCTCTTCCGCGCGCTCAATGACGATGCCGTGGCCGGCGTGGCGGCCAACCCCATGTTGGCGCGTCCGGGCATCAGCCGTGCCGAGGCAGGGCGCCTGCTCGATGACGCTCCCGCCGATGCCCTGCCGCCGGTGGTGGCGGAGCGTCGCGAACGCTATCGGGCCGTCGGTATTGCGACCGACGAGGCCGAGCTTGCGAGCGGTGTTACCGACGAGCAGGGGCGTGTGGATGCTGCCGTGGGCGGCTATAACCGCGCGGTGCGTCGTCTGTACGGCCCTGGTACGCCGTGGGGCGAGGTTGCCGAGTGGCAAACGACAACGATGGAAGAGCTCGAGCGCCAGCAGCGCATCAACGAGACGGCGAAGCATCGTGTGGTGGGGCTCGTTATCGAGACGCGCCCCGATGCCGTAACGCCGCAGGCCCTCACGCTCATCCGCCGCCTGGGCTGCACCAAGATTCAGATGGGTATCCAGAGTCTCGACCAGCACCTGCTCGATATCAACGAGCGTCGCATTTCGGTGGCGCAGATCGAGCGGGCGTTTTCGCTTGCGCGCCTGTTTGGCTTTAAGATCCACGCGCATTTTATGCTTAACTTGCTGGGCGCCACGCCCGAGGGGGACAAGCGCGACTACGAGTGCTTTATGACCGAAGGGGCCTTTATGCCCGACGAGGTCAAGGTCTACCCGTGTGCGCTCATCGAGGGCTCGCGTCTGGTGGGCTGCTATGAGCGCGGCGAGTGGCGTCCCTATACCGAGGAAGAGCTGCTCGATGTGCTGGCCGACGACATCGTGGTGACGCCGGCGTTCTGCCGTATCAGTCGCATGATCCGCGACTTTAGTTCCGATGACATTATGGTGGGCAACAAGAAGCCCAACCTGCGTCAGCTCGTTGAGAACCGCCTGGTTGCTCGGGGTGACGGTGCGACGGTACGCGAGATTCGCTATCGCGAAATCAGCACGGCGGGTGCCGACTTGCATGAGCTGACCCTTGATGAGGTCGCGTACGAGACGCCGGTGACGCACGAGCGCTTTTTGCAGTGGGTGACGCCGCAGGGCAAGATCTCGGGCTTTTTGCGGTTGTCGCTGCCCGACCATTCGTTTGTTGCCGCGCATGCGGACGAGTTGCCGACGACGCCGGACGAGGCGATGATTCGCGAGGTACACGTGTATGGCATGGCGGCACGCGTGGGCGATCAGGGCCAGGCGGCGCAGCATCACGGGTTGGGGCGTTTGCTCGTGGAGCGTGCGTGCCATATTGCCCGGGATGCGGGTTATGCGCGTATCAACGTGATTAGCGCGATCGGTACGCGCGAGTACTATCGCCATTTGGGTTTCTACGACCACGGACTCTATCTGCAAAAGGAGCTCTAGATGAACAAGCCGAGTGTTTCTGCCGGCGTCGTTGCCGGCGTTGCCCTGGGAGCCGCGGCGCTAGGTGCGGCCGCCGTCGCTGTTCGTGCTGCCTGTTTGCAGGTCGCGCGTACCCGCAACGGCCTAGCGCGTGTGAAGCGTGTGCACGACGAGAGCGGTGACGAGGTCCGCGTGCTCGTGCAGGGCGGCGTCTACCAAAGCGCAAGCTATGTCGGTGAGCGTTGGGCCGAGCCGGTCTTTGCGTACTATTACGCGTTCGACGATGTGTTTGAGGCCGAGGACGCAATGCATGACGCTTATGGTCACGGTATCGACCGCATGCTTGTGCTGGGCGGCGGCGGGTTTGCCTATCCTAAGTTCGCTCTGATGTCGCACGAGGGTTTGCGCATGGACGTCATCGAGTATGACGGAGAGATTACGCGCCTGGCGCGCCGCTGGTTCTACCTAGACGAGCTGGAGCGCGCGGCGGGCGACCGCCTGCGGGTGATTACCGCTGAGGCTCGCTCGTATCTGGGCGTGACGAGCGTGGGCCATCGTCGCT
Organism: Collinsella aerofaciens; assembly: GCA_048194085.1. Lineage (GTDB taxonomy): Bacteria > Actinomycetota > Coriobacteriia > Coriobacteriales > Coriobacteriaceae > Collinsella > Collinsella aerofaciens_CO. The sequence goes on from DBFABM010000020.1 coordinate 28,375, forward strand.
ACGACGTGGTCGTGAGCGATTGCTTTGGCGGTGCCGAGCCCGTACGCGAGCTGGCGACGGTTGAAGCGTTGCGCCTGGTGCGGGGCAGCCTGAACCCCGGGGGTATCTACGTGGCCAATATCGTGAGCGCAAACGAGGGGAGCGATGTGACGTTCCTGCGCGACTGTGCCGCCACGGCGCTTGAGGTGTTCGACCATGCTTGGGTGGTCCCATGTGGCGATGCAGAGTTCGGCGGCGAGGAGAATTATCTGCTCATCGCCAGCGACGGCGACTACGCCTTTGCCGAAGCTGTGCCCTTCGACACCGACTTCCTCGGCACTGTCCTTCACGACAAGTAAGTCTCCCCGTCCCAAAAAAGACTGGTTTTATGTGTGGTCGCGCCAGCTGCGGACGCGCTGCCTCATGCCCCCTATGTCGAGCACGCCTTCGGCAAAGCCCTTGCGTACGAGCTCTTCGGGAACAAACTCGTCATAGCGGTCAAAGTAAGGCACCTCGCCGGGATAGACGAGCTTGATGGGGTCGAAGTCCTTCTCGGCCTCGGCGGCGAGAACCTCAAAGAACATCTCCTCGTCGGCCTTCATCTTAAACTGCATAAAGTACGGGCGTGACGGGTCGAGCCCGCGAAGACCCAGCTCCGCGGCACATTTAATCTTGAGCATACGTTCGAGCGCCAGAAAGGCGTAGCTGCCCAACCAGGGGAAGAGCACCCAGGTATCGCCGCCCAGGTTGATGAGTGGCTTGGTCCCTGCGCCCGAAATCTCGGCCATATGGCGAGCCTGCGCCAAGCGGGCCCGCGCGTTACCCATAAGGTACGGATATGCCGCGTGCTCGTTGAGCGCCTTGCGCATGCGCTCGAGTACATGTGTGTTGATATCACCGGGGCAGTCGCCAAAGTAGGCCGGCACACGGCCCTTGACCTGCGTGGCAAAGACGGTGTGACGCTTCCAGTCCACTTCCTCGACAATCCAGCAATGGCCGGCGATGGCAATGCGCTCACCGGGCGGGGGCGGGTTGACAATCGTGCCCAGCTCGGCCGATTCGCTGCGAACGGTGAACTCCTCGTTTTCCTGGAACACGGCGTAGAACTTAAAGTTGTTGATGATGCGCTCGCCCGCGAGACCCACGATGAGTCCGCCGCCCTCGGTGACTTGGATATGGTCGATCTTAATGAGGTGACGCAGCAGTACGCGATAGTCATCGGCCGAGATGCGATGGAAATAGCTGAGTGTGAGCACGCGCTGGGCAAGCTCTGCCGGCGTGAGCTCGCCGGTGCTGGCAAGCGTCGACATAGTCTGGTGGTAGAGTAGGCTGTAGGGGAGTCGATCGAGCTCGGGCGGCTCGACCCACTTATCCTCGCGATAGAGTTGTACGAGCGCGATACCCTGCAGGAGCTTCCACGGAATGGTTTCGGGCATCATCGTGCGCGGCTCGGGCTCTTCCTCGCGCATGACAAACCACATCTCGGGCGGAAGATCGCGGCGTCCCGTGCGCCCCATGCGCTGCAAAAAGGAGCTGACGGTAAACGGTGCATCGATCTGGAACGCGCGCTCCAGGCGACCGATGTCAATGCCGAGCTCCAGCGTGGAGGTGGTGACGGTTGTCTGTGCCTGTTCCTCGTCGCGCATGAGCTCCTCGGCGGTCTCGCGTAGCGATGCCGAGAGGTTGCCATGATGGATAAGGAAGCGGTCGGGCTCGTGCCGGCTTTCGCAGTAGCTGCGCAGCATGGAGCATACGGCCTCTGCCTCCTCGCGCGAGTTGGCAAAGACCAGGCACTTGCGGCCGCGGGTATGTTCAAAGATGTAGCCCATACCGGGGTCGGCGTTGTCGGGTGCGGTGTCGGTGGGGTTGAGCAGTGCCTGTTCGGTTGCCTGCGGGATGTCGACTTCGCCCTCGGGGGCTGAGGAAGTGCGACTGTCCTTGGGGGCAGCCTTGCCCCGTGCCTGCTCGCGACGTTGGCGGCGTTCCTCCTGTGGGAGTTGCCCGCTAGGGCGCATGCCTTGGGTGCTGACGGGCAGTGCCGCGGGTGGTGCCGTCTCAATGCGCTCGCATGCGAGCACCTCAGCTTCCTGCGGACCTGTGCTCTCGAATCCTCGCTGCTGTGCCTGGGGACCCGAGTTGTAGAAGTGCTCCATGGAGATGCGCCACACGCGGCGCGGCTCTTCAAAGCGTGGGATAACGCAGTCGCGCCCCGTTCCCTGTGAGAGAAAGGCACCCGTGCGCTCGGGGTCGCCGATGGTGGCCGAAAGGCCAATGCGTCGAGGTTGCACGCCGGCCATGCGCGAGAGTCGCTCGATAAGGCAGAGCGTCTGCCCGCCACGGTCGCCGCGCATGAGCGAGTGGACCTCATCGATGACCACATAGCGCAGGTCGCAAAACATGCGCGGGATCGCCATGTGCTTATGGATTAAGAGCGCCTCGAGTGACTCGGGCGTAATCTGCAAGATGCCGTTCGGTTTTTTGATGAGCTTAGCCTTGTGCGACTGCGAGACATCGCCATGCCAGTGCCAGACAGGGATATCGGCCTCTTCGCAGAGGTCATTGAGACGGACGAATTGATCATTGATGAGTGCCTTGAGGGGGCCAATGTAGAGGGCACCAACGCTTGCGGGCGGGTTCTCCCAAAACTCGGTCAGGATGGGAAAGAAGGCCGCTTCGGTTTTGCCGGAAGCTGTGGATGCCGTTAGGAGCACATTGTCTTGTGTGTTAAAGATGGCGTCTGCCGCCGCAACCTGGATAGAGCGCAGGCTCTCCCAATCGTGGGAGTAGATGAAGTCTTGGATAAACGGGGCGTAGCGGTCAAAGGCGTTCACGGGGCCTCCTCTCAAAAACGAATCTCTCAACGCGGCTGGCAACGGCTTGCTGCATTACAGTCTCAACGTTCGCCCAGATAAAACCTGCCAAAATAAACCTGTCCCTTTTTGGCAGGTTAGATGGTGAATTCGGCGAAGCTACGGTCGCCGCCTGCGGTGCCGGTGTCGCCTGTTGCTGCTGCCGGCACCAGCGCGTCGCCGCCGACGCTTTGCAGCAGCTCGGCTACGTTGGCGTCGGGGTTTTGGCATAGGATGTCGAGCAGCTCGATAAAGTCGCGAATGACTTCACGCGGCGTCAGATGTGTGTCGGCTCCCACACGACCGAACTCGATCTTGAGGAAGTCCACCAAGTCGTTCTCGGTAAGCGTGGGCGTCCAGCCAAAGTAGCCGGCGTGAATTTGCATGAGTTTTTCGATCAGCACCAGCAGCTCCTCGTAGGTGAGTGGCTGCAGACGGATGATGGGCGCGAGCATGTCCTTAAGGTCCTCGCGTGCAAAGCGGCCTTGAGCGAGTCGGCTGCGCAGGGCCTCGTAGGAGAACACGCCGCGGCGGCGGTCTTCGATGGAGGTTGGCGTGCCGCCCATGATCATGCCCAGGTACTGCGCCTTGCCCTGGAGTGTGTCGTTGTACATGGTCAGGATCTTCTCGTAGTTGTACTGGCGCGTGATCGCGTTGGGAATCTTATACAGATTCACGAGCTCGTCGATGAGCACCAACATACCCTTGTAGCCGCTGCAGACCAAAAAACGCGCGATGAGCTTAACGTAGTCGTACCAGTCGTCGTCGCTGATGATGGTCGAGGAGCCCAGCTCGGCGCGAGCCTCGCTCTTGGTACGGTATTCGCCGCGGATCCATTTGGTCACGCGGCTCATGGCTTCTTCGTCGCCCTCGGATACGGCCGTGCGATAGCGGCGGAGCATGCGGGTGAAGTCGAAGCCGTGGACCATTTCCTCGAGCGGGGCCAGTTGGGCATTGACGACCGACTCGTCGACGTCGGCGCACGAGGCGACCCAGCGATCAAGAATAAGGTTGAGCGCACCGCCCTCGGGGCGCGTCTTGGTCGATATATTGCGTATGAGCTCGCGGTAGGTGGCAAGGCCCTGCCCCTGACCGCCTTGCAGGCGGCGCTCGGGCGACAGGTCGGCATCAGCGACGACGAATCCCTCGCCCATGGCGTGCGTGCGGATGGTCTGGAGCAAAAAGCTCTTGCCGGCGCCGTAGCGACCGACCAGGAAGCGGAAACTCGCCCCACCGTCGGCGATGAGACTCAGATCGGTGAGCAGGGCGCGGATCTCGACCTCGCGCCCTACGGTAATGTAGGGAAGGCCGATGCGCGGGACCACGCCGCCCTTGAGCGAGTTGAGAATGACGGCAGCGACGCGCTTGGGCACGCGGGGTGCTGCGGATGCGGTATCACTCATGGTCTAGGTATCCTCTCACGTCTGCTTCGTAGTCCTCAATAATCTGCGGCCCTGCCGCGCTAAATTCAATTACGGTGTCGCCCACCAGGTCAAAGAGCGCCTCGTTGATGGTATCGACGAGCATGTCCTCGCTCTGCCCCGATTGCACTACCGCCGATTCCGCCTGTACTGCGTTGTGCTCGAGCAGTGCGCTGAGATAGGCGTTTGCGGCAGGCGCGAGTTCGTTTGTGGCGTCAGCGGGCGCAGCAGCCGCGAACGCGGGCGTCGGCGCGAGAAGCGGTGCCAAGACACCAAACTGTTCGGTGGATATGGTCGGCTCGTCGGTCAAGTCCTGCCGAATGGGTGCCACGACCGGTTCGACAATCGCGTCGGCTACGGGCTCGGCTTCCGGTTGCCCTGAGTCCGCTGCCTCGGCTTCTGCGGATGCGTCGTCCTCGCGCTCTTCGTCGATCAAAAGCGCTTCGCGCGTTTGCGCAGCGGCGCTCCGAATGTGCCCCAGCTGACTCAGATCGATATCGATCTTGACGGGCTGGTGTGCGGCGTCCCACGAAAGCCATGCCACAATCTCGTCATCGATAATCTTGGCCAGATATTTGGGGACCTTTTCTTCCTTAAGGGGATGGGCGGGGTCCAGCGCCAGGCGCAGGCGTTGGTCGCAGGCGCGCATCATTTCACCGAGCTTGCTGCTCTTTTGCCTACTACCGTGGATACGCATGCATTCCCAAAAGCCGTTTTGGCAACGGTAGATATGGATAGGATCCAGGCGGTATTCGCAGTCCTCGTGGCGCTCGGGCGCAAAGAATACGGCCGAGGCAAACATGGTGTAGGGCATGGCCGTCTCCTCCCCAAATAAACTCGCCACGATGCCGGTCTTTCGGTGCGTGTCATAGTAGCGCGCCATACGGACATACACGGCGCATGCCACGTGGCGCAGATCGCGGTGGTGGCTGCGGTCGAGCCGCGAGTTACTTAGGTTGTACGTGGAGAGGGCGTTGATGGCGGCCATGAGTCGCTCCTCGCGCACCTCATCGGGCGGAAGGGGGAGCGTGGGCTCGGAGGTTTTGCGACGTTTGGGGGTCTGGCCGGACGGTGCCGGTGCCGGTACAAGGTCTCGTGCCGCGCGCCGCAGCTCGATAAGGGCGTTATCGAACATGACGGTTTTAGAGTCGCGAAGCAGCTTGGGGTCGAGCCCATGGAATACGGCGTAATCCTGCAACCACACGCGTGCAAACCGATCGATGCCGGGCTCGAAGGCGCGATAGGCATCCCAAAAAGCCTTGATCTTGTTAAAACCATCGAGCGGGTCATCTACGCCAATGCCGCAAATCAGCTCATAGAGATACAGAAAGGCAAAGGACGTAGACGTTTCCTCGACAGTTCCGCGGCGCACTTGGGCGCGCCAGGTAAAATAGCCGCGCAGCTGCCGATCGCTCATGGCGTTGTAGGTGGGAAAGTACGACTTAAAGGTGCCGTTGTAGGGGCAGTCGTCTTCAAAGTCGGCCATCAGCAGGCCTTGGCGGTAGAAAAGCTCGGCTTCCGAAAGCCAACGGCCCGCGCCGCCCTTGGGGTCATCCTGCCAGCGCGATATCTCGCGCATTTTACGGTACTGATCGGGGAGGAAATTCTGCATCTGTCGGCCGGTCTTGAGAATCGGCTCGTCTGCGTAGACCTCATGTGAGAAGCGAGCGGACTGATGGGTCCGGGCCTCGGCCATAATGCGCTCGATGAGCATCTTGATGTCCTGGTCGGCCACCGCTCCTCCTCTCGAACGCAGCTACGGCGACCTCATATCATAGCACAGCATCAAACAGATGTTCGAGATACCGCTGCGTTGATAGATTTAGAACAGGAGGGCGTAGATGACGGCGATGACGACGGAGGGAAGCATATTGGCCGTGCGGAAGGTCTGAGGACGGATGAGATTGACGCCGACGCAGAAGATGAGCATGGAGCCTACGAGCGAAAGGCTGTTGAGGGCTGCTGTGGTCATGATGGGGGAGAGCGCGCCGGCAAACAACGTGATCGTCCCCTGGAACACGGCTACGGGCAGGGCCGAGAAGATGCAGCCGCGTCCGAGCGACGCCGTCATGGTGCAGACGATGATGCAGTCCAGCGCTCCCTTGAGGGCGAGCGTGGACCAGTCGCCGAGCAGGCCGTCTTGGATTGATCCCACGATAGCCATGGCACCGATGCAGACGGTGAGTGAAGTCGAGACAAAAGCGTTGGTGAACTCGTTATCGCCCTCACTGCCAGTCTTGCGCTTGAGCCATTCACCAAGGTTCTCGATGACGGCTTCCAAGTTGACGGCCTCGCCGATGAGTGAACCGAGCGCAAATGAGACGATGAGCATGGTGGTACCGGTGGTCGCCAGCGCCTTTCCATCGATGATGAGCATCTTTTGCATGGTGCCGCCCAGGCCGATAAACAGGACGCACAGCCCCGATGCTTTCATGAGCGTGTCTTGGATGCGCGGTGTAATGAAGCGGCCGCCCGCTAATCCCAAAAGACCGCCCGCAACTAAAAGCACAACGTTGATGATTGTTCCCAAGCCCGGCATGAGCCCTCCTGTATTGATGCCAACGTGGCAATCGTAGCAGAACGAAATGCGAGGCACATCGCGACCCATCTAATACGTTATATAAGTGGTATTAGGAATGATGCGCAGCATTTAAGCCTCAGGTGGTTGTCGGGACATAGGGATAGTATTCAAAGCGCAGTGTCATAAGCCGCTGTGGGGATTCAATAGCCGCGGCGATGATATTGGCATCGCGGGCACGATCAAACCCTTCGAGTTCGATCTGATACGAGACGTCTTGCATAATGTCCAGACGTCGCCAGGCTAGGAGTGTGTCACCATCGAATTCTAAGGTCTTGCCTCCGTCTGGAGCAACGGCGTATAAACGCAGCTTGGCGGTGGTTGCAGGGTCGACAACCGTGACCTTTTTAATTTCGTTTCGAGTATTCTTGGCGCCCAACAAGGTGAGCAGTGTTGGGGCCACGACCTCGCCCGATGGCAAAAAGACGACTTCGATGGATTCAGGAAATGCGATGATGGCTGACTTGCGGACGGGCTGATTGGCGGCGGCAACTTCGATGTTCGCAGCGTCGATGACCTCTGTGTGGTCGAGCGCGGCAAGCACGCAGCAGTTACCTTCATCGATCTCTTGAGGATCAGCAAGCCCCAGACTGTCCGCGAGCTCGGGATCGTTTGGATCGGCAGCGGGCTCATTCGGCGCTTCGAAAGAAGCTGGGACGCTGTTTGTCGGCGACGGCGTGTCGCCCGCACCTGCTTCTTTATCCGCGCTCTCTTCTTGTATGGTTACGTTGATGGGTTCGTCGTTTGGGGGGAGCGTCTTGGCGTCAAGCGCGGAGGGGAGAATTCCGATGGCTCCGGATCCGCGCCACTCCATTTCGAGAAGCGCCGGGTCGGCAAGAATGCGTTGCCTGCTTTGCGCGTGGGCATCGATTTCAATAGGGCCTGCCTCTATCCCTCGTGTAAGGCTGAGTGATCCGGCTGGCTTCTCGAAATGAGCGTCTGTGTCTTTGGTGCTGACGGCGTAGAACAGCAGGGACGCTTCTCCCGCCGCGATGGCATCGGTGTCGGCTTTGGTCAGCCGCAACGATGCCGTGAATGAGAGGGTGGGCTGCGTGTCGTCGGCATTCGCGGCGGCGCAGCCCAGACATATACCGCCTCCTTTCTCGAAAAACGTACCGTCGAAGGCGACCTTCGCTCCGTTCGCCGAGTCATCGACCGAAGCGATGTCGATGCGCAGCTCTAAATTGCATGGATCGCCATCTGCATCGAGCACAACCGAGCGCCACGTGCAGACGGCGCACCCCGCCTGGGAGCCGTTTGCCTTGTTCGAACGCTTGATATCCACGACTATCGAGCCGTCCGTATTACGACGAAGGCATCCCGAGGTTGAGATCGCGGCCTGTGCGATCGAAAAACGCTTGCACGCAATGGCGCTCGACGGATTTGGTGCGGAACTTAGGGCTGCTGGTAAGGAGTCTGCCATGACGGGAGTCGCCCAAGCGGCGACAGGCGTTCCGGTTGCGAGCGCGCCGCAGAGTGCGACGACGGGCAAAAGGTTCTTCGATGCCATGGGGTCTCCTTAGCTAATTTAGTGCGGCCTGTCCGTGTTTTGTTTCTGGCTGCGTTTGATGTGCAGGCCGAGGCCGGCGGTTCCCGCGCCTGCTGCTGTGGCGCCTGCTGCCAAGAGCCATCGTCCATCGCCTGTCTGCGCCAATGGTTCCTCGCGGTCGCCGCGGTCGAGCCCCGAGAGGTCGACCGTCACTTGCGTGGCGGCCTGCGCCTGTTCTTGCTGGGCAAAGGCCATGGCTGGGCCAAACGCTAAGATGCTGACGGCGGCGGCCAGGGCGACGGCCTTATGCCGTGTGCGCACCGGGCTCGACCGTCCAGGTGATCGTTGCAACCTGATCGCCTTCGCCGGTTACGTGGAAGATATCGCGCGTGACGCGGGCGACGTTTCCGCTTGTCTTGAGCTTAATTTTGTCCGTGCCGCCGGCAATGCCCTGGTAGCCCATGTCGAAGGCTGCATTCTTGGAAAGATCGAGGCCCGTCCCTTGCGCGGCGGCGCTGGCGTTCTGGAGTGCGCCGTCGGGGCCGACCTTAAAGTCGATGGAGTTCTGCGCGGTTCCGGCCTTGGCGTCGGCGGCAATGGTCCAGGTGTTCATGGCGTCGATTTTCATGTTGGTGACATGGATGCCGTAGGCCGAAAGATTGTCGATGGTGATCGCGTCTTCTGAGGGACCCTGAAGCGTGCCGTCGGCTTGGGCGACGAAGGGAATAACCGTCGGTGCGTTGAACTTGATGTTGTCGATCTCGGTCTTGACCATTACCTTCGTGGTTCCAACACGCCCGGCTGCCATAGCTGGCGTCGGGGCGGCGCCCATTGCGAGTGCGAGCGCGAGCCCTGCGCCCACGACGAGCGCTCTGGCTCCGTTCATGTTTCTGGTGATGTTCATGGTCGTTCCTTTCTATTCGCCGCGGGCCGTCCCCGCGATGATTGGACGAATGCTAGTGAATTGCGTGCGGTGCTGCGTCGGCCGGAAAGCTAGTTCTCGGCTTGCTCAACCCGTACCTTGACACGTGTCGGATTGCCGTGGCTGTCGAGGGTCTTGGCATCGAGTGCCTGGATCTCGATGTACGCCTCGCCTTCTTTGATGCCGCCGGCGGGGCACGTCTCGATTGTCTTGCCGGTCTCGACCACACCGGATTCGTACATGGTCTCGTCGTTTTGGATGACGCGGAATCGCTGGGGATATTTATTGTCTTGGACGTTTTGCACGTTGACGCGCAGCTTGCCGTCCTCCTGCAGCTGAGCGACCGGCGCGACCGAAATCGTCATCATGTTGTCGCGGACGATGGCGTCGAGCTCATCTTGGATTTCCTGACGCGTTTTGCCCTCGGCCGTCGTGACCGAAGCGCCCGCCTCGGGTACGGGCTGCGACTGCCAAGCGTATAGTCCTACGGCGACAAGGGCGCAGACGATGGCCAAGCAGGCAACGATGAGCTTCTTGCGACGACCCAGGCCTGCAAAGTGGGGTGGCTTCTTCGCGCTCATGCGGCATCCTTGGCGGTATAGACGCGCGCAAAGGTGGACGGGTCCGCTCCAAAGAGCATGTGAAGCATCAGACGGCGCGAGTAGACGAGCTCGTCGAAGTCGGGAGGGAGCTCGATGTCGTGGATATGCGCGATGTGGTGGGCGAGCGCCGAGAACGACTCGGGGTCGCAGATCACATCGGTGGTAACGTGGTAGACCGTCGTATCGGGGAATGCCTCTTCGTCGAAAGGCAGGAGATGGGGATCGTCGTCGACTTCGATGGCGATGCCGTACTGGGGCCAGTAATATGCCATGGGAACCTCCCTGCTTCTGGGCCAAAACTTCTATCGGTTTTGGCTGTCGACGCCGACCGTATCAGCCGCTACTTGACCAATTTCTGACCAAATGCTTGACGGATTGGCGTCTCCGCAGGTAAAAGGCGGCAAAAAATACTCCAACTTTTTTCGAGCGACAATCGCGCGGTCGGCGACGGCGGGGCCATATGTGTCAAAAGCATCGTCTGCCGAGGAAATCAAGCCGCTCGCCGAATTGCACGAACGTAAAAAACGCCAATTATGGAGACGGTCTCGAACACGTCGACGAAACGATGCGGTAACATCTCCCTGCAAACACTGTAGTTAGCTAAAGGGGGAGTTCGCGTGTCTGCAACCATCAAACCCTTCACCGACGAGTTCGAAGAGTATGGCCGCGATGAATCTCGCGCATCGGGCGAGGCCTCGAGCATCTCGTTTCCGACAACGGAAAACGAGGTCCGTGCCATTTTGGAAAAGCTCCATGTCGAGCGTGTTCCGGTAACGGTTCAGGGCGCCCGAACCGGCCTTGCCGCCGGCGCCGTGCCCCACGGCGGGCATATCCTCAATACTTCCCGTATGAATCGCTATTTGGGCCTTCGCCGCGATGAACAAGGCCAATTTCTGCTGCGCGTGGAGCCGGGCGTTGTGCTCTCGGAGCTGCGCAAGCAGCTGAGCAAGAAGGTGCTGCCGACCGCTGGTTGGGACCAGGCATCGCTTGAGGCCTACGAGGAGTTCCAAGAGGCTCCCGAGCAGTTTTTTCCCACCGATCCCACCGAGGCGTCTGCCTGTCTGGGCGGCATGGCGGCATGTAACGCCTCCGGTGCCCGCAGCTACGCCTACGGCCCCATGCGCCCACATATCACGGGACTCCACGTCGTGCTGGCTGATGGCGATTTGCTTGAGCTTCGGCGCGGCGAGGCTTTTGCCCAGGGCCGCCACCTGTCGCTCGTGACGGCAGCGGGCCGTACACTCGAGCTCGATCTTCCCGGCTATACCATGCCCAAGACAAAAAATGCTTCGGGCTATTTCGTTGCTGACGATATGGATGCCATCGATCTGTTTATCGGTGCGTGTGGCACAATCGGCGTCATCACCGAACTCGAGATTGCCCTGCAGGTGGCACCCGCGGTCGTTTGGGGCGTGAGCTGCTTCTTCGACAGCGAAGACAAGGCCGTGTCCTTCACCGATTCTGTGCGTCCCGTCCTGTCCCATGCGGCTGCCATCGAGTACTTCGATGCTGGCGCCCTGGATATTCTACGTCGCCAGCGCGAGCAGTCGACGGCGTTTGCCTCGCTGCCTGCGCTCGACAAAGACGCCAAGGTCTGTGTCTACGTGGAGCTCGACTGCGACGACGAAGCCCAGGCGACTGAGGAGCTGTATCACTTGGGGTGGGTACTGGAGCTTGCGGGCGGCAGTGACGATGCAACATGGGTCGCGCGCACCGAGGTCGATCGCGAGTGTCAGCGATTCTTCCGCCATGCGGTGCCCGAGAGCGTCAACATGCTCATCGACGAGCGCCGCCGCATGGATCCCGCCATCACCAAACTGGGTTCGGACATGTCGGTGCCCAACGCGCACTTGGCCGATGTTATCGCCCTCTATCGCCGCACGCTGGCGGAAAGTGGGCTTGAATCTGCCGCCTGGGGGCATATCGGTAACAACCATCTGCATGTGAACATTCTGCCGCGCGATGCACAGGATTATCGCCGCGGCGGAGAACTCTTTGCCCAGTGGGCTTCCGAGGTCACGGCCATGGGCGGTGCCGTCTCCGCAGAACACGGCGTCGGCAAGATCAAGGCGGGCTTCTTGGAGACGATGTACGGTCACGAGGCCATGGTCGAGTCGGCGCGGCTCAAGCTCCAGCTCGATCCTGCCGGGCAGCTGGGTCGCGGTAACCTGTTTTCGGAGAAGCTCTTGGATGAGCTCGTCCAGAAAGGGGGCGCGTGAAGATGAGCGATTTCCATATGGTGGTGTGCGTCAAGGCCGTGCCGGGCAGCACCGAGGTCAAGATGGACCCCAAGACCAATACCATCGTGCGCGATGGCAAGCAGGCGGTCATTAATCCCTTTGATGCGAGCGCTTTGGAATGCGCGCTGGCGCTGAAGGACGACTTTATCGGCTTTGGCATGGACGTGCGCGTGACGGTGGTGTCGATGGGCATCCCCGCGACCGAATCGCTGCTGCGCGACTGCATCGCTCGAGGCGCCGACGATGCGCTGCTGCTGACCGATCGTGCCTTTGCAGGTGCCGATACCCTGGCAACCACCTATGCCCTCAAGTGCGGCATCGAGGCGCTCGACGAGGACTTCGACCTGCTCATCTGCGGCAAGATGGCGGTGGATGGCGATACGGCCCAGATTGGTCCCGAGCTTGCCGGTGCCTTTGATATTCCCTGCGTGACCGACGTGAGCTGCGTGCAGAGCGCGGGCTTTACGACCTGTGGCTCGCTGGCGCTCGTTCACGGATGCGATGCCGGCGAGGAGACGGTGTACCTTGAGATGCCGTGCGCGATGACGACTGCCAAGGAGATTGGCCAGTTGCGTATGCCGAGTATTGCCGGTATTCGCGCGGCGGAGGAGGCGGACGTGCGCGTGGTCAGTGCCGCCGACGTGAACGCCGACCCCGCGCGTTGCGGTCTTGCCGGGTCGCCGACACAGGTCGTGCGCTCGTTTGTGCCCGACCGTGACCAAACGTGCGAGGCCGTTGAGGGGACGGCGTCCGAGCAGGCGGCAAAGCTTGCCAAGATTATCGAGGGGATGGCATAGATGAGCGGACTGATTATCGATAGCGAAGCCTGTATCGGCTGCGGTCGCTGCGTTCGCGCCTGTGCCTCGGGCGGCATCGTAGTGGAAGGCGAGCGACCCAGCCGATGCGCCCGCGTAACCGACGGCTGCATCCTATGCGGTGGGTGCGTCGACGCCTGCCCTGTCAACGCTATCTCGATCGAGCGTGACGAGGCCGCTGGTGCGGTGGACCTTGATGCATATCGAGACATTTGGGTATTCGCGCAGACCGACGAGCACGATACGGTGACTCCCGTTGCCTATGAGCTTATGGGCAAGGGCCGCGAGCTTGCCGATGCTCGCGACTGCCGTCTGGTGGCACTGATCGGTATGGGTCCCGAGGGTTCTCTCGGCGACCTGGAGCATCTGGTTTGCGCGGGCGCCGACGAAGTCCTGGCCTGTCGCGACGAGCGCCTGCGCCAAAACGATGCGGAGGTCTACGCCCGCTTGATCTGCGATTTGGTAGCCGAACGCAAACCCGAGGCCATCCTATACGGTGCGACCGCTTTTGGCCGCGAACTGGCACCCGGCGTTGCCGTGCGCTTGCAGACGGGCCTTACGGCTGACTGCACCGTACTTTCGATGGATACGGAGACGGGGCTGCTGCAACAGACGCGTCCGGCGTTTGGCGGCAACCTGATGGCCACCATCGTCTGCCCCAATCATCGTCCCCAGATGGCAACGGTTCGTCCCGGCATCTTTAAGGCGCCCGACTTTGACTACGACCGCTCCGGCACGATCACCCAGATATCGCTTGCGGATGATGCTAAGGCTCGTGTCGAGATCTCGATTCCCGCCGAGGAGTGGAGGCAGCAGGCCTCGATCGCCGATGCCGAGCGCTTGGTCGTGGTGGGCCGCGGCATTGGCTCCAAGAAGAATCTGCCCCTGATGCGAAGGCTCGCCGAGGCTCTGGGAGCCGAGCTTGGTTGCACGCGACCTGTCGTGGAGGCCGGCTGGTTGGAGTGTCGCCATCAGATTGGCCAGACCGGCGTATCGGTTTCGCCCAAGCTTCTCGTGAGTATCGGTGTTTCGGGCGCCATCCAGCATCTTGCCGGCATCGGTGGGGCAGAGTGCATTATCGCCATCAACGAGGACCCGGATGCCCCCCATCTTTGGTGCTGCCCAGTACAAGGTTGTCGGCGATGCCGTCGAGGTCGTCGAGGAACTGCTGGCCCAGCTTGAGCGCTAGGCGCGCGCCAGCCAGTCGCGCATCTCGTCCTTAAGGCGGCTCCAAGTCGCCTGCGTGGCGGGGTCGGTAAAGGGCCGCGTAATGCCAAAGGGCGCGTCGAGCAGGCGGTAGATATCGCCCTGCTCGCGCGCCAGCGCGCGGCTTGCTGGATAGACGAGCTCAAACATAAAGCAGATAAGCCCCACCAAGAAGTCGGCGGGCTCATCGCGCTCATCGCGTGCGACGCAGCGGTGCTCGTCAAAGGCGGCAAGTGTCGGCGACGAGAAACGGCTGCCGAGAAACGTCTTCTCGTCCACCTTGAGGATAGTGTCGACGGTGCTGTCGGCGATGGTGCGCATAATGTCGATCTTGTCGCCATCGCGCACGATATCGCAGAAGCACCGTGTACGCTCGTCGAGTTGTGCCGGCAGGCGAAAGTCGCTGTGATAGGCGATGCTCGCTCGGATGAGCTCGTCATGCGCACCGGTTTCGATAAAGTCACGGATGTTTGTCGTGGCGGGTGCATCGGCGGGATTCTCGCCAAAGAGGACCTCGATGCCCAGCGCCGCATGGCTCATGCTCTCGGCGTCCTTAAAGGTGTCCCAGCGTCGCAGCTGCTCAAAGCGGCCCATATCGTGTAGCAGGCCGCAAAGCCATGCCAGGTCAATATCTTCTGACGACCAGCCCTGCTCGCGCGCTACGGCATCGCATGCCTCGGCCACGTGGTACGTATGCTCGATTTTGAGCGCGATGCGTGGGTTGGTGGCGTCGTAGGCATCGGTGTAGCTTTTGAAGGCCGCGCGCGCCCGGTCTCGATCGATAGCTGTCATAATGACTTCCTAAAAAGTTGTGTCTTTCGATCCGGTGGCAATTGTAGGTGAACTCGGTTGCTGTCGGATGATGATTCTGCCGTATCGCTACATGCGGCTCGGAGACCTTGTCAGGATGAGAAGCGTATGGTGTTCAAAATCGTTAGAACCGTCTGGCCGGTGATGCTTACCTATGTTGCAATAGGTGCGCCGTGCGGAATGATCATGGGGCAGACGGGAATGGAGCCCTGGATGGTCTTTGCCCTGAGCAGCACGTTTGTGACGGGCAGCGGCCAGTTTATGATCTGCAATCTTTGGCTGGCGGACGTGCCGGCACCTTCGATTATCGCGAGCGTTGCCGCCATCTCCTCGCGTTTTGCGCTTTACTCGGCATCGATCGCGCCGCATCTGACGGGTGCCTCGAAGCGTCAGACGCTGGCTGTTGCCGCGACACTTACCGAGGAGGCATATGGCATCTCGCTTGCCAAGTTGGTTGAAGGGGAGGATTGGGGCCCGCGCGAGTCCTTTGTGCTCAACGTGATCCTCATCGCAACATGGGGCGTTTCGTGTACGATGGGCACCATCGTCGGCGCCGTTGTCGATGTTCCCACCGCCATTGCAGCCTTTGTCTGCACCTCGCTCTTTATCTGCCTGCTCTTTTCGCAGCGGCTGTCGCGCGGCAACGTTGTCGCGGCGGTTTCGGGCGCGGTGTCCGTCGCCGTATGCAAGTTCTTGGGCCTCACGAATATTGCCGTGCCGGCAAGCGTCGTGGCCGGCATTGCCATTGCGTTGGCGTGCGATGCTGTATTTGACGGAAGAGGTGCCCGCGATGCCCGTTAACGAGTTCTTGGTTCTGTGGCTGTCGTCGTGGGCTGCTATCGCGTTCTTTCGCATCGCGCCGGCGTTCGCCTTGCGCGGGCGGACCCTGTCGCCCCGCATTACCGAGGCCCTGGGCTATATCCCGCCCGCTGCCTTTGCCGCGCTGGTCGCCAACGACTTGGTGAGCCCCGGCGCGTTCGACGCGGGACTCTGGCCTGCCTTGGTTCCCTGGATTGCGGCCGTCGGCGTCGTGGTCGTGGCGGTCAAGACAAAATCGATGCTGTGGTGCTGCGTCTCGGGCATCGTACTCTATATTGTCTTGAGCCTTATATAGGGGTGGCGTCGCGGGCGCCGAATCTCGTTCCATCCCAACTTGTCGAATTTTTCACCGAGCTGGTCTATTTCTTCTGGTACCATGGTCAAACTTTACTGTAGCAAAGCATGACGTGGGCTTTTGTTCCGCGTCAGCGGAAATGGGGGTTTCATGGCACAGGAAGCGACTGCCAACGAGCAAAAGAAATTCAAGGTTCCGCGCATCCCGGGCGACATCATGATCTATCCGATGATCGTCGGTCTTTTGCTCAACACCTTCTGCCCGCAGGTTTTTGAGATCGGCGGCTTCTTTACGGCTGCCTGCCGCGGTGGCTCCAATACCATCGTCGCCGCGATCCTGCTGTTCGTGGGCGCCGGCATCAGCTTTAAGTCCACGCCGGGCGCCATCAAGACCGGTATCGTCGTGCTGATTCCCAAGCTGGTCGTCGCAGCGGCTCTCGGCCTAGGCGTGGCATATTTCTTTAACGACAACTTCCTGGGTCTGAGCTCCGTGTCTATCATCGGCGGCATTACGTTTTGCAACATGGCGCTCTATACGGGCATCATGGGCGAGTTCGGCGATGAGTCCGAGCAGGGCGCCGTCGGTATCCTGTTCTTTACGGCCGGCCCCGCCGTCACGATGATCGTCCTTGGTGTTTCGGGTCTTGCCAACATCCCTGTCGGTACTATCATCGGCTCCATTTTGCCGCTCGTTATCGGCATGGTTCTGGGCAACCTGTTCCCGTTTATCAAGATCCTGCTGGTTCCCGGCGCCAATCCCGCGATCGCCGTAATTGGTTTTCAGCTCGGTGCGTCCATGAGCCTTTCGAGCTTCATCGCCGGTGGTATTTCCGGCATCTTGCTGGGCCTTGTCACGCTGTTTGTCGTCGGTCCCATCACCTTTGCGTTCGAGCGCCTGTGCGGTGGTAACGGCAAGGCTGCCGTGGCTTGTTCCACCATCGCCGGCACGGCTATGACCACGCCGGTTGCTCTCGCCGAGGTCGCGCCGCGCTACGCCGAGCTTGCGCCCACCGCGTACGCCCAGATCGCCACTGCCGTTATCATCACGGCAATCATGGCTCCGATTCTGACCGGCTGGGTCGACAAGAAGTTCTGCCAGGGCAAGGAGGACCTGTCGCCTGCCGGTGTCGAGGCCATCGAGGAGGCCGTCGCGACCGACATCGATGGCGAGTAACGGCCGTTACCGATAATTGATTCCGGCGTGCAATTCGCGCCGTCCGAGCGCCCGAACAGAAACTGTTTTGCAGTGATGTTCGGGCGCTTTGCTATGATTCCCTTTACCCCTGCGGAGTAAAGGGGTGTTTATTGCCCTGATTCGAATTGGGCGATTCTGACCATTCGGATATTGAAGGGATGGCGTCTAGTGGTTAAGGCACTCAAGATTGAGATATTCCTGCTATGCATGATTGTTCTTATCGGGCTTGCCGCGCGAAGTCGTCGCTCCTTGTTCTCGAGCACCCTGCAGCTATTGTTTAGCATGCTTGGCTACACCTCTGCCGCGTACATATTATTCGATATGATCTGGACGCTTTCGGATGGTGCGGACGGCACGTTGGGTATTGCTGCCAACTGGATTTCCAACGCGGTTTCGTTTTCGCTCTTTGCCATCGCGTGTCTCATTTGGTTTATCTATTCCGAGACGATGCAGGGCTCTCGCCTTGTGACCTCGCGCTATAGGGTGGTGCTTGTAACGTTGCCTACGGCTCTGGTGGTCGTGCTGGCTTTTACCAGTTACTGGACGCACGCCTTGTTCTATATCGATTCGCAGGGCGTGTATCGTCGCGGCTTTGCCTATATGATCCAGCCCATTGTCAGCTACTGTTACGTTATACATACGTCCCTGCATGCGTTTGTGCAATCTCGCAGGGTCGAGAGCCTGCAGACGAAGGCTATCTATCGAACCTTGGCATTTTTCGCCATTCCGGCCCTGGTGGGCGGTACCTTTCAGATCGTATACTCGGTGCCTGGCCTTTGTGTCGGCATAATGATTAGCATGTTGCTGCTCTACATTATCTGCCAGGAGCAACTCATCTCGACCGACCCGTTGACTGGCCTCAACAATCGCAACCGTTTTGAGACCTATATGCTGTCGCTCTTCTCAAATGTGGATCAGGCCGAAGATGTGTATCTGCTCATGATGGACGCCGACGGCTTTAAGCAGATTAACGATCGCTATGGGCATGTGGAGGGCGACCACGCTCTTCAGGTCATATCCGCTGCGCTCAAAGAAGTCTGCTCGGCGTCTGGTGGCTTTATTGCACGTTATGGTGGCGATGAGTTCGTGGTGCTCCAAAAGGCAGCAGCGGAACAGGACATCATAGATCTGTGTTCGGCGATTAACGACGAGCTCGCGCGCGCCGAGGTTCCGTATCTGTTGCGGATGTCCATTGGCTACGCACGGGTTGGTGATGGCGTCGATACCTGGCAAGACTTGCTTCGCGCTGCCGACGCGGAACTCTACCGCGTCAAGGCCGAGAAAAAGAAAGCCGGCGCCCAGATACGCTAGAAAAAAAGGGCGCACGACCGTTGCGATGGTCGTGCGCCCTTTTTGCGTTTGCGGGGGCCACCGGCCATAACGCCCAGGCGCGGTGCGGCAAGACGAGCGTCTGCCGCCGCGGCTCGGTACGAAATCAACGAGAATCAGTGTGCTCCATTGAGCTAAAGTGTGCGAACGCCCTCTTTAAAAAGGTGAGCTCGCTAGGCTTTTTTGGGTTTGTTGACGATGATGATGCCGCCGCAGACCAACAGCAGGGCAACGATGACGGTAATGGGGCTCGTGCCAGCGCCCTCGCCGAGCAGCAGCGCGCTCAGCAGCACACCAAAGACGGGGTTCATAAACCCAAAGACCGAGACGCGGCTGACGGGGTTGACGGCAAGCAGGCGCGACCACAGCGAGTAGGCGACGGCGGAAATGAGTGCCATATAAATGATGAGCGCGATGGCGGGGGCAATCGCCGTGGGGGAGAGCGCGCCACCCATCAAAAAGCCGATGGCGGTGAGGACCAGGCCGCCGACCAAGAACTGCCACCCGGCAAGCAAGACGCCGTCGTGCTCACGCGAGAAGATACCGATCAGGCAGGTCGAAAGGGCACCCGCGACGGTGGAGGCCAGGATAAAACCCTCGCCGTCGAGCGTAAAGCCAAAGGTGCCGTCCGCGCCCGAAAGGTTGACGAGCGCGACGCCGGCAAAGCCCAGTACGCAGCCGAGCACTTTGGCCGCATTGAGCTTCTCGGTGTGAAATGCCAGGGCGGCAAAGAGGATTGCGAGGAAGTTGGCGCTGGCCTCGATGATGGAGCTCGACATGGCGCTGGCGCGCGAGAGGCCCAGGTAGAAAAAGAAGTACTGCCCGATAGTCTGGAAGAGCGACAAGATGCAGATGGGCTTGATATCGCGCGCTTGCGGAACGAGCGGTCGGCGCTGGGCCACGCTCATGCCAACAATGACCAGCATGCCGGCAAGGGTGAAGCGCAGGCCCGCGAAGAGCAGCTGCGAGGCGCTGTCGTGCGCGGGAATACCAAAGAGGCCGTAGCCGATCTTGATGCAGGGGAAGGCGGAGCCCCAGAGCGCGCAGCAAACGAGACAGCCCAGGATGAGTCCGGGCAGGGTGGCGAGATACGGCTTGCGGCTTTCCATGATGTCCTTCTCCTATACGCGCAAAGCAAAAAAGAACCCGTCACCGGGGGTGCCGGTGGCGGGTGTTGTTACCCGAGGGGATTGTACCCGATGGAAACGTATTAAGCGAAGTAGGCTACGCCGCTCTCAAAGATCGGCATGAATTTGTCGCCGGGGACATGCTCGGGCACGTTGCAGTACAGGTTGTCGCCGCGACGCTCGGCATGGCCCATCTTGCCCAGGACACGGCCGTCGGGGCTCGTGATACCCTCGATGGCGAGTGCGGAGCCGTTGGGGTTGACGGAAAGATCCATGCTGGGCTTGCCGTCCTCGCCCACGTACTGCGTGGCGACCTGGCCGTTGGCGATAAGCTGGGCGAGTACCTCGTCGTTGGCGACAAAGCGGCCCTCGCCGTGGCTGATGGCGACGGTGTAGGGGTCGTCCAGGCTACACTGCGACAGCCACGGGGACAGGTTGGACGAGATGCGGGTGCGAACCAGACGGCTCTGATGGCGACCGATAGTGTTGAACGTCAGCGTGGGCGCATCGGGCGTGGCGTCGACGATGTCACCGTAGGGCACCAGGCCGAGCTTGATCAGGGCCTGGAAGCCGTTGCAGATGCCCAGCATCAGGCCATCGCGGGCCTTGAGCAGGTCGCGGACTGCCTCGGTGACTTCGGGAGCGCGGAAGAACGCCGTGATGAACTTGGCGGAGCCGTCGGGCTCGTCGCCGCCCGAGAAGCCGCCGGGGATCATGACAATCTGGCTTGCACGGATGCGGCGGGCAAGCTCGTGGGTGCTCTCGGCGACGGCCTCGGGCGTGAGGTTGTTGATCACGAAGGTGTCGGCCTCGGCGCCGGCGGCGCGGAAGGCACGGGCGCTATCGTACTCGCAGTTGTTGCCGGGGAACACGGGGATAACCACGCGCGGGCGGGCGATCTTGGCGCCGCCGTACACGTGGATGTCCTTGGCGCGGAAGTCGATGGTCTCGACCTCGGGGGTCTCGTCGGCGCTGCGGTAGGCAAAGACGCCCTCGATGCCGCTCTCCCAGGCCTCCTGAAGCTCGGAGAGCTCGATGACTTCGGAGCCGGTGTCGATGACATAGCCCTCGACGGTGGTGCCCAGGGGCTCGACGACAACGCCGTCGGCGACCTCGGGCAGCTCGGCATCCTCGGCGAGCTCGACGATAAAGCTGCCGTAGAGCGGGGTGAAGAGGCTCTCCACGTCTACATCCTCGGCAAGCTCGATACCGATCTGGTTACCGACGCACATCTTAAAGAGGCTCTCGGCGCCGCAGCCGTAGCCGGGCGTGGAGATGGCCAGGGCGTTGCCGTTGGCGGTGAGCGCCTCGACGGCGTCAAACGCGGCGAGCAGCTGCTGGGCGTCGGGACGGTAGTCCTCGCCATAGGTAGCGGGGGCGATGCGGACGACGCGGTGCGTGAGGCCCTTGAACTCGGGCGAGACGGCGCGGGCGGCCTTGCCCACGGCGACGGCGAAGCTGATCAGGGTCGGCGGAACGTTGAGCTCGCCGGTCTCGTCCTCAAACGAACCGCTCATGGAGTCCTTGCCGCCGATGGCGCCGGCACCCAGGTCGACTTGGGCCATGAGGGCGCCCAGGACGGCTGCCGTGGGCTTGCCCCAGCGCTCGGCCTCGGTGCGCAGACGCTCGAAGTACTCCTGGAAGGAGAGATAGGCGCGCTTGTGCTCAAAGCCGGCAGCCACGAGCTTGGCGATGGACTCGACCACGGACAGGTAGGCGCCCGCAAACTGGTCGGCCTCCATCAGATAGGGGTTGAAGCCCCATGCCATGGCACTCGCCGTGGTGGTCTCGCCGCCCACGGGGAACTTGGCGACCATGGCCGAGCTGGGGGTGAGCTGCGTCTTGCCGCCAAAGGGCATGAGCACGGTCGCGGCGCCGATGGTGGAGTCGAAGCGCTCGGAAAGGCCCTTGTTGGAAGCGACGTTGAGGTCGGTGACGAGCGTGGTCATGCGCTCGGCGAGCGTGGTGCCGGCCCAGCTGGGCTGCCACACGCTACGGGCGCACACGTGGGCGACCTGGTGCTTGGGTGCGCCGTTGGAGTTGAGGAACTCGCGGGACAGGTCGACGATAGCGACGCCGTTCCAGGCCATGCGCATGCGCGGCTCAGCGGTAACCTCGGCGATAACGGTCGCCTCCAGGTTCTCCTCGGCGGCGTAGCCCATGAACTCCTCGACGTCACCGTCGGCGACGGCGCAGGCCATGCGCTCCTGGGACTCAGAGATAGCGAGATCGGTGCCGTCCAGGCCGTCGTACTTCTTGGTCACGGTGTCCAGGTCGACATACAGGCCGTCGGCAAGCTCGCCCACGGCGACCGAGACGCCGCCGGCGCCAAAGTCGTTGCAGCGCTTGATCAGACGGCAGGCGTCGCCGCGGCGGAACAGACGCTGCAGCTTGCGCTCGACAGGGGCGTTGCCCTTCTGGACCTCGGCACCCGAGGTCTCGATGGACTCGGTGTTCTGGGTCTTGGAGGAGCCGGTGGCGCCACCGATGCCATCGCGGCCGGTGCGGCCGCCCAGCAGGATGATCTTGTCGGTGGGGGCGGGGCACTCGCGACGAACGTGGTTTGCCGGGGTAGCGCCCACGACGGCGCCAACCTCCATGCGCTTGGCCACGTAACCGGGGTGATAGAGTTCGTTGACCTGACCGGTGGCAAGGCCGATCTGGTTGCCGTAGCTGGAGTAGCCGGCGGCGGCAGTGGTCACGAGCTTGCGCTGCGGCAGCTTGCCCTCGAGCGTCTCGGAAACCGGGACGGTGGGGTCACCGGCGCCGGTGACACGCATGGCCTGGTACACGTAGCTGCGGCCCGAGAGCGGGTCGCGGATGGCGCCGCCCACGCAGGTGGCGGCACCGCCGAAGGGCTCGATCTCGGTCGGGTGGTTGTGGGTCTCGTTCTTAAACAGGAACAGCCAGTCCTGGTCCTCGCCGTCGACATCGACCTTCACCTTGACGGTGCAGGCGTTGATCTCCTCGGACTCGTCGACATCGGTCATGATGCCGATCTTCTTAAGGTACTTGGCGCCGATGGTGCCCATGTCCATGAGGCAGACGGGCTTGGCGTCGCGGCCGAGTTCGTGGCGCATCTCCATGTAGCGGTCGAAGGCTTGCTGCACCACGGCGTCGTCGATCGTCACGTCGTCCAGGACGGTGCCGAAGGTGGTGTGGCGGCAGTGGTCGGACCAGTAGGTGTCGATCACGCGGATCTCGGTGATGGTGGGGTCGCGGTCCTCATCGCGGAAGTACTGCTGGCAGAAGGCGATGTCTGCCTCGTCCATGGCAAGGCCGCGATCGGCGATAAAGGCGGCAAGGCCGGCCTCGTCGAGCTCGCGGAAGCCGTCGAGCACCTCGACGGGCTGGGGCTCGGGGGTCTCCATGTACAGCGTCTCGGGCAGGTCGAGCGAGGCGATGCGAGCCTCGACGGGGTTCACCACGTAGTGCTTGATGGCATCGATGGCGGCCTCGTCCAGAGCGCCCGAGATCATATAGACCTTGGCGGAGCGCACGGCGGGGCGCTCACCCTGGCTGATGAGCTGCACGCACTCGCTGGCGGAGTCGGCGCGCTGGTCAAACTGGCCAGGCAGGAACTCGACGGCAAAGACGGCGCCATCGCTTGCGGGGAGTTCGTCGTAGGTCACATCGACCTGGGGCTCGCTAAAGACGGTCGGCACGCAGGAGCGGAAAAGCTCCTCGTCGATGCCCTCGACGTCGTAGCGGTTGATGATCCTCAGGGCCTCGATGCCCTTGATGCCGAGAATTTCGGTCAGCTCGCCCTTGAGCTGCTGAGCCTCGACGTCGAACCCGGGTTTCTTCTCCACGTAGATACGAGAGACCATTGGTTCCTGCCTTCCTGATCGGTTGGGCGTACGGTACGGTATGCGGCAGCGGTCGGTTTGCGGGGTCTGCCCTGCGGTCGCCTTGAGCCACATGTTTGTAAACCTCACTATGATACGACAGCTCGCGGCGCGTTGAGGACGGCGAGGGTGCTACAGTGAAGCGCAAACAAGAGAAAGGCGTCACATGGCATTCGTTTCGCTCGCCATCATCGCACTCGTGGCCTTTGCGAGTCCTTTTATCGCCTCGGCGATTCCCGGGAAACCCGTTCCCGAGACGGTCTTTTTGCTCGTGCTCGGCGCGGTGCTGGGACCCCATATGCTCGGCGTCATCCATGTAGATGCTGAGGTCTCGCTTGTGTCCGAGCTGGGCCTGGCCTTTTTGTTCCTGCTTGCCGGCTTTGAGATCGACCCCAAGAGCATCACGGGCGTCGAGGGGCGCTACGGCTTGGCGACGTGGGTCGTCACGTTTGGTATCGCCTGGCTTGCCGTGCGCTTTACCCCGTGGTTCTCAGTCAGTCATTTCGACGGTATCGCCGTGACGCTTGCCCTCACTTCGACGGCGCTCGGTACGCTCGTGCCCATTATGCGTGAGCGCTCGCTCACCGGCACGCGCGTGGGCGACTCGATTCTCGCGTATGGCACTTGGGGCGAGCTCGGTCCCGTGCTCGCCATGTCGGTGCTGTTGTCTGCCCGCACTGGCATCCAAACGCTCGTTATCCTTGGCTTGTTTGCGGTGGTTTGCGTGTTGCTGGCCGTGGTCCCGAGCCGCTCCAAGCGCGTCGGCAGCCGCTTCTTTGCGTTTGTTGAGGAGCGCGCCGATACCACGTCGCAGACCTTCGTGCGCCTGACGGTGCTCATCCTGGTCACGCTCGTGGCATTCTCGGCTGTCTTTGATCTCGACATCGTGTTGGGTTCTTTTGCCGCCGGCTTTGTCCTGCGCTATATCATCCCCGAGGGCAACCATACGCTCGAGACCAAGCTCGACGGTCTGGCCTACGGTTTTTTGATTCCGGTGTTCTTTACCGTATCGGGCGCAAAGATCGATCTGACGGCCGTGGCGTCGCGCCCGGGTCTGCTCGTGGGCTTTATCGTGGCGTTGTTGATTATTCGTGCCGTGCCCATTCTTATTTCCATGAGCATTTGTCCTGCGACGCGCGATGTGTCGGCGTATGGTCGCATTACCGTGGCCCTGTACTGCACCACGGCGCTGCCGATCATCGTTGCCGTGACGAGCGTTGCCGTCAACGCGGGCGCGCT
Source organism: Collinsella aerofaciens (assembly GCA_048194085.1). Lineage (GTDB taxonomy): Bacteria > Actinomycetota > Coriobacteriia > Coriobacteriales > Coriobacteriaceae > Collinsella > Collinsella aerofaciens_CO. The sequence continues at coordinate 53,137 of DBFABM010000020.1, forward strand.
GTCGCAAGACGTCGCATCGGTTATGGTCGCCGCCGGCGCCATCACGGTGTTCTTGATGCCGCTGCTCGCGCAGCTCTTCTACCGCGTGGTCGATGCAGCGCCGGTCACCGCCGTGGCAGAGGTTGCCGAGCATCCATCCGATGCGCTCGACATCCTGCGCGCCCACCACGACCTAGCGAGCTTGCTCGCGCGCGAGCATGAGCTGCTGACTTCGCATGGCCATGGTCGCGTATTCGAGGGCCTGCCTACGCTCGATACGATTGCCGAGCGTCTTTCCGCCGAGGCGGCGAGCGGCCACATCGATGCCCGCATCGTGGACGCTGCGCACCTGCTTGCCGATAAGACCTATGGAGACGAGGTCGACCCGTCCGAGCTGACTCCGCGCGAGCGTCGCCGCCTGGAGCGCGCCAAGCTCGCCGTGCGCGAATACCGCCGCCGCATGTTGGAGCTCTATGCGCGCGATGAAGCCCAGGACGACGACGGCAAGTAGTCGATACTCTCTCGGGGAAGCCGCGTCCTGCTTTGAAGGCTCGGAACGGGATGTGGTTTCCGAAACGGGGGCCGTTGGGAAACTGTGTCCCGGAATGGGCGCTCAGAGTGGGATGCAGTTTCCGCGAGAGACCCGTTGCGGAAACGGTATCCCAGAATCGGCGTTCAAAACGGGGCGCTCTTTCCGAAACATGGCCCTGAGGGAAGCTGCGTCCCGGTCTGAGTCGGAATTCCGGGACACAGCTTCCCTTTCAAACAGAAGAAGGCGCGCTGCCTGCAGTTGATGCAGACGGCGCGCCTTCTTTGTTGGACTATGTTGAGGCTGGGAGCTGAGGCTTGTGGTCCCTTAAGAGCGGGCGGCTCCGTCGACGGGGAGCACGGCGCCCGTGACATAGGAGGACATGTCGCTCGCTAGGAAAACGAAGGCGTTGGCGACGTCCTCGGGCTCGCCCATGCGGCCGAGCGGAATGGTGGCGATGATGGGCTTGATGACCTCTTCGGGAAGGTTGGCGACCATATCGGTCTTGGTCACGCCGGGAGCGACAGCGTTGACGCGAATGCCCATGGGGGCGAGCTCGCGCGAGAGCGACTGGACCATACCGTTGACGGCGAACTTGGACGTGGGATAGCCAACGCCGGAGGGCTGACCGTACTTGGCGACCATCGAGCTCGTGGTGGTGATGGTGCCGCCGTGGCCTGCCTCGGCCATAATCTTGGCAGCGGCTTGGTGGCCGTTAAAGACGGCGACGACGTTGAGGTCCATGACCTTGGCGAACTCTTCGGCCGTGTACTCCAGAAGCGGCGAGCGCTGGGAGATGCCGGCGTTGTTAACGACCGTGTCCAGGCCACCCATGTCGGCGGCTGCCTCGGTAAAGGCCTCGGTTACGGCCTCGAGCGAGGTGAGGTCGCAGGTGCGGCCCCAGACCTTGGCCTCGGGATAGGCTGCGGCCAGCTTTTCAACGGCGGCGTCGGCAGTCTCCTGACGCGAGCCAAAGACCGTGACGGCGGCGCCCTCCTCGATAAAGCGACAGGCGATGGCATAGCCGATACCGCGCGTGCCTCCGGTGATGATTGCTTTCTTGCCCTCGAGCAACATGGTGCTTCCTCTCATCGCGGGCGGACATTCGCAGCACAGCGTAGCGGTAGCCGGAATCGGTCGCGTCTGCATATCGGTGAACGGTAGCCCGCGTTACCGATGAGCGGTTCGCGCAAATGTACTCTGCCGTTGTGCTTGGGGCAGGAGACAAAAGGGCTCCCGTCCCACATCGGACGGGAGCCCCCAAAGCGTGTATTGCTAGGCAAGCGTTGGATTAGTTGGCCATAACGCCTTCGGTCCATGCCTCGACGTCCTCGATGCGCAGGACGTTGGCGACCTCGGCCACGCAGTCGACGCTGGCAAGTTCGGCGGCGGCAGCCTGGACGTCCTTCTCGAGTGCGCGGTGCGTCAAGAAGATGACCGAGCAGGCATCGCTGACGCCCGACTTGCCGTCCTCGACCTGGTTGATGAGCGAGATCGAGATGTTGTGCTTGGCAAAGATGTCGACCGTCTCGGACAAGGCGCCCACGCGGTCGGCGACCTTCAGGCGCACATAGTACTTGGTCTGGAGCTCGTCCATGGGCTTAAAGGCGAGGTTGTGACCGTAGGGCTCAATCTCGGGCAGCGGAGCCACGCCGCGGCTGATCTGCTCGGAGAGCGACAGGATATCGCCCACGACGGCGCTTGCGGTGGGGAAGGAGCCTGCGCCGGCACCGTAGAACATGGTTTCGCCCACGGCGTCACCCACCACGTAGACGGCGTTCATGGCGCCGTTGACCTTGGCGAGCATATGGTCTGCCGGGATGAGCGTGGGATGCACGCGGACGTCGACGCCGGCGTCGGTGTTGCGTGCGATGCCCAGCAGCTTGATGGTGTAGCCGAGCTCGCGGGCCTGGGCAATGTCCTCGGCGCCGATGGTACGGATACCCTGCTGGTAGACATCGTCGGTGGTCACGCGGGTGCCAAAGCCGATGGAAGCGAGGATTGCCGTCTTGCTGGCGGCGTCGAAGCCGTCGACGTCGGCGGACGGGTCGGCCTCGGCATAGCCCTTTGCCTGGGCGTCGGCGAGCACGTCAGCGTAATCGGCGCCCTCGGCGTCCATGCGCGACAGGATGTAGTTGGTGGTGCCGTTAAGGATACCGGCGATGGTCAGGATCTTGTTGCCCACCAGGTCGTGCTCGAGCGTGCTGACAATGGGGATGCCACCGCCGCAGCTGGCCTCGCACTTAATCTGCACGCCGCACGCGCGCGCCTTCTCGGCGAGCGTCTCGACATGACGGCCCAGCAGGGCCTTGTTGGCAGAGACGACGTGCTTGCTGTTCTCGAAGGCGGTGGTGAAGATTTCGGTCGCGGGGTGCTCGCCGCCGATGAGCTCGACGACGATATCGACGGCGGGGTCGGTGACGACGTCGTGCCAGTCGCTCGTAAAGGCCTCGCGCTCAATACCGGCTGCTTCGGCCTGCTCCCAGGCAAGCGCGCAGGCGCGGGTCAGCTTAAGGTCGATGCCGTAGGCGGCCAGGTACTCATCGTGGTGGCTCTTGATCAGACGGGCCACGCCGCCGCCGACGGTTCCCAGACCGATGAGGCCGACGTTCACGGTGCGCAGGGGTTCGCTCATAGATAGCTCCTTCGTGCATCTTATGGATGGATTAACCGCTTAAAGGTTGAGTGCATTCTAGCGTGAACCGAGGGCGCGTGCTCGCCAGGCAACAGGAGTCGCACAAAACGGCACCCCCGAAACGCTGCGGAAACATTGGAAACATGCTCGCTACAAACGGAACTCCGTAACAAACTGTCAACGTTTGCGCCATAAGGTTTGCTCCGTACCGCAAGACGGCCGCGCTGCGGCCAGCGAAAAAAGGGGGACACCATGTTTAGCATCAACAACGTACTTAACCGCAGGAGTTTCCTTGTCGGAGCCACGCTTATTTTTGCCCCGATCTATTACACCCCAGCGTCCGTTTTGCTCAAGAACGCCAAGGACATGAGCTACGACATGACACTAATGGGTGTCGACGGCATGGACAGCCTATGTGATCCAGGACGGCAAGTACATCGCTTCCTAAGTGCGCATAAAGCACGACCGGTGAGGCTGTTTTATTCAGGGCAGGGACGCCTGTAACAGAATGGAAACATTACTTTTACATAATAAAGTGGCTAAACTGCATAAAACAATAGAAATACGCATAATTATGGATAAATGAACAAATCCAAAGAAAAGTTAAAATAATCGCCACTTTCCTTAACTAAAGCGTCTAGTATTTTGCGAACGCCGAACACGGCGAAGGATGGCCTGTCGGGTAACCGAAACCCGACGAGATTTGAGAGGAGAGCCGCATGTCGAGCCTCACCGGTAAGTCATTGAACCCTGTTATGAATCGCAGGAGCGTTATCGCGAGCGCAGCAGGTCTGGGGGCGATGTCCATTCTAGCTGGTTGCTCCTCCAACGGCGGCGACAGCGGTTCCGCTTCGAGCGACGCTTCGTTTAAGATCGGTACCATCGGCCCGCTGACCGGCGCCAACGCGTCCTACGGCAAGTCCGTTACCCAGGGTGTCGAGCTTGGCTGCAAGGATTTCTCGACCAAGGAGCTGCCGCTTGCCAGCAAGGCCGAGGATGACCAGGCCGATGGCGAGAAGGCCGTCAACGCCTTCAACACCCTGCTCGACTGGGGCATGCAGGCCCTCGTCGGTCCGACCACCACGGGTGCGTCGGTTGCCGTTGCCGCCGAGTGCGGTAACGACCCCAAGACGTTCATGATCACCCCGTCCGCGTCCTCCGAGGACGTCACCGACGGCAAGGATTGCGTCTTCCAGGTTTGCTTCACCGACCCCAACCAGGGTGTCAACGCTGCCAAGTTCCTGGCGCAGAAGTATGCGGACGAGAAGTTCGTGCTGTTCTATAACTCCGGCGACGCATATTCTTCGGGCATCGCAGATTCCTTTAAGGCCCAGGCTGCTGAGTCCAAGCTCGAGATTGTTGACGAGGAGACCTTTAAGGACGACTCCGCCACGAGCTTTACGAACCAGCTGACCAAGGCCAAGCAGGCCGGCGCCACCATGATCTTTGCGCCGATCTACTACACGCCGGCGTCCGTCCTGCTCAAGAACGCCAAGGACATGGGCTACGACGTCAAGATGATGGGCTGCGACGGCATGGACGGCATCCTGGGCGTTGAGGGCTTCGATACCTCTCTTGCTGAGGGTCTGCTGCTCATGACCCCGTTCTCCGTCGACGATGAGAAGAACGCCGACTTCGTCAACGCTTACAAGGATAAGTACGGCGATACCCCCGACCAGTTTGCCGCCGACGCCTACGATGGCGTGCACGCGGTGGCCGAGGCCCTCAAGGAGGCCGGTCTTGGTGTCGACGCCGACCCGACCGAGGCCGCCGAGAAGCTGTCCAAGGCTATGCTCAAGATTACCGTTGACGGTCTGACCGGCAAGCTCACCTGGAACGATAAGGGCCAGGTCCAGAAGGAGCCCACGACGTACGTCATCACCGACGGCAAGTACGTACAGGCCTAATTGGCCGCCTTACATAGAGCGGTTTTGATCCCAAGCAGGGGAGGTTTTGGCCTTCCCTGCTTGCTTGGTATCTAGGGACGATGTAACGTCCCTGTTTCATACATCAACTGGAAACCTATTCGAAAGGGGGATGTGGAACATGACGGTCTTTATCCAATACCTGGTCAACGGCCTGTCCATGGGCAGCGTCTACGCCATCATCGCGTTGGGCTACACCATGGTCTACGGTATCGCCAAGATGCTGAACTTCGCTCACGGCGACGTCATCATGGTCGGTGCCTATGTCTCGTTCTGCGCCACGTCGTATCTCGGCCTCCCGGGCTGGGCATCTGTAGTTCTCTCTTGTGTGGTCTGCACGGTTCTCGGTGTTCTCATTGAGGGTCTGGCCTATAAGCCGCTGCGCCAAGCGGGCCCGTTGGCCGTTCTGATCACGGCCATCGGCGTGTCTTACTTCCTGCAGAACGCCGCGCAGCTTCTGTGGGGCGCCACGCCCAAGAACTTCACTTCGCTCGTCACCTTCCCGGTGCCGGAGTTCTTGGCCAAGTTTAACGTAAGCGCCGTCTCGCTCGTCACCATCGTCGCCTGCCTGGTTATCATGGCCGGCCTGATGTTCTTTACAGGTAAGACCAAGATGGGCAAGGCCATGCGCGCCGTGTCCGAGGATAAGGCCGCCGCTCAGCTCATGGGCATCAACGTCAACCGCACCATCTCGATGACGTTCGCCATCGGCTCCGCCCTCGCTGCCATCGCCGGCGTGCTCCTGTGCTCCTACTCGCCGGTCCTGCAGCCCACTACGGGCGCCATGCCTGGCATCAAGGCCTTCGACGCTGCCGTTTTCGGCGGCATCGGCTCCATCCCCGGCGCCTTTGTCGGCGGCATTCTCATCGGCATCATCGAGGCGATGGCGCAGGCTTACATTTCCACGAGCCTTGCCAACTCCATCGTCTTTGGTGTTTTGATCATCGTCCTGCTCGTCAAGCCTGCCGGCCTCTTGGGCAAGTACGTCCCCGAGAAGGTGTAGGTGAGCGTTATGAAGTTTCTTAAAGACAAGCAGACGCGTCACGACTTTGTCACGTACGCCATGTGCGTTGTGGCGTTCGCCATCGTGTTCTTTATGCAGTCCAACCACATGATCCCGCGCATGATCGCCGGTCAGCTGGTTCCCATCACAGCCTATATCGTCATGGCCATCTCCCTTAACCTCGTCGTCGGCATCGCGGGCGACTTGTCGCTGGGCCACGCGGGCTTTATGAGCGTCGGCGCCTATACGGGCATCGTCACTGCCGTCGCGCTGGAGAGCACCGTTCCGTCTGATCCGATGCGTCTGATCATCAGCATTGTGGTCGGCGCTATCGCCGCTGCCATCTTGGGCTTCTTGATCGGCATCCCGGTCCTGCGCCTGAGCGGCGACTATCTGGCCATCGTGACCCTGGCTTTTGGCGAGATTATCAAAGAGGTCGTCACCTGCCTCATTGTGGGCGTCGATTCCCGCGGCCTGCATGTGATCTTTAACATCACGGGTAACTCCACGATCGACGACCTGCACCTGCTCGAGGACGGCACCGCCATCATCAAGGGCGCGCAGGGTGCATCGGGCGTGTCGACCTATTCGACCTTCCTTGCCGGCGCAATCCTGGTTATGGTCGCGCTCGTGATTGTGCTCAACCTGGTTCGCAGCCGTACCGGTCGTGCCATTATTGCCGTGCGCGACAACAAGATCGCTGCCGAGTCTGTGGGCATCTCCGTCACCCAGTACCGCATGATCGCCTTCGTGGTTTCCGCTGCCCTCGCCGGTGCTGCCGGAGCTCTGTTCGGCGGTAACTTCTCGCAGCTTTCCGCCACTAAGTTCGACTTCAATACGTCCATTCTCATTCTGGTGTTCGTGGTCCTGGGCGGCCTGGGCAACATGCGCGGCTCCGTTATCGCCGCGGCGCTGCTCACGGTGCTCCCCGAGCTGCTCCGTCAGTTTTCGGACTACCGCATGCTCATCTACGCCATCGTGTTGATTCTGGTCATGGTCTTTACCAACAACCCACAGCTCAAGGCGTTCTTCGCACGCATTAAGGATCGCTTTGCTTCCAAGAAGGAGGTGGCAGCCGATGCCCAGTAAGTTTGAGTTCAACAAGGGCAAGATGGTCCCGTATCCTTCTGGCGCCATCGTTCCCGACCGCGACCTGGGCCAGCGCCCGGCGCTCGAGTGCATTCACCTGGGCATTGAATTCGGCGGCCTTAAGGCGGTCGACGACTTTAGCCTAACCATCGGCAAGACCGAGATTGCCGGTCTCATCGGCCCCAACGGTGCCGGCAAGACCACGGTCTTCAACCTGCTCACCAAGGTGTACCAGCCTACGCACGGCACCATCCTGCTCGACGGTGAGGACACTTCGGGCAAGTCGGTCTACCAGGTCAACCGCATGGGTATTGCCCGTACGTTCCAGAACATCCGTCTGTTCAACACCATGACGGTGGAGGACAACGTTAAGGTCGGCCTGCACAACCAGGAGCGCTACTCCGGCTTTGAGGGCGTGCTGCGCCTGCCGACGTATTGGAAGCACGAGAAGGCCGCCCACGAGCGCGCCATGGAGCTGCTGTCCATTTTTGACATGGAGCACCTGGCAAATGAACAGGCCGGCTCGCTTCCTTACGGCGCTCAGCGCCGTCTGGAAATCGTCCGCGCGCTTGCCACTAACCCCAAGCTGCTGCTGCTCGACGAGCCTGCCGCCGGCATGAACCCGTCCGAGACCGCAGAGCTCATGGCGAACATCGTCAAGATTCGCGACACCTTCGGCATCGCCATCATGCTTATCGAGCATGATATGTCGCTCGTTATGAACATCTGCGAGGGCATCTGCGTGCTTAACTTTGGCAAGGTTATCGCCAAGGGTACGGCGGAGGAAATCCAGAACAACGACGCCGTTATCGAGGCGTATCTGGGTAAGCAGGATAAGGGGGAGAACTAAATGGCAGAGCCGATGCTTTCCGTCTACAACATCAACGTCTGGTACGGCGCCATCCACGCCATCAAGGACATCTCCTTTAACGTTAACGAGGGCGAGATCGTGGCCTTGATTGGTGCCAACGGTGCCGGCAAGTCCACAACGCTCAAGACCGTCTCGGGCCTGCTGCGCTCCAAGACCGGCTCCATCAAGTTTATGGGCGAGGACATTACCCATACGCCCGCTGATAAGCTGGTTGGTAAGGGCCTGGCTCAGGTTCCCGAGGGTCGTCGCGCCTTTTTGCAGATGACGGTCGAGGAGAACCTGGAGATGGGCGCCTATACACAGCCCAAGTCCACAATTGCTCCGGGCCTGGAGCGCGTCTACGAGCAGTTCCCGCGCCTGAAGGAACGTCGTCGCCAGGTCGCCGGCACCCTTTCAGGTGGCGAGCAGCAGATGCTCGTTATGGGGCGCGCCCTTATGAGTAACCCCAAACTGCTTATGCTCGACGAACCTTCCATGGGTCTGGCACCGATTCTGATCGAACAGATCTTCCAGATTGTCGAGGACCTGCACAAGGCCGGCACCACGGTGCTTCTGGTCGAGCAAAACGCGCAGATGGCGCTTTCCATCGCCACACGCGGTTACGTGCTCGAGACCGGCAAGATCACCATGACCGGCACCGGCCAAGAGCTCCTGCACGACGACAACGTCCGCAAGGCCTATCTGGGCGGTTAATCCATTCAACAAAGGGGGCGCTGACCAACCCGGTCAGCGCCCCCTTTTAAGTTGCGGTGAAATAGGGACTGAATACGGGCTCCAGAGGCCAAATGAGTCCCTATTCCACCGCAACTTCATGGGGATGTGTGACAATGCCCGTCGGAAAACATCTGCTGTCTTTGGGGGTCTATCTATGCTGTACGAGTTTTGTGCCGAGAACTTTGAGCGGGTGCCGGCGGCTATCGATGCCGGTGCAAGGCGTATCGAGCTGTGCGACAACCTTGCCGTTGGTGGCACCACGCCTTCGGCCGGCGTTATCAGCGCTACGACCAACTATGCACACGAGCACGATGCGCGGGTGATGTGCATGATTCGCCCGCGTGGCGGCGACTTTCACTACAACCAGGACGAGTTGCGTATGATGGAGATGGACCTGGGCCTTGCCGTGAGCGCCGGCGTTGACGGCTTGGTCTTTGGCTGCTGCAAACCCTGCGCTGGCGGATGGGCACTCGACGAGCTTACGTTGGGCGCTCTCGTGATGGCCGCGGGCTGCGCGACCGAGGAATGCAAGCGTGAGCCCATCGACATCACCTTCCACATGGCGTTTGATCAGCTCTCGCCCGAGGCTCAGCTCGACGCGATTGACATACTCGCCGACTGCGGCATCACACGCATCCTGACGCATGGTGGCGCTGCCGGTACGCCGATCGAGGACAACTTCGAAAACCTGGCCCGCTTGATCGAGTATGCGGGCGACCGCTTGACCATCCTTCCCGGCGGCGGCATTTCCACGGCCAACCGCGATACCGTGGCGGCGGCACTGGGCGCCTCCGAGCTCCATGGCACCAAGATTGTGCCGCTGGAGGTATAACCCGTGGCGCTGGTATTTGACGTTCAGCAGGCGAACGGTAAGCCCGACGACAACCGCCGCCCCGGCACCGCGTGTCCCTTTTGCGATACAGAAGGGCTCACCGACATCATTCGCCGTGATGGCGATTGCATTTGGCTCGAGAATAAGTTCAAGACCCTGCGCGCCACCCGTCAAACCGTGCTGATCGAGTCGGCCGATCACGATGCCGACCTGGTGACCTATGAGCCTGATGAACTCCACCATGTGATGCGGTTTGCCCTGGGTTGCTGGCAGCAGATGATCGATTCACAGCAGTATCGAAGCGTGCTCATGTACAAGAACAAGGGTCCGCTCTCGGGCGGTAGCCTCGTTCATCCGCACATGCAGATTGTGGGTTTGGAGCAGGAAGACGGCTATGCTTCGCTGACTTCCGCCAATTTCGAAGGCATCAATGTCTGGCAACAGGGGAGGATCTCGGCCAACATCTCAACCGAACCCATCATGGGGTTCTTTGAGATCAACGTTTCAGCCCCGCAGGGAATCTCTGCCAGCGATGACACGAGAGATCAAGCCGAGGCGGATCTCTTCGCCGATGCAGTCCAGGTAGCTCTGCGCTATATCCTGAACGAGCACCACGGTGGTCGCGCAGGGTCGTATAATCTGTTCTTCTATCACCTGGGTGGTCGGACCATTGCCAAGGCGCTGCCGCGTTGGGTGGTTTCGCCCTACTTCGTCGGCTATCGTTTAGCCCAGGTCAATGCTGAGACCACGCTCGATGTCGATGCTGAGCGCCTGCGTGCGCATCTGGAAACGTTCGTATAGTAAGACTAACACCCGCGTAATGCGGACAGCCTAGCGTCCCATGGCGTCGCGGCCGGCCTCGACCCGCTTGCGCTGGGCGGCGCGCTCCTCGCCGGTTAGACGCTCAAAGAGATGTCCGATAAGCGAGGCGAGTACCTGCTGAAACAGCGTGCCGCACATGACGGGGAATACGACTTCGCCCGGAAAGTATTGCGTGGCGATGACGGCGCCCGAAGATATGTTACGCATGCCGCAGGTAAAGCACATGGTAGCCGTCTCGCTATATGGCAGATGCAGCGCACGGGCGACCAGAAAACCGATGACAAAGCCGCTGATGGCGAAGGTCAAAATAAAGAGGGCGACTTCCAGGCGCACCGCGTTCATATGCAGCACGTACTCGCTCATGGCGGTGGAGTTGGAGGCGATAACGCCCATCATCATGAATTTGCAGGCGGGCGAGAGCGCGGGGGAGAGCTTCTCGTGTCCCCATCCACGCGTGAGCTCGTTGATCACGATGCCGAGCACGGCGGGGATGGCGATCATAAAGGCCATGTCTTGCATCATGCTCGGCACATCGATCGAGACGGTGGCACCCAGCAAGAGCTTAAGCGTGAGCGGAATCGTCACAGGGGAGATAACCGAGGACGTCAGGATGATGGTGAGCGCGAGCGGGCCGTTGCCGCCGAACATGCTGATCCACATAAAAGCGGTGACGGCCACGGGCACGCTGTACTCGAGCACGATGCCGCAGACAAGGTTGGGGTTGGAGCCAAAGAACAGCGATCCCATGGCATACGCCGCGATGGGGATGAGCACGGCCGAGACAAATAACGCCAAAATCAGATGCAGGGGACGGCGGAACACCTCAGCTACCTGGTGGAAAGTGTTGCTGAGCGCGCCCTGAAACGTCATAAAGGCGAAGAGGGCGGGAACAATGGGCTTGAGCACGCCGATCTGCTGGGGAAAGAGCACGCCGAGCGCCACGCAAATCGGAACGATGATCTGCATATGCCCCGCGAGGAACTTTCCCAGTCCAGCCCATTGCTTCATATGTCCCGTGACTCCCTTTATCCGCGAACTCGTTTGTATGGATATGCTAGACGCTCGTATGCGTCCGTGCGGCTGAAACGCTCGATTATTTCGAGGCCATTACCGCCATCGTTTGCCGAAACCGCGGCACACCGCGGCGTTTTGCGTCCGCGCTGCACGGTATAATAAATCCGTTCAACAGATCTGCCTGCCGAAGCGGGCATACACAGAGGACTCATCGCTATGAACCGTGAGAGGTATCGCGGCGACCTGCCCCTATCAGGGGTGGGCGCCTATGTCATCGCTTAAGACGACGCATCGCTGGGCGGTCGCTCAGCAAAACCCCGAGCTCGAAAAGGAGCTTTCGGCTGGTCTGGGCATTCCCGGGCTGGTGGCGCGCATTATGGTCGCGCACGGCATTGACTCCATCAAAGAGGGCCAATTGTTTTTGACGCCTTCGCTCGATCGCGACTGGGCCGACCCACTCATTATCCCGGGCATGTCGGTCGTTGCCGACCGCGTCGAGCGTGCTATTCGCAACCACGAGCACATTGCAGTCTTTGGCGATTTTGACGTTGACGGTATTACGTCGACCTGCCTGTTGACCGAGGCGCTGCGCACGTTTGGCGCCGATGTCACGCCGTTTATTCCGCACCGCTTTGATGAGGGCTACGGTCTTTCGCGCGCGGCACTCGACCGCGTTAACGAGCTCGCTCGCCCCCAGCTGATCGTGACCGTCGATAACGGCATTGCCGCCAAGGAAGAGGTTTCCTATCTGGAGAACCTGGGGATCGATTTGGTGGTCACGGACCATCACGAGCCCTCCGACCAGGTGCCGCAGGGTGTGCCCCTGACCGACCCCAAGCTCGAGGACGAGGGCCCCTCGCGTGAGCTTGCCGGTGCTGGTGTGGCGCTCAAGCTGGTGCAAGTCCTGGGTGAGCGCCTGGGCAAGCCGTCGTATTGGCGTTCGCTAATCGAGGTCGCGGCGCTGGGCACCGTGTCCGACATGATGCCGCTCACGCCCGAGAACCGCGCGCTGGTTGCCGAGGGCATCCAGCAGATGCGCGTAACCGCTCGCCCCGGCTATATCGCGCTTGCCGCGCTTGCCAAGGCGAACCTTTCGAGCATTACGGCGGATGGCCTGTCATTCTCGCTCATTCCCCGCTTAAACGCTGCCGGTCGCATGGCCGATCCCAAGCTGGCGCTCGACCTGCTGCTTGCCCGCAATCCCATCGAAGCAAGCGCGCTGGCGGCTGAGCTCGAGGAAATCAACCGCCAGCGCCGTGAGATCGAGGCGGAGCTCACGCGCGATGCCATGGCAAAGGTCGAGGAGACCTATGACGGCGGACGCGCGATCGTCGTGGGCGGCGAAGGCTGGCACGAGGGTGTCAAGGGCATCGTGGCAAGCCGTCTGACCAACCGCTATCACGTGCCGGCGCTGCTGTTCTCGATCGAGGACGGTATCGCGCGCGGCTCTGGTCGCTCGGTGGGCAAAGTTAACCTGTTTGACGCCGTCGAGCGCTGTTCCGACCTGCTGATTCGTCGCGGCGGACATGCCGGTGCGGTGGGTGTGACTATCGAGGCATCCAAGCTCGATGAATTCCGTCGTCGCCTTTCCGCCGTGCTATCGGAGCTTCCCGCCGAGGACTTTGAAGACATCGACGAGGTTGCCGCCACGGTCGACCTTTCCGAGCTGAATATCGAGACTATAGAGCAGATTTCCCGTCTTGAGCCGTTTGGCCAGGGCAACAAGGTGCCGCTGCTGGCCGCCGAGGGCGTGACGATGTGCGATCGCGCCGTGGTGGGCAAAACCGGCGAGCACATGCGCTTTGTGGCGACCGATGGCGCCGCGAGCGTGCCGGCCATTATGTTCCGCGTGCCGCAAATCGATAAGCTCATCAACTGCGATAGTGCTGTCGACTTGGTGTTCGAGGCCGTTGCCGAGCATTGGCAGGGGCGTGTGAAGCCCAAGCTCATGATCAAGGATGTTCTGGTCCGCGATACCACGCTGCCCAGCGTCGACGATCCGGCATGCGAGCTTCGTCGTGGCGTGCAGCCGGCGGATTCCGGCCTGCGCCTGGAGTCGCGTAAGCGCGAGACACTCGCCCAGCTTTCTTATACCGAGCTGACGCGCTCGCTTATCCATAGCTTTATAGGCTCGAACCAGCCGCACCGCGCGCAGGTCGAGGCGCTCGATGCCCTGGCCGATCACCAAAGTGTTCTGGCCGTTATGGGAACGGGGCGCGGCAAGTCGCTCATCTTCCATGTGCATGCCGCGCGCGAGGCGGTTCTTCGCGGGCGTGCGAGCATCTTTGTCTATCCGCTGCGCGCGCTCGTTGCCGACCAAGCCTATCACCTCTCGTCGACGATGGCCGCGCTCGGCATTGGCGTCGGCGTGTTGACCGGCGAGACCGTGGAGGCGGCGCGCGATGACGTGTTTGCCGGCTTGGCTTCGGGCCGTACCGGCATCGTGCTCACGACGCCCGAGTTCCTGTCAATCCACCGTGACCGCTTCGCGCGTTCGGGCCGCATCGGCTTTGTCGTTATCGATGAGGCGCATCATGCCGGTCTTGCCAAGGGCGGCGACCGCAGCGCCTATCTCGACATGCCCGATATCCTCAAAGCCCTGGGCGACCCGGTCGTTATGGCTGCGACGGCCACCGCGACGGCTCCGGTCGTGGCCGAGCTCGCCCGCATGCTGCCGATCACTCGCACGGTGGTCGACGAGACGGTGCGCGAGAACCTGCAGCTCGAGGACGACCGTGATCTTGCAAGTCGCGAGAACCGTTTGGTGTCGATTGTGGCGACGGGGGAAAAGACCGTCATCTACGTCAATTCGCGCGACCAGTCCGTGGCGCTCGCCAAGACGTTGCGCAAGCGTGTGCCCGATTGCGCAACCCATATCGCGTTCTATAACGCGGGGCTTGCGCGTTCCGATCGCCGCCGCGTGGAGGAAGCATTCCGAGACGGAAGTCTCAGCTGCATTGTTTCGACCTCCGCCTTTGGCGAGGGTGTCAACCTACCCGATATCCGCCATGTCGTGCTGTACCACATGCCGTTTGGCGGCATTGAGTTCAACCAGATGAGCGGACGTGCCGGCCGCGATGGCCAGCCCGCCGTGATCCATCTGCTCTATTCGTCGCGCGACGCCCGCATTAACGAACGCCTGCTCGACTGCTATGCGCCCGAGCGCGACGAGCTCGTCACGCTCTATCGCGCGCTGCAGACCATGTGGCGCTCCAACCGCGGCAAAACCGGGGACGATTCCTTTAGCGCGAGCGATATCGACATCGCGCAGATGTGCCTTGCCATCGATGCGCGCACGCCGGTCGACGAGCGTTCGGTGGAAAGCGGCCTGGGAATCTTCGAAGAGCTTGGTTTCTGTCGAGTTTCGGGGTTTGACGACACTCGTCGCATCGCGATGGCCGAAAACCCCGGCCGCGTGCAATTGAGCAGGTCAATTCGCTATTTGGAGGGCTTGCGCTCGCGCATGGAGTTTTCGGCTTTCCGGAGCTGGGCGCTCGATTCGTGCGCTTCTGATATGCTAGCCAAAGTTAACCGCCCGATCGTACCGCGGGCCTAGGGGAAGGGGACCTCGATGGATGCCGCAGCCCGTACCGCCCATGATTCCACCCTCCAGCCGTTTTCGGAGATGGAGCACTATAAGCATGCCGATGAGCTGCCGCCCGAGATTATGGCGGACAGCTACGACAAGCTGGAGCGCCTGTGCCTCAAATATATGAATGAGGACGACTTTTCTAAGGTTGAGCAGGCCTACTGCTTTGCCGCCGAGAAGCACTGCAACCAAAAGCGCCGCTCGGGCGAGATGTACATTAACCATCCCGTCGAGGTTGCCATCATTTTGGCCGATCTCAAGATGGACTGCGATGTGGTGTGTGCCGCGCTGCTGCACGATACCGTCGAGGACACCGAGACCTCGCTCACCGATGTTTCCGGCCTGTTTGGCGATACGGTGGCCGAGCTCGTCGATGGCGTGACCAAGCTCACCAACATCGAAGTCGACAGCATGGACGAGAAGCAGGCGCTCACGCTGCGCAAGATGTTCCTCGCCATGTCCAAGGACATTCGCGTCATCATCGTTAAACTTGCCGACCGTCTGCACAACATGCGAACGCTGGCAGCCCTGCGCGAGGATCGTCGCCTGTTTAAGGCTCGCGAGACCATGGACGTGTACGCGCCCTTGGCCGACCGCCTGGGCATGAGCTCTATTAAGTGGGAGCTCGAGGACCTGTCCTTCTTCTACCTGGAGCCCGATGCCTACCAGCGCATTGCGCGCATGGTGGCGGAGTCGCGCGAGGTCCGTGAGCGCTATCTGGCTGAGACCATCAAGACACTCACCGACGAGCTCAACCGCATTGGCCTGGAAGGCTTCCAGATCAACGGCCGTTCCAAGCACTATTGGTCCATCTACCAAAAGATGAAGCGCAAGGGCAAGGAGTTCTCCGAGATCTACGACCTGGTGGCGCTGCGCGTTATTACCCATTCGGTGCGCGATTGCTACTCCACGCTCGGTGCGGTGCATACGCTGTGGCACCCCATGCCTGGTCGCTTTAAAGACTATATCGCCATGCCCAAGGTCAATAACTACCAGTCGCTCCACACGACGGTCATCGGCCCTACGGCTCGTCCGCTCGAGATTCAGATTCGAACCTACGAGATGCATGAGCAGGCCGAGTACGGCATTGCCGCCCACTGGCTATATAAGAAGTCGGGCGGATCGTCTGCTTCCAAGACCAATGACGCTCAACGTTTGGACGACCAGATCAACTGGCTCAAGCATTCGCTCGATTGGGCGGCTTCCGACGAGATCACCGATGCCAAGGAATACCTGCACTCGCTGAAGGTCGATCTGTTCGATCAGGAGATCTTCGTCTTTACGCCCAAGGGCGAGGTCATGGCGCTTCGTGCCGGCTCTACACCGCTCGACTTTGCCTACGCCGTTCACACCGAGGTGGGAAACCATTGCGTCGGCGCCAAAATCAACGGTGCGGTGGCTCCGCTCACGCACGAGATTAAGACGGGTGACCGTGTCGAGATCCTGACTAACAAGAGTTCCAAGCCGTCGCGTGATTGGCTCAAGATCGTTAAGACACCTTCCGCCAAGTCAAAGATCCGCCGCTATTTTGCCGCTGCGACCAAGGACGACGACGCTGCCGCCGGCCGCGATATGCTGGCCAAGGACCTGCGTAAGCGTGGCTATGGCATTTCTACGCCGCGTTCGACGCGTGCGCTCAACGCCGTGGCGGAGCAGTTTAACTTCAAGCAGCTCGAGGACCTGTTTGCCGCCGTCGGCGCCGGCAAGGTTGCCCCGCGCGCTGTGGGCAATAAGGTCGAGCAAATCTTGGACCCCAAGCCCGAGGAACAGCTCACCAAGGCCGAGGCTATCGCCGAGGTCGTGAAACAGCCTGCTCGCGGCTCCAACCGCAAGCCGCAAAAGCGCGGCAAGAGCGCCAGTAACGGCATTATCGTCAAGGGCGAGAGCAACAGCGGCCTGCTGGTCCGTCTGGCTCATTGCTGCAACCCCGTGACGGGCGACGACATTGTCGGCTTCATCACGCGCGGTCGCGGCGTCTCGGTGCATCGCGCCAACTGCCCCAACGTCAAGGGTCTTATGGAACATCCCGAGCGCATGATCGAAGTGGAGTGGGACGGCGCTGCCGACACCCTCTTCCAGGTCGAGATCGTGGTCGAGTGCCTGGACCGCATGGGCCTGCTCAAGGATGTCACCATCGCCATTGGCGATGCGGGCGGCAATATCCTTTCTGCCGCCACGTCGACCAACCGCGAGGGTATTGCAACCCTGCGCTTTATGGTCGAGATTTCGGACGCGAGTGGTTTGGATCCGCTGCTGGCCTCTATCAGCAGCGTTGACTCGGTCTACGATGCGCGCCGCCTGATGCCCGGCGAGGGTGGAGCCCAGCTTAAGCGCCGCGTTTAGTCGCGACGAACGTGCCACATTATCGATATTCGCTACACTCGAGGCATCGTTTGATGCCTCGAGTTCTATAGAGAGGAGAGGGACATGAGTGCTGTGTCCTTGGATTTAACTCCCAAGGGATCGGTCGAGATCGAGACGCTCGTAAACGGTCCCATTCAGACCAATAGCTATGCTGTTATTTCGGATAATGAGTGCGTGATTATCGATCCCGCATGGGAAGGCAAGCGCCTGGTGGAGCATGTTCGAGCCGAGCATTCCGGCATACGCGTGCTTGGCGCCGTATGCACTCATGGCCATGCCGATCATGTTGGTGGTGTTGCCGGCGTGCGAACCACCGTTGGCGAGGGCTGCCAGTATGAGCTGTGTGCTAAGGATGTGGCGGTGCCGCACGCGAACATCGAGGAACAGCGAGCTATGTGGGGCATTGAGACGCCCGACCCCGGGGAGCCGACGCGTCTGCTCGCCGAGGGCGATGCTATCGAGGTGGGCGATATCTGCCTGCAGGTGATCGAGACGCCCGGTCACACACCGGGTGGCATCGTCTTGTTTGCTGCCACCGAGCAGGGGAACATTGCCTTCGTGGGCGACACCCTGTTTCCGGGTGGGCACGGCCGCACCGATCTTGATGGTGGCGATGAGGCGGCGATTCTGCGTTCGCTCTCCAAGCTCGCCCGGCTTCTCCCGCCCGATACCGTTTGTCTAACCGGCCATGGCGACTCGACCACCATGGCACGCGAGCTCATGCAGAACCCTTTCATGCAGATGTAGCTTAATAGTCGGCTTTTGAAGCACGAGAAGCGTCCAAACGTCAAGCTATTTTTCCCCAACGGGTCGATTCCGTAGGGCAAACGGTCAAAAAAGTCTGTTTGGACAATATTCGTGAACAAACGAACGTTTATGCTCGGGTGCGCCGTGGTAAAATCTCAGGCGTTATCGGAGCAACCTTACAGGAGGTTTCTTTTATGCTCGTCAACGCAGCAGACATGCTCAAGAAGGCCGAGGCCGGCAAGTACGCTCTCGGTGCCTTCAACACCAACAACCTCGAGTGGACCCTGGCTATTCTCCAGGCCGCCGAGGAGGCCAAGTCTCCGCTGATCCTTCAGTGCACCGCTGGTGCCGCTAAGTGGATGGGCGGTTTCAAGGTCTGCGCCGACATGGTCAAGGCTGCCGTCGAGGCCACGGGCGTTACCGTCCCCGTCGCCCTTCACCTCGATCACGGTTCTTACGAGGACTGCTTCAAGTGCATCGAGGCCGGCTTCACGTCCATCATGTATGACGGCTCTCACGAGGAGACCTTCCAGCTTAACCTCGACCGCACCAAGGAGCTCGTTGAGCTTGCCCACTCCAAGGGCATGTCCATCGAGGCCGAGGTCGGCGGCATCGGCGGCACCGAGGACGGCGTGACCTCCAACGGCGAGCTCGCTGACCCCGCTGAGTGCAAGCAGATTGCTGACCTGGGCGTCGACTTCCTCGCCTGCGGTATCGGCAACATCCACGGCGTGTATCCCGCCGACTGGGCTGGCCTTTCCTTCGAGCGTCTGGGCGAGATCAAGGCTCAGACCGGCGACCTGCCCCTCGTTCTGCACGGTGGTACCGGCATCCCCGAGGATCAGATCAAGAAGGCCATCTCCCTGGGTATCTCCAAGATCAACGTCAACACCGATCTGCAGCTCGTCTTCGCCAAGGGCGTTCGCGAGTATATCGAGGCTGGCAAGGATCAGCAGGGCAAGGGCTTTGACCCCCGCAAGCTCCTCAAGCCTGGTCGCGACAACATCGTTGCCCGCACCAAGGAGCTCATGGAGGAGTTTGGCTCCGTCAACAAGGCGTAAGCGTCGCTAAACTTCCCACCGGAAGCCCCGTCTCCCTACACTGTTTCCTTTGCGCTCACCTGGCTTCGCCAGAAGTCGCGCCAAGGAAACAGTTCCGGGAGACGGGGCTTCCTTCGTTTAACGCCGCAGGGTTACGAGTCTGAATTAAGGTGGCTACTGGCTTCGCCAGAAGTCGCGCGACGGAATCAGCTCCGGGTGAACGGGGCCTCCTTTGTTAACTCGCTACAGGGTTACTGGGCTGAATTCATTTTTTGACTACCGCTCGGCGGTGTTGATGGCTCCCTTGTTGGGGCTTTCTTTTTTATCTCGCTACAATGGACTTCAAGAGTTCTAATGACTTGGAGTTTGGTATGGCTGTTATTAATGCGCTGCCTTCGGATGGGAAGGTTATTGACGAGGGTCCTGTTGGTTGCTCTGTTGATGTTTGCTGCGATGACTTTCGCCATCTCGATATTGGACTACCGCCTGAGATTCTTCGTCTTAAGGATGCCGGGTATTTGACGCAGGCTGTTGCCGCCTGCGATCGCCTTTTGGAGCAGAATCCTGAGCCTTCCCTGGCAGCCTGCGTTCGTGCCGAGCGGTATCGCATGCTTGAGACGCCGCTTCATTTTTCGGTGTCGCGCGCTCGGGCTATTGCGATGATTCGCGAGGAGTGGCCTGAGTTTACCGAGGAGCAGTTTGACGATTTGATTGACCGTAAGCGTATTGACTGGCGCTTTATCGATGGCGAGCTGTTCGTTCTCGACAACTTCCTCGATTCGCTTCGCGTATATCCCAAAGAGGTCCCCGGCATGCGTCCCGATTCTACGGACGGAATAGCACTGCGCAACGAGATGCTCAAGGAGATGGAGTCGCAAAACGGATTGACTCGCGTTATTACGCTTCAGGCGTCCTTGTCTGTCCCCGGCGCTCTAGAGGGGGAGACCGTTTGCGCTTGGCTTCCCGTCGCGGCTGCCTGCCGTCAGCAGTCTCGGGTCGAGATTCTCGACATGACGCCGGAGGGTACTGTTGCTCCCGCGAACGCTTCGGCGCGTACCGCCTCGTGGTCTTCTTCGAGTGAGCGCTCATTCTCGGTGACCTATCGTTATCACATCGATGCCGCTTATCGCGATATCTATGGGGGTGCGCTTCCGGCGCATCCGTGTATGGACGCGCCGCTGTCCGAGGATATTTCCGAGGACCGTCCGCACATTGCATTCACGCCGTATCTGCAGCAGCTGACGGCCGGTGTTGCTGACGGACTCGAGGATCCGCTCGATCGCGCTCGTGCTATCTATGATTACCTGACACAGCATATCGACTATCGCTATCAGCCACCGTACCTGCTTTTGGGATCTATTGCCGACGACTGTGCGCATTCGCTCCGCGGCGATTGCGGCGTTATGGCGCTCACGTTTATCACCATGTGCCGCATCGCGGGGGTGCCTGCTCGTTGGCAGAGCGGCCTGTATGTTGCGCCCGATTCGGTGGGGCCGCACGATTGGGCTGAGTTCTATACGCCACAGACCGGTTGGCTTAACGCCGACGTATCGTTTGGTTCCTCGGCACGCAGGATGGGGGAGGAGTGGCGTCGTCGTCACTACTTTGGCAATCTCGACCCGTGGCGTATGGTGGCCAACAATCGATTCCAGGCTGAATTTGTGCCTGCTTTCGATGGTATGCGCGAGGATCCCTATGACAACCAGATGGGCGAGGCCTCGGTTGACGGACGTGGATGTCGTAAGCGGGAGATGTTACGCAAGGTTGAGCTTATCGAAATGCTCGAAGTTCCATTTTCGGACTAATCAACAGAAAGCTGTGATAAACTAACTCACGCATTACGTGCCCGAGTGGCGGAATTGGCAGACGCAGTGGACTCAAAATCCACCGTTGGCAACAACGTGCGAGTTCGAGTCTCGCCTCGGGCACCATACATGCAAGTGAGCGTTCAAGGGGGTTGCGGCCCCCTTTTTCGTGCCGAACTCGCGTGAGCGCGCGAAGCGTTAAGCAAACAGGCCTGTGGCCTGTCTGTAGCGGAGCGTGGCGAGGGCGCCACGCGCCCGAAGCCCGGGGCTTCGCGAAGCGAAGGCC
This sequence comes from Collinsella aerofaciens, assembly GCA_048194085.1. Taxonomy (GTDB): domain Bacteria; phylum Actinomycetota; class Coriobacteriia; order Coriobacteriales; family Coriobacteriaceae; genus Collinsella; species Collinsella aerofaciens_CO. The sequence continues at coordinate 74,381 of DBFABM010000020.1, forward strand.
CTTCGAGTCTCGCCTCGGGCACCATACATGCAAGCGAGCGTTCAAGGGGGTCAAGGCCCCTTTTTCGTGTACGTAATGTGATAACGCGCTGTACGTGTTATTATTCGCAAGGCGTTGTTCCCGCAATGCCCTAAAGAGGAACCCGAGGGTTCCCACCTTTTGGCGCCAATGAGCAGCTGACTGGTCATACAACTTAGATTACCTTCCTCAAATCGAGGAAGTCTATGTGTACGACCTGGTTGCTGAGAAGCGCCGGGTTATTTTTTTATGAATGGAGGTAGGGAAAATAGCTAAGTCTGATGACACCCGCATCAACGACGAGATCACTGCATCTTCGTGCCGTTTGATTGGCGTCGATGGCTCTCAGCTCGGCCTGTTCGCCATCCGCGATGCCCAGCGCGTCGCCGACGATCAGGGTCTCGACCTGGTCGAGATCGCTCCCAACGCGGAGCCGCCGGTCTGCAAGGTCATGGACTACGGTAAGTTCAAGTACCAGCAGGCCATGAAGGCCAAGGCTGCTCGTAAGAACCAGTCCAAGGTCGAGGTCAAGGAAATGAAGTTCCGACCCAAGATCGACGTTGGCGACTACGAGACCAAGAAGGGCCACGTTCTGCGTTTCCTCAAGAAGGGCGCACGCGTTAAGATCACCATCATGTTCCGCGGCCGTGAGATGGCTCACCCGGAGCAGGGCCTTAACGTTCTCGAGCGCCTCGCCGAGGATCTCAAGCCTTACGCTACGGTCGAGTCCAAGCCTAAGATGGAAGGCCGTAACATGCTTATGCTGCTCGCCCCGATTAAGGGCGCCTTCGATGAGGATAAAGCGGCAAGCGATACCAAGTAACTAGTGTTCTGTAACCGATTAAGGAGTATTTCATGCCTAAGATGAAGTCCCACAGCGGCACCAAGAAGCGTTTCCGCAAGACTGGTACCGGCAAGCTTATGCGCGCCAAGGCTTTCAAGAGCCACATCCTGAGCAAGAAGTCCACCAAGCGTAAGCGTGGCTTCCGTCAGGAGACCGAGATCGCCGCTGCCGACCGCAAGGTCATCAAGTCGCGTCTCGCCTAAGTTCGCGTTCCCGTTTTTCGTTTTACCGTCTAGGAGTTGATAGAACATGGCACGTATTAAGCGCGCTGTTGCCGCCAAGAAGAAGCGCCGTACCGTTATGCACCGTGCGAAGGGTTACTACGGTGCCGCTTCGCGTACTTACAAGCATGCTAAAGAGCAGGTCCAGCACTCCCTGCAGTATCAGTATCGTGATCGCCGCAACAAGAAGCGCGAGATCCGTTCTCTCTGGATCACTCGTATCAACGCTGCTGCTCGCCTGAACGACATCTCTTACTCTCAGTTCATGCACGGCCTGAAGGTTGCCGGCATCGAGCTCGACCGCAAGGTCCTGGCTCAGATGGCTTACGAGGATATCGAGTCCTTCAACGAGCTGGCTACCATCGCCAAGAAGGCTCTCGAGGCCTAATAGATTCTCTTGAATCGCTAGGGGAGTGTCGCGTTGTGCGCGGCGCTCCCTCTTTTTATCTGAGGCGCAGTTTACATTGCTAAAAGCGCGGGTAGATAAACACTTACAGGTGACCGATCTCTATATATTCCTGAACCAAAGGGTCATCATCTGATACGTGCGGAAGATCCGCACCAGTCTTTCTATTACCTATAGAAAGCAATATGTTGTGTAGGACTTGTGAAGAGTGGAATTGACGTCCCACAGGGCTTCGCGGTCTGGCAATATATCTCCTTGCCGCGCGGCCCGGTGGAACCGGATGAGCCGCGGGGCGTGCACCTTGAGAACCGGATACTGCGAGGATGGACACTCACTTCAGTGTCGCATCCGGGCAGACATCGAACCATTTGAAATGGTCTAACTTGGATTTGTTTTTCGCAAGGCCGCCGAGAGGC
>DBFABM010000052.1:0-39341 GCA_048194085.1 Collinsella aerofaciens
CATGGGGGCACCGGACTCCACAGCCCCTCCACCTGCGGAAACGAAGTGATGGCCAGGTGCCGGGAGCTATTTCCGCGTTGCGCTAGCTGCGGAAACGCGGGGTCCGTTCAGGCTGTTGCGTTGAGATTGAAAATCAACCTGTCATCCACGAGCCGTGATTTTCCAGCTCTTTAGCTGTTGTCATTTTTTGAGGGTTCGCCGTCGCTAGCGCTCAACGAACTCTTGGATTTCCGCGAGCAGGCGCTTTGCCTCCTGGCGGCCCTGGATATACAGGTCCAGAAGCTTTGCCGGATCGTGCTCAACATGGCCGACCTCGACCGGCTTTTGCGGAGCGACGACCAACGCACGGCCCTCGCGCTCATACTTCCACAGGTGCATGCGCTGGATGTTGTAACGGTCGTGGCGCGTCTCGATAGCCTCGAGCAGATAGGGGTAGTCGGCATAGCGGGCGCGCGCGGCCGGCAAAAACTCGTAGGGCTTTTTCTCGTACGAGCGGTCCTGCGTGACGATGACGACCGCACGGTCGAAGCCCGCCTCCTCCAGCACATGCTCGATAGGAACCGAATCGGCCACGCCGCCGTCGACGTATTTGTGCCCGTCTATCTCGACCGGCGGTGTCACCAGCGGCAACGAGGTCGATGCGCGCACAGCGTCGAGGTCGAGCACGGCGCTTTTGACCGGGAGGTACGTGGCGGTTCCAAAGAGCATGTCCGTCGCGACGGCGTACATCTCGATGGGGCTCGCATCGAACGTCTCGTTGTCAAAGGGGTCCAGGCGGTCCTGGACATCGTTGAAGATAAAATCGTAGCCGACGATAGAGCCCGTGGCCGCAAACGACGCGGCGCCCATGAAGCGGTTGTCGTTACAGAAAGCCAGGTTGATGCGGTTGGCACGGCCGATCTGGTGCGACTTGTAGTTCACGCCGTTGAGGGCGCCGGCCGATACACCGTAGACAGCCGGAATCTCGACGCCAGCCTCCATGAGAACGTCGAGCACGCCTGCGGTAAATTGCCCGCGAAAGCTACCGCCCTCCAGGACGAGCGCGACCTTGCCGGCGTTCTTTGCCTTATCTTCTGCAGTCATGTTGACCTCCTGCGATTGCGTTTTGGCCTTCTTCTACCCAGTTTTGGAATGGAGGGCGCGCAGGTTTTGGAGATGAGGATATGGATCGGAAAGCGCGTCCCAGTTTGAGGCGGGATTCCGGGATGAACTTTCCGCTAGCCATTCATTTGGAAACTGCATCCCATTCCGAACGAGGATTCCGGGATGTACTTTCCGCTTGAGCTGCCATTGGGAAAGCATATCCCACTCTACGGCTCGATTCCGAGTCGCAGTTTCCGCTTGAGGCATCATCCGGAAACTACGTCCCAGTCTGAGCGCGGATTCCGGGACGCGCTTTCCGCCTGGGCTGCCATCGGGAAAGCGCATCCCGGCCTGCGTTGCCAAGGCGCTTTCTTTACGCCCGCGCCCTGCACAGAGTTCGATTCTCCGCGGTGCGGGAGGGGATCCGTTGATGCGGCGCATGGCCGGCTGAGATTCGATAAACATCGCATCCGTTTTGAGTCGGAAGTTTGCGCGGAGAATCCGCGTATTTGCTTCGCAAATCCGCACCGGCTTCGGCCGCCTGTCGGCGTCCTCGCCCGCGGGCTAAAAACGCTTACGCGTTTTCTTTACGCCCGCGCCCTGCATAGAGTTCGATTCTCCGCGGTACGGACAATAAATAAAAAGGCGGGTAGATATGAGTATCTACCTGCCTGTTACTTATGGTGGAGGCGCGGAGAATCGAACTCCGGTCCACGAAAGCCCCCTGATTGGCATCTCCAAGCTCAGTCGCTGGTTTAGTCTCGGACGCTTTGCGCGCAGCGACACGCTCGCGGCGTCCTAACCGGTTCGGTCTTAGCCCGCGCCATACCGATTACGTGCGCAGGAGCATTCCCCTAACATGACGTCGCGCCGGTGTCGGGGAAATCACCGGGTTGACGCGCCGCTATAAACTAAGCAGCGAGAGCCATAGGCTCAAAAGAAGAGTTGTTGTCAATTCAATTTGACGGTACCCCTGTTTAACGAGGCGAGGAGATCTCGGCTTGCTTCCTCTCTCAGAGCTATCGTGTCGAAACCAGTCGCCCCCGAATGTCGGGAAAGTCTGGATGGCATTGGGCACGAATACCCAACACCCGTCGACTTTTCAAGGAACATGCAGGGCGAGCCCCGCTTGTGGAGTGTTATCTTACCACGTTCTGAAAGCGGACAGCTGTTCTATGCACGAGCTGTGAAGACCCCAATGTGCGCCGCACTTCGCACTTTTGCTACCGATCGCGTCACGTATATTTTCGCCAAGCAAAATTGAACCGTCGAAAGGACCGTTATGGATACCAAGCAGCAACTCGTCAATGCCCTCGCAGGCCTGGGCTCAACCATTACCGAAGCTATGGATGTCATCGAAGGCTTTGTCCCCTGCGGACATCCCGCCCTCACGGTATCGAACGCACTCGTCGCGCTGGACGCTGACGATGATGCAGCTCTCGCCCAGCAGCTTGAGACCGTCGAGGGTTTTGTCGACCACGTGAGCGAGAACCGCGGCGTGGCCGCCTACCACGGCATCGAGGTCGAGCTCGCGGGTCCCAAAGCCGATCTGCTCGCAGCAATCCGCGAGGTAGGCACCCTTATGCATACCGCAGGCATCAAGAACACCCAGGTCAACGAGTGGGTCTACCGCAGTCTGGCAGCACTAAACGATTCCGACGAAAAGGCAGCCGAACAGCTCGCAGAAAGTCCCGCCATTAAGGCTGAGCTTTTGTAAATTGCAAACGCGGGTCCCTTGGCGCATCGTCGTCCAAGAGGCCCGCAAACAGTTCGCGTCAACTGATAGCCGCGTCGCCGCGTTCGGCCAAAGCAAGAATCGGCATCATTTGGCGCGGGGTCTTTGCTGCAAGATCGGCATGTTCGAGCAGCTTGCGATCGTTAGTCACCAAGTAATCGACCTGCGCGCGCTTACACGCGGCGAGCACCAAGTTGTCTTCGTAATCGCGATGGAGCGCTAAGTATTTGTCGGCCAGCCAAAGGTCCGACGCATCTGCACCCACGGCCGTGGCGTTTTCGGTCATATTCCGAACAAACGCCAGCGCCGCATCGCCAATCGCGCGGGCAGACGCCTCGTCGAGCGCTCCCCCGCTGGCAAGAACGCTGCGCTTCAGCTCATGTTGGACAACGTACAGCACGTCCTTGGCGATATGAACCGGGAAGAACAGCAATGCCCCCGCCTCCGCCGCCTGCCCAATAAACGCACGCGCGGCAAGCGACTCGGCATGGTCGGCGCAAAACGAATCAACCCATACGTTGGCATCCACCATTATTTTGAGGAGAGCCCCGCTCACAGGATCATCCCCTTTTGGCGATAGCGCTCGTCCATGGCTTCGGAATAGATTGTGTCCCAATCGCGATCGTCGGATACGGGCGACGTAGCAATGCCCAGGTCCGCGTAAAGCTGATCCGCCGCCGCCCACGATGCGGCGAACGGCGAGGTGGCACCAGCACTAGGCAGTTGGTCGTCAACGGCCGACAACACCTCTTCGCACGAACCGCCGCCCTGTGCAACCTTCGCTACGACCTTTTTGATAAGCTCGGGCAGCGAGGCGCCCGAAAGCCGCAACGCTTCCTCCGCATGGTCCTTGACCTGGCGATTCACGCGAACGTTCACCTGCGCCATGCCACTAGCAGCACCCACGTCGATCCCGCTCCCTTCAATTGCTAGCCTTGCTAGCAACAATATATAAAGAAGCTAGCAAATGGTCAAATGCAAAAGGCCTGCGCCTGGACGACACCGATGCCGTCCAGGCGCAGGCCAGATAACGTGGGCGGACACGTCTGCTAACGGAGGTACGCCTTTGCGTTGCCCAGGCTGTAGGCGATCGTTGAGCCGTTGTGCAGCAGTGACGACGTCTGCGGAGTAATCATGCCGGTAATACCCAATGCCAACAGCGCTGAGTTGGTGAGCATCACCTTAGAGTAGGAGCTCGTCAGACGATCAATGAGGCCCTGGCTCATGCGGCGCAGGCGCACGATCGCAGCGAGATCCGTGTCGGTCAGGATGATATCGGCGACCTCCTTGGCGATGTCGCTTCCGCCGCCCATGGCCAGCCCCACGTCGGCCAAACCGAGCGCCGGCGAATCGTTGACGCCGTCGCCCACCATGGCAACGTGGCGCCCCTCGCCCTTAATGCGCTCAACATACGCGTACTTGTCCTCGGGCAGCAGCTCGGCCTTAAACTCGTCGACACCTGCCTCGCGAGCAATGCGCTCGGCCGTGCGCTCCGAGTCGCCCGTGAGCATGACCACGTGCTTAACGCCCAACGCGTGCAGGTCGGCGATGGCCTCGCGGACCCCGGGCTTAAGCGGGTCCTCGATACCGAGCACGCCCACAACGGTGCCGTCGACCGCCAGATACAACGGCGACAGGCCCTGCATCTGGGACTCGATGCGCTCCTTAATGTCGGAATCGAGCTGCGCGCCCTCGTCCTCAAACACAAAGTGCGACGAGCCGATAATCGCGCGACGCCCCTCGATGGACGAAGCGATGCCGTGCGCCACAATATACTCGACCGCAGCATGGCGCTCGCGGTGCTCGAGCCCGCGCTCACGTGCCGCATTTACCACGGCGCGCGCCACCGGATGCGGGAAATGCTCCTCCAAGCAAGCGGAAAGGCGCAGGATCTCGTCCTCGCTCCAGCCATCGGTGGTGAGCACGCAGGCAAGACGCGGCTGCGCCTCGGTAAGCGTGCCGGTCTTATCAAACACAATGGTGTCGGCCTTGGCAAACGACTCAAAGTACTTGGCGCCCTTGACCATGACGCCCATCTTGGCAGCATCGCTCATAGCGGTCATGACGGCAACGGAACCCGTGAGCTTGAGTGCGCACGAGTAGTCGACCATCAGTGCCGCTGAGGTCTTGATGAGGCTGCGAGTGGTAAGCGCAACCAGACCCGCAAGCAGGAAATTCCACGGGACGATCTTGTTGGCAAGGTCCTCCATATGCGACTGGCCCTCGGACTTGAGCGAGTCGGCCGTCTGCACGAGCGAGACGATCGAGCGCAGCTTGGTCTGCGCCGTGTTGGCGCGCACGCGCACCAAGATGCTGCCGTCCTCCACGACGGTGCCGGCGAACACGTCGTCGCCCACGCTGCGCTCGACGGCCAGCGGTTCGCCGGTCAGGGTCGCCTGGTTGACCATAGCGCTCCCCTGCTCGACCACGCCGTCGATGCAGATGGACATACCGGTGCGCACGGCGACCAAATCGCCGGGTTCAAGCTCGGTGGCGGCAACGCTTACCTCGGTGTCGCCGACGACTTTTTGCGCCTTGTCGGGCACGTCGAGCAGCGAGTTGATGAGCTCGTTTTCGCTCATGGCGCGGGTGTAGTCCTCGAGTAACTCGCCCACGTTGAGTAGGAACATCGTCTGGCCCGCGGTGTCGACATCACGCTTGACGAACGAAATGCCGATGGCCGAAGCGTCGAGCACGGGAACGGTCAGGCGCGGCTGCGCCAGCTCATGAAGGGCAGCGCGCAAAAATGCCATGTAACCGGCCACGACAAATACCGCACGCAAAGGCGTCGGCAAGAACCAGCGACGTGCGTAATGGGCACCGACGAGTGTCGCCAGGTCCATAACGAGTTTGTGCTTGCGCGGCTCGAGTTGCATCACGTAGCCCGACTTGGCATCGGCGATAGCTTGAGCATCGAGTGCGCCCAAGGCGTCGAGCACGCTCGCGCGGCGTGGCTCGTCGTACTCCAGCGCCATCTGGCCAATGCGGCCATACACGCGCACCTTGTGCACGCCGTCGATATCGCCGCTGAGCTTAAGAAGTGCATCGAGATCGCTCTCTGGCACAGGACCCGCCAATTGAAGACGGGTCCTGCCGGGGATCTCGCTGATAATCGAGAATCTCATAGTTTGTGCCTAGGAGCGCTACTCGGCTGCCTCGTCAGCAGCGGCCTCGCTCTGGGTGATGTAGGCAGCCTCGGCAACCATGTCATCGACATTAGCCTTGGCCTGCTCGACCATGTCCTGGTAGCAGTTCTTGACGCGCATACCGCACGCGATGCCCCGCACGCAGGCATTCTTTACCGGAGCGCTGGTGAGCAGCTTGATGCCGGCCGTACCAAGCAGAAAACCGCCACCGACAAGCAGGGTATTGAACGTCGACTTCTTCATGTTGCTTCTCCCTTTTGCCGCATTGGACGCGGCACGGTGCCTCAGCACCCGAGTAAACAAGTTTGCTCGAGCACACTTTTGAGACTAGTTTAGTATAATTATTTGGTCAACAACGGCTAACTTTTTGGAAACTATGGGGGTGAACTCAATATGGCAAAGGGACAGTCCCTTTGCCACATTAGGGACAGTCCCTTTGCCACAGTCCTACAGCTGCCAGGCAGCCGCTTCCTTTTGCAGCGCAACCATGCGGGCGAATTCTCCACCTGCCGCTTTGAGCTGCGCCGGAGTGCCCTGCTCGGCAACCACTCCATCCTTGAGCACAACGATTTTGTCGGCATTTTCCACCGTACGCATACGGTGGGCAATAACGATAACCGTCTTACCTGCAAGCAGACGGGAGAGTGCCTGCTGTACCACGGTCTCGTTCTCTACATCCAAGCTTGCCGTCGCCTCGTCCAACAGCACGATGGGCGCGTCTTTGAGCAGCGCGCGGGCGATAGAGATGCGCTGGCGCTCGCCGCCGGACAGCTTGGAGCCGTTCTCGCCGATCATGGTGTCGTAGCCCTGCGGCATACGACTCACAAACTCGTCGCAGTTGGCGGCACGCGCGGCCGCAAGCACTTCCTCATCGGTGGCATCACGACGCCCGAGGCGGATGTTTCCCATCACCGTGTCGTCAAAGAGCAGCACGTCTTGGAACACAATGGCGTAGTCGCGCAGGAGCACCTCGGGATCCACGCTCGCAACATCCACACCGCCCACAGTAACCTTGCCCGCAGTGGCATCCCAAAAGCGTGCGGCCAGGCGGCTCACCGTAGACTTACCGGAACCCGAAGGACCGACCAGCGCCGTGACCTCGCCTTCCTTGGCGGTAAAGCTCACATCAGTAAGAACTTTCTCGCCGGCGCGGCCGTCCTCGCCCGCACCATAGCCAAATGCCACGTGATCGAATACCACATCGTGGCCTGCAGGCTCAAATTTCTCGCTGCCCCGCGCCACAGGCTCTTCCATGATGGAACGCATGCGCTTGGCAGACGCCTCGGCAACAAACAGCTCGGACATTAACATTAACGCCTGGTCAAAGGGCGCATAGATACGGCTCACCATAAGCAGGAAGGCAAACATCACCAAGAAGTCGACCTGCCCGGAGGCGACCACCGCGGCGCCCGTGACCAGCGTGGTGGCAATGCCCAGACGCAGGATGACAAAGGCGGAGTTGACCAAAAGCCCGTTAGCGAGCTCGCCCTTGGTGGTCTCGCGCTCCTCGGCATCGATCACGGCGTTGAGTCCCTCAAGATAATGGGCCTCCTGGTTGGTGGCGCGGATCTCGCGAACGCAGTCGAGCGTCTCTTGAATTGCCTCGGTAACCTTGACTTTCTCGGCGCGCACGCGATCGAACACCGGAGTCATGGGGCCGCGTGTTAGATACAGCACGGCAAAGGCCACGGGAACGCTCCAAAACGCCGCGATCGCCAGCTGCCAGCAAAAGAACAGCGACGCCACGAATACAATGGCGCTTGCGATGATGGCACCCCAAAGCTCTCCCAGCACGTGGCTGTAGGCGTGCTCCATGGCCTGGACGTCACCCATGATGGTCTCGGTTAAATCGGCCAGATCACGACGACCAAAAAACGACAGCGGCAGTTTGCGCAAGCGCTCGGCGATCTCCATACGCTGCTTGCCGCACTCCTCGTAAAAGATGCAGTAGGTGTAGTAATACTGCTGCCAGTTAGAGGCAAAGAGCAACACGAAAAAGACCAGGAGGCCGCCCACGATCGGCAGGGCATCCGGCAGGTCAGCCCCGCTGGCGAGATGCTCGACAAAGCCGGCCATAACCAGGAATAAAAAGCCCATGCCGGCCATGGTAATGAGATTAGTGACCGTGGTCCAGAAAATGCCGCGTTTTACGCCGGCGACGCCTTTATCGGATAGGAAATACTTCTTTTGGAATGAGGCGAACATTTAGGCCTCGCCTCCCTTCGTGACGGCGGCATCCGCGGTCGCAGCAGTAATCTTCCAGCTCGCGGCCTGCTCGTATTCGGCCCACATCTTGGCATACAGACCCTCTTGGGACAGCAACTCGGCATGGGTGCCCGACTCCTGCACGCTGCCCTGGTTGAGCACCACGATTTGGTCTGCGCCAACTACAGTCGAGAGTCGGTGCGCAATCATAATGACCGTGCGACCCGCCGCCAGCTTGCTAAAGGCGCGCTGAATGAGCGCCTCGTTCTCGGGATCGGCAAACGCCGTGGCCTCATCGAGCACCACGATAGGCGCGTCTTTAAGGATCGCGCGGGCGAGTGCCACGCGCTGCACCTCGCCGCCCGAAAGATATGCCCCTCCAGCACCGAGCATGGTGTTAATACCCTGCGGGAGCTTGGCCACAATGTCGTCGCACTGAGCTGCGGAGAGGGCCGCACGCACTTCATCGTCGGTGGCCGTAGGCTTGGAGGCACGCACGTTATCGGCAAGTGTTTGCCGGAACAGCTGGTTGGTCTGGAACACGAAGGCAACCTGGTCCATAAGCTCGTGCGGGTCCATGTCGCGAACGTCCACACCGCCTACGAGCACTCGACCCGAAGAAACATCCCAAAAACGCGGGATCAGGCTTGCGCAGGTTGACTTACCGCCACCCGAAGGACCCACCAGGGCGAGGGTGCTACCAGCGGGAACGCTGAAACTCACATGGCTGACGGCAGGCGCTTCGGCTCCCTCGTACGTAAAGCTCACATCCTCAAATCGCACGTCGTCGCCGGCAGGGTGCTTGGGTTGGGCGGGCACGGAAAGCTGCTTGGAATCCATGACGCTTCGAATACGAGCCAGCGAATCGGCACTCATCTGAGAGGCCTCGCCCACAAACATGAGCTTGGTCATGGCCGTCGGCACCACGGCCGATAATATCGCGTAAAACGTGAAGTTGGCCATAAAATGCGCGAAGTCCGTCTCACCCGGCGCCAACAGCAACGCCACGGGCAACAGGAATGCCACAAGACCATTGAGCGCGGTAAGGTTGAGCACCTGCGGACCTCGACAGAACGTGCCCGCATAGCTTTGTGCCATGTCGGCGTATTCGGCGATCGCGTCGTGGAACGCCTTAAAGGAATAGACCGTCTGCTGAAACACCTTGACCACGGGAATGCCGCGTACGTATTCGGTACCGGTCTTGTTCATCTTGACCAGCGCGCCCATGTAGGTCTTCATGAACTCGGCGCCCTTGCCGCTCATCATGGTGGCCATGGCGCCAAGCGAAATGGCCACCGAGATGAGGCATGCCGCGCCCAAGCGCCAATCGAGGGCGAAAAGCAGCACGAGCAGACCTGCGACCATGGCGGTGGCGCCGGCGATATCGGGTAGCATGTGTGCGAGCAAAGTCTCGGTGGAGGCGGCGCATCCGTCTACAACACGACGCAGCTCACCGGTGGCGTGCGTGTCAAAGTAGCCAAGCGGCAGCTTAAGCAGGTGCTCGCTCGTAGTCTTGCGGATATTGGACGCGCAGCGAAACGCAGACAGGTGCGTGCACATGAGCCCCACGAAATAGACCACGATGCTTGCCAGCGCAAACCCCACGGCCCACCAGCCATACGTCGCGATGTCGCAGGCTTCGCTCCAGTTAGGTGCCACGGCGATCAGATCGCGCGCGACAAGCCAAATGCACACGTACGGGCCAAAGCTCAGCAGCTGCGAGAGCGCCGAGAGAGCCATGCCCAAATACGTTAGGAATTTGCGGTCGCCGGCATATGCAAGCAGCTCGCCGATACCGCCGCCTTCCCTTTTTGACCCCTTTGCCATGAGATTCCTTTCCAACGGCTTGAGAGTTAACCGTAATGAACTTATCATTGATGTGTTAGCCATGGCTCACAATCGAGCCAGGCGTGGACGTTTCTGCAAAGGAAAGGGACGCTTTTGCAAATACGGCGGGCAGCGACCGACATAACCGAGCTCTACGCACCGCAGTTTGAGCAGTTTGGCCTGGAGCTTACCGGCAAGGGCGCCGTCTTTACCGGCGAGGTGGCAAACGATCGGGCGCACGGACGCGCATGGATCATGCCTCTCTCCCCCGCCTGCATCGTTATGGAGCATTTCATTACCCCGATGCACGATATGTACCTGGCCGAATACACACCCGAACCGTACGCGTGCGTGAGCGAGGTCAGCGCGCCCACGCTCATGTGCATGCCCGAAGCCGGCATAACGCCTGCGAACCTTAAACCCCTGCATGGACCGTGGCCAAACAATGCCGTGTGCAGCTTTATCCAAGATAACTGTGGCGAGGAGTTAAGCCCACTGTTTGCAGGGCGGCTCTATCACTCGCGCTCGGTGCTCTTTTTGCCTGGATATTTTGACGAACTGGAGCACCGCTATCCCACCGAGTTCGCAGGGGTCTTTGAGGCGTTTGCCGAGCCATGGCACGAGGAGGCGACGTCTGCCATCTGCCACACGTTGCGCAGGATTAACGAGAACCGCGCCCGCACCGCAGGCGGACATGTCTATATGCAGGGCATCGTGGAGACCATGGTCGCGGAGCTCGCCTGTTCGCGCGCGGCGCACAAGCAGGCGCGGCAGGCGGCAGACACACGTGTCAGCATAACCATTGCCGAAGAAGCAACGGCAATGATTGAGCGCACGCTCGACAAAGGCAGACGCGTGGGTATCAACGAGGTGGCCGAGAGGCTCTACACAAGCCGCTCCAAACTATGCGCCACCTTTAAGGCCCAAACTGGCGAGTCCCTGGGCGCCTACATTCGCAGACGCCGTATGGAGCGAGCACAGGACCTTTTGGCCGATAGCTCGCTCACGATAGCGCAGGTCGCAGAGCGTCTAGGCTACCCTCAGCAGGCCGCCTTCGCCCAAGCCTTCAAGCAACACACCGGCACCACCCCCACCGCTTGGCGCTCCCAACATATATAAAGAATGAAGGCGCCAACGGCGCCCTCATTCACCAAATTCAATCCAGCCCACCTGACCCGAACGGCCGAGTCGTTGCAGAACCCGGGAGCCCCGGCAGGGCGGGTGCTTGCTCAAAATGAGTTCCGCACGCAAAGAAGGCCACTTAATGTGGCCTTCGTCTTGCGCAGGACTGTTTGAAATTTTGAGGAAGCACCCGCCCTGCCGAGGCTCCCGGGTTCCCGTTTACGAGAGCGACGTTCTCAGCAACTCGTTGAAGAGCTTCGGGTTGCCCTTGCCGCGGCTCGCCTTCATGCACTGGCCCACCAAAAAGCCGATGACCTTCTGGTTGCCATCACGATACTGCTGCGCCTGCTCGGAACAGTTTGCCAGTACCTCGTCCACAATCGGCTGCAGCGCACCGGCGTCACTCACCTGACGCATACCGCGCTCGTCAACGATTTTGTTGGGATCGTCGCCGGTCTGGGCCATGGCCTCAAAGACCTCGTGCGCCTGGTTGGAGCTGATGGCATCGGTCGCCAGCAGCTTGGCCAGCACCGCCACCTGGGCCGGAGCGATGCCGGACTCGGCCAGCGAGACGCCCGCGCCCTTAAGGTAGGCGATCATCTCGTTGACCAGCAGGTTTGCGACCGTCTGGGCCTCCTTGCCGGCCATACCGGCAGCAGCGGCCTCAAAGAAATCGGCAAACTCCGGGTCGCCGGCAATCTGCTCGGCATCGGCCGCCTTAATGCCAAAGTCGGCCTCAAAACGGACGCGCTTGGCATCGGGCAGCTCGGGGATCTCGCCACGGCAGCGGTCGATGAACTCGTCGTCCAGATCGAACGGCGCCAGGTCGGGATCGGGGAACAGGCGATAGTCGTCGGCCGTCTCCTTGACGCGCATGACCACGGTGCGCTTGCGGCTGGGCTCCCAGTGGCGGGTCTCCTGATAGATGATGCCGCCCTCCTCGAGCACCTCGGCCTGGCGGCAGATCTCGTAGGCAAGGCCATCGTGCAGGCTCTTAAACGAGTTGAGGTTCTTGAGCTCGGTCTTGGTGCCCAGCTTGGTCTCGCCGCGGCGGCGCAGCGACACGTTGCCGTCGCAGCGCATGGAACCCTTCTCCATGGAGCAGTCCGAAATGCCCAGCGTCACAAAGATGCGACGGAGCTTCTCCATAAACAGGCGAGCTTCCTCGGGCGTGCGCAGGTCGGGCTCGGTCACGAGCTCAATCAAAGGCGTGCCGCAACGGTTGTAGTCGACGAGTGACTCGGCCGCGGCGGTAATGCGGCCCTCGGCGCCGCCCACGTGGACCATCTTGGCGGCGTCCTCCTCCATGTGGATGCGCAGGATGCGGATGGGCACCGTGTAGGAACCGTCCTCGCGGCGCTCGGGCATCTGCAGGCTGGACGCATCGTAGCTGGCCAGATGGCCGGCGCGCTGATTGCCCTCGCGCATGGTCGACGTCATGGACGTGGACAGACCCTCGGCGTTGGCCGAGGCGCTCGCCAGGCTCTGGGCCTCGGCCTCGCCAAACGCGCAGTCGGGGCGCTCGGCGGCACCGCGACCGGTCACATCCAGATCCAGGTGACCGTACATGGCAAAGGCGACCGGACCCTGCGTGGTCTGGAAGTTCTTGGCCATGTCGGGATAAAAGTAGTGCTTGCGGTAGAACATCGAGTGGCGCTGGATCTCGCAGTTGGTGGCGAGACCGGCCTTGACGATGCTCTCGATGGCGCGCTTGTTGGGCACCGGCAGGGCACCGGGCAGGCCCAGGCACACCGGGCACACGTTGGCGTTGGGCTCGTCATCGTGGCTGAGCTTGCAGTTGCAGAACATCTTGGTATCGAGTGCGGTGAGCTCGGTATGGATCTCCAGGCCGATCACGGCCTCCCAATCCTGCAGGACCTCGGAAAGCTCCTTCATTACAGCTCGCCTCCCTTCCCGGCAAAATCGGGCGCGACGGAAAGCGCGAACGCACCCGTAGCGGCATCGGCAAAGCCGCGCTCCAGGGCGCGGGCAAACGTGAGCAGCTGACGGTCCTTAAAGGCCGGACCCACCAGCTGGGCAGAAACGGGCAACTGAGTATCCTCGCCCAGGCCCAGCGGCACCGAAATACCACCGTTGCCGCAAATGTTGAGCGAAATGGTGTACAGGTCGGAGAGGTACATCTGCGTGGGGTCGCTGATCTCGCCAAACTTAAAGGCCGTGCGCGGCGAGGCGGGCATGAGGATGGTGTCCACCTTGGCATACGCGGCGTCGTAGTCCTGCGTGATGAGCGTGCGGGCCTTTTGCGCAGCGTAGTAGTACTTGTCGTACACGCCCGAGCTCAACAGGTAGGCGCCGAGCATCTGACGGCGCTTGGCCTCGGCGCCAAAGCCGTGGGCGCGCGAAAGCGAGCTCTGGTCGGACAGGTTGGCGCAGCCCTCCTCCTGATAGCCGTAGCGAATGCCGTCGAAACGTGCCAGGTTGGAGAACGCCTCGGCCGGGCCGATGACGTAGTAGGCGGCGATGGCGGCGTCCAAGTGCGGCAGGTCGACCTCGACCAGCTCGGCACCCTGGTTCTGCAGCTCCTGGGCGGCGCGCTGAACAGCGGCCTTGACCTCGGGCGTCAGGCCCTCGGCCTCCATAAACGCGGGGATGATGCCCACGCGCTTGCCCTCGATGCTGTCGTTGAGATGCTCGGTAAAGTCGACGGCGCAATCCTGGCTGGTGCAGTCGTACGGATCGTGGCCCGCGCCGGTAAGCGCGTTCATGGCCAGCGCGACATCCTCGACCGTGCGGCCAAAGGGACCCACCTGGTCGAGCGACGAGCCAAAGGCAACAACGCCGTAACGGCTCACGGCGCCATACGTGGGCTTAAAGCCCACCACGCCGCACAGCGACGCCGGCTGGCGAATGGAGCCGCCGGTGTCCGAACCCAGCGAGAGCGCGACCTCGCCCGCGGCGACGGCGGCAGCGGAGCCGCCCGAGGAGCCGCCGGGCACGCGCTCGGTATCCCAGGGGTTGTTGGTGCGGTGGAACGCCGAGCTCTCGGTGGAGCTGCCAAAGGCAAACTCGTCCATGTTGGCCTTACCCATGGGCAGGCAGCCGGCATCGAGCATGCGCTGGACGCAGGTGGCGGTGTAGACGCTCTGGTAGTTCTCGAGCATGCGGGAAGCGCAGGTGGTGCGCGTGCCCACGAGGTTCATGTTGTCCTTGATGGCCAGCGGCACGCCCGCGAGCGGGGGCAGCGGCTTACCTGCGGCACGGTCGGCATCCACGCGCTCGGCGGCCTCGAGCGCAAGCTCGGGCGCCACCTGCAGGAATGCCTGGACCCCGCCCTCGCGCGCCTCGATGGCGGCAAGGGAGGCCTGGGCCACCTCGGTAGCGGTAAAGTCGCCGGCGGCAACGCCCGCGGCGATCTGGGCGGCGGTAAGGGAATCGAAGCTCTGCGCCATTACTCGCTCTCCCCCTCTCCCAAAATGGACGGCACGCGGAAGTAGCGGTCGCGCGCGCTGCCGGCGTTTTCGAGCGCAACGTCGAGCGGCAGGTCGCGCTCGGGCTCGCGCAGGTCATCGCCCATCACGTTGGACAGGCTTCCGATGGGATGGAACGTGGGCTCCACGTCGGGCAAGTCATATTGCAAGACGGGCTCGAGCATCTGGACGGCGTCGTTCAGGTAGGACGTCATCTGGGTGAGCTCGTCATCGGTCAGTGCGATCTTTGCGTACTCGGCGATGCCGTGCACGTCTTTCTCGCTGAGTGCCATAGGCGCTCCCTTCCGCATAACAGTTAAACCGCTCTAGTATACAAGGCAACGCCGGCTTGGAGCAGGCGCTTTACCCAAATGCAGCGAAAACGTAACGAGGGCGGCGGTTGGTAAGCGGCGGGCTGGCGGTTCTGCAGCGAAACCGCACCGTCCATAGCGAAAACCGTCCCGCCCACAACGAAAACCATCCCGCCCACAGCGAAAAGCATCACAACATTCGACACTTTTCGCCAAAATCGCGATTTTCATCGAATGTTGTGATGGTTCGGAAGTCCCGACCACCACAAAGGTGCCTGTCCCCGTTGTGGTGGTTCTGGAGAATGTCTTATGCCGAGGCCTTGGCCTTGCGGCGCTTGCGGGCCGCGTGGATCACGATGTCCAGCAGCAACAGCACAATGGCTACGACCACGATGAGCACGGCAAACTCGCGCTTGCCCCAGTGGCGGCCGGCCAGCGACTTTTGCTTATCGACGTCCTTCTTGTTGTACTTGGTGCGTACGCAATGCACCAGCAGGCGATGGTCGTTCACACCGTAGGGCGTGCAGGTGACGAGTGTCACCTTGTCGGCGCCGGGCTCGATGGTCAGCGACTCCATCTCCTCGGGCAGCACCACCTCGGAGTCCACCATCTTGTAGGCGAGCGTCTTATTCATGGTGTGCAGCAGCACTAGGTCGCCGGGCTCCAGCGAATGGACGTCGTCGAACATACTCAGGTTGCGCATGCCCGAGTGCGCGGTGAGCACGCAATGCGTCGAGGTGCCGCCCACCGGCAGGCTCGTGCCCTCCAGGTGGCCGACGCCCGCCATAAGGACTTCTTCGCTCGTGCCGTGGTAGATGGGCATGCTCACGTCAATGGAGGGGATCTCGACCCAGCTCATCATGGGGTCGCGGTCAAAGATGAGCTGCTGGGCGTAGGGTTCGATCTGGTCGGCGGGAAGTTCGGTGGCCTCGCCCGCCAGCTGCTCGTTAAAAGAGCGCGCCTGGAGCAGGATGCGCTCGCGCTCCTCGGCAGACAGCGCGTCCACGGTGCTGGACACCGTGCCGATCTGGTTGAACACGCCCGAGGCCTCGAGCCGGTCCAAGATCCACGGCCAGGTCATAAGGCCCACGCCAATAAGGATGATGACGATGGTGATGAGCCGGTCGGCCCAGCGCGGCAGCCGCTTGCGGCGGCGCTTGGGCTTTGGTTGAGGTTTGGGTTGAGGGCTTGAGCCGCCGTTGGCCGCGGCGTTATTGCTCTTCATATGTTTGGCGCCCTGCACCATCGCCGGTCACTCCTCTACAACTCAAGTTGTCTAAACAAATAATAGCCGATTAGCGAGCTTCCGCGCCGGACAACGCCGCTAGGCTGCACCGTCCAGTCGAGGATAAGCCAGCATTTGCGTTTTCAAAAATTTCCGAATCGGCGGGGCGATTCGGGATACAATGTCAATAGAAAACGACGCACCCCGCGTAAGTGTACAAGAGCGCGGGCGGCCTAGTTTTCAGCTTTTGTTAAATGCCCGGGATCCGACCCCCGGGCATTCTTATTTGCGCTTTCGGCGCAAATGCCGTCCACCGTCCGCACCGCGCGTGCGCCTACGGACCTTAAACCGAACCTCATACGAGTCAAGAAACGCGATGACGAACGTGCCCACCGTCGCGAGGGCGGCGAGCGCGTTAAGGAATTTCAGCATATGGTGACCTCCGATCGAGTCGTCGGCCGCCCGCGCACGGAATGCGTCGCAAAGCCATTTTACTGTGATTGCACGCACCACGCCTGGTAAACGCGATTTTGACAAACATTTGTTCGATAGTTACAAACACGATTCCTCATCCAGCGGAGCCTGGCCGCATTGTCCGGGTTTGCCCGACGTGTTTGCGTTTTCAAAATGTCCCGGATCGGCGGGGCGATTCAGGATACAATAGCTACAGGAAACGACGCATCCCGCGTAAGTGTTCGAAAGCGCGGGCGGCCTAGTTTTCTGGTTTTGTTAAATGCCCGGGCCTCTAACCCCGGGCATTCTTATTTGCGCTTGTTGCGGCGCAAATGCCTTCTACCGTCCGCACCGCGCGTGCGCCTACGGACCTTAAACCGAACCTCATACGAGTCAAGAAACGTGATGACGAACGTGCCAACCGCCGCGAGGGCGGCGAGCGCGTTAAGGAATTTCAGCATTTGGGGACCTCCGATCGAGTCGTCGGCCGCCCGCGCACGGGATGCGTCGCAAGGGTATTTTACTGCGAGCACTCGCACTTACAGCTGGTAAACGCAATATTTGCAAACATCTGTTCGATATTCATACGCTTGATCCATCGGGCAATGAATCCTGGCTGCGTTGTCCAAAAAGAACGGGGCAAACTCCAGCGCGGAGTCTGCCCCGAAAAGAGAATGGCAAAGCAAGAACGTCGATGGACGAGAAAAGTGTCCGCAAGTCTCATGGCCATCACATCCCACCTGCCAAAGAGATGGGTGAGCGAGCGTTACTCCTGCTCGGACTCCTCAGCCTGCTTACGGCTGCGGATGAGGTGCGCCACGCCGATGCACAGCACCGCGCCACCAGCGATCCAAGTGAAGGTCACGCCGTTGAGACCGGTGAGGGGAAGGTTAGAGCCCTTCTTGTTCTTGACGGTGAGGGTGACGGTACCGTTATTAACGTCAGGCTTTTCAACAAGGTCCATGTTCGGCTTGCTGACAAAAACGGTCACATCGTTTTGCCCCTCAACCTGGTCGAGGCCATCGATGCCGTTCTCATTTACAGTCGAGATTGTAAAGGTGAAGTCGGGCAGAGTGTTGTAGCCGTCGAGGGTGTGGGTCTCCTTGACCGTGTAGGTACCAGCATCGAGGCCCTTGACCTCGATTACGCCGCCATCCTTAGTTTCGAACTCATGCTTTTTTTCAGAGAGGGTACCGTTCTCCTGAACATACTTGGTGCCGGCAGGAGCACCCTCTGCGTTATCGTCAGGATTCGTCGCCTGGATGGTGAACTTCACGCCGTTAAGCTTGGTGGCATCGTTGGCAGCGTCCTCCTTGACGAGCTTGAGCGCGTAGGTGTAGTCGCGGACGGTATCGGGCACAGACTCACCCGTTCCTTCGCCCATGGGATTGTTGGAATAAATGAGTTTTACAGCGTTGTCGTTACCCGTGCCGCCGACAGTAACGTTCGCAGCCTTCACGGGATCAAGCATAGCGGTGTAAGTGACAACGACATTGGAGCTACCGTTGAGCGTCGCGCCAGCCTGTTTCGCAGCAGCCTTGAGGTCGGTAAACTTAACAGCCAGCGTATTATTTGCGTCAATCGAGACATCGTAACCGGTATCGGCGCCAGGAGTCACATTGCACTGAAGGACCTTGTCACCCATTTTAACAACGACGCTGTTAGCATCTGCCGTCAGACCGCCAGAAAGCTTATCGCTAAACTCATAATGGTAAGTACCGAACGTAGCGATATTGCTGGCAACAGTACCAGTCAGCTTATACTTAACTTGCTGGCCCATCTGAGAGTCGGCCTTGTCAGCCCAATCGCTGCCGTTATCGTTTTTGATCTTCTTCTCGACCGTGGGAATGCTGGTCTTCTCGTTAACGGTCACGAGAGCGTCGCCGACAACAGCGAAGATCGGCGAAGTACCAGTATTCTTCACTGGCTTCTCTTTGGTACCCAAGGTACTTTCATCAGTCACAAAGAGGTAGTAGCCTTGCAGGGCATTGTGGTTCTCGTCCTGGGGTGTAAAAACTTCGCCAGCGGTAAAGGAACTACCCGTCTGTGTTACGTTCCTTTCGACTTCCTTTGCCAACCCGTTGAGCAGATTGTTGTTTTCAATGGGGGTTGCGTTGCCAGTGCCATCTGAATGCTAAATCAGACACTCAGCAGCATCTTGTGCTGAAGAATCAACGGTAATACCAGAGTCAGTTACACCTGAAAGATAGCCCAAGACCGCAGTCCTTGCCGCAGGGCTCGCCCAATCAATGTTCGAAACGACCTTGCCCGATCCGTCTTTTCCATCTACAACATCGGCCTTGAAAATCCGGTAGGCCTTGTACGTCACATTACCGTTTTCATTACCGTTGTGATTATTATACTTGTTGATTGTGATGCTATTGGTCGTAGCAGTCGCACCATCAGCAAACGCCATGGTCACCGGGGCCATGACTCCGCCGAAGCTCAGCGCTGCTGTGAGGCCGGCGGTTACTGCCAGGCGTGCGATGTTCTTGCTCATGCTCATCTTCTTTTCCTCTGCTTTCTGCTCGAATTCCATTTGATCTAAATCTGTCTGTCTGTGTCTTAGCATCTACTTCGCTACGTCTCGCCCCGCTCTCTGTGGGGCTGCCAGCTACTCTTTATGGCTGCCACCTCCCCGCTTGACCAGGAGCGCGACCACGATGAGCGCGGCTCCGGCGACCGCTGCGGCGGCCGCGGCGTACATTGCCATATCGCCAGTCGAGGGCATAAAGCCTCCGGTGGTAATGCTAGGGGGTGTGCCGGTGGGCGTGTTGATGAGCGACGCCTCCAGGCTGCCCGTCGACCCGTCCGCACTGTCGGCGCGCAGGGGCGACTCGGCCGTGATGGTGAGCTTGGGCTTGGCGGCGGCCACCTGGTCGACATCCAGGCCCTCGGCCTTGACCGTCACGGAGCGCGCGCCCTCAAAGGCGGTGTAGCCCTTGGGCGCCTTGAGCTCGCGGACCTCCAGCTTGCCCGAGTCCACGCCCGAGACGGTAACGCGGCCGTCCTCGCCCGTGGTGACGGTGGCCTTGCCCTCCGCATCCCACGTGCCGTCGGCCGCCAGCGTGCGACCGCGGTCATCGGCGATGCTCAGGACCGCCCCGGTCAGCGGCTTGTCGCCGTCGCTGCCGCGCTTAGTGAGCGCGAGATCCCAGGTGTAGGCGCACGCGTCGTCGCTCGGCGTGCGGGTGAAGCCGGCGTCGCCGGACTGGTCGGCGAGAGGAGAGCGCGGGTAGCGCAGGTAGACCTCGTTGGGGTTGCCCTTCGCGATGCCGTGGTTGCATGCGCTGTTGAGCGGCGCGTTGTACACAGCGACCACGCGGGCGCCTGCGGTGAAGGTGTCGGTCCCGCCGAGTGCGGCGATCAGGTCGCCGGTGCGCACGGTGAAGGTCTTACCGTCGGCCGCTACCTTGGTGGCGCACTGGGCCGTGATGTCGGTCCAGCCCTTCGCGGGCTCGGTGCCGGCGCGGCCGTCCTTGCCGGCCGAGACGGCGTCGAAGCCACCGTCCGCGCCCGCCGCCACGTACACGCGCATGCTCGCGGCCACCTTGGAGGGGTCGAGCCCCGCGCTCATGGTGTCGACGAACTGCACCGCATAGGTGTCGTAGGCCGTGAGCCCCGCCGGGACCGTGGCAGAGAGGCGCCAGTACAGGTCGTCGGCGACCGTGGCGTCGGCGGCCTTCTGCCAGGCGGCGGTGCTGTCCTCCAGCACGTGCTTGGACACCTTGGGCGTCGCGGCCTTGGGTTTGACGGTGACGGCGCCGCCCACCAGGGCCAAGATCGGCGCTGTGCCGGCCTCGCCCTGGGCGATGGCGTCGTCGTCGGCAACGATGAGCCAGTAACCGCAGGGCAGCTCGGCCGCCGTGCCCGCATTAAGGGCCACGGACACGGCGCCAGAGCTTTGGAGGGAACGAGCGAGCTGTGCGCTCAGCGCGCTCGTAAGGTGGGAATCGGTGTTGAGCCACTCGGCAGCTTCCTGCGCGGTGGTCTGGGAATTGGGCATGCCGGCGCTGCGCAGCACGGGCAGTGCGGCGTCGCGCACGGCGTCGCTTGCCCAGGCGAGGTCGGTGGCGATCTTGGCGTCGCTGTCGCCGTCGACGACGTTGGCGCTAAAGATCTGGCAGGCGTCGTAGCTGCGCGCCACGGTGCCGCTCACCGTGATGGAACCGGTCGAGGTCGGCGCGGCCTGCGCGGATGCGGGGAACACAACCGCGCAGGTGCCGATCAGGAGGGCAAGCAGCGCAAACAAGATCGGGAAGGAGCAAACTCTCTTATTCACGACGCTCGCCCCCCTTCGCATTCGCCTTGCGACGAATGTGCATCCAGGCCGCAGCAGCGCAAAGCACCGCCGCGCCGGCAAGGTACGTCAGAGTGACGCCCGACATACCAGAAAGGGGCAAAGAGGTGGAGTAGGTGTTGGTGAAGGTGGGGGTAGTGTCGGGAAACTCGTGGCCCTCGGTCTCGGCGCTTACCCACGTACCTTCTTTGTCAACGGATCCCTTCCTGTAGGTCACCGCACAGTTGATCTCTCCTTTTTCGGTGTCATACCTTGCCACAACCGTGAACTTATAGACCGAGTGGTCGTACGTGTAGCGCGAGAACCGCGAACCGTCGGTTTTCTCGCGCACATAGTACGTATAGGTCTTGGAAGGGCCACCCGTGGAGTCGCCCGAGTCGTCGGGATTACCCCTGATATCAGCGAGCGAATACTTGAGCTCAACCTCTTTATCAGTGGTGTCTTTGAACGAAAGCGTCTGCTTCGTTTCTTTACCAGAGGTCGCGGCAGTACCGATGATGTTTTTAAATTTGCTGTCTTTCGCAAACTGAAGTGTAAACTCCTTCATCTCGCCACCCTCAACGACCTTAGTCGCCTTAGGAGTCCAGGAGGCGGGGGGCACGATTTTGTTGGTAAAGGTCGGTTTCTTACTGTTACCGATAGTAACCGTAGTCTTCGTGCTATCTTGTGAGCTATCTTGTGGGATGTCAACGGAATAGCTTCCGGAACCAAGTGGTTTGAAGTCGGGATCCTTCTCTGTCTTTTTAGAAACGGTTATTTCTTTTACCTTGTAATAATTAATAGGAATCGACATGAGATATTTAGTGTCGGATGGATTGTCCTCAACTTTTACCACGATCTTGTAAATGGTCTCGTCGAATTTGGTATCCAATTCGTTTTCGCCGCTGATGGGTTCCTCAACAAGATAGAAAACGTATTGTCCCGAAGAATAGTCCTTGCCAGAGTCGAAGGTGATATTGCCGTTTGTTTGATCAACAGGTGCCTCGCCCGCAACACTGCAATCGCCCATATCAAATGTGTCGTCATCTTTCCAAGAAGGCTCGATGTCACCATCCTGGCGCAGCAACTTAAATCTGTAATTGTGCGTGCTAAGGCCTTGCGAGATTCCCTTTTCATCTTTAAGCACCTTGGTGGCATTGAGCTTCATGCTCGGATAAACACTCAGATCCTTGACCTCGCCAACGACAAGATCGCCGTTGGTCATGATGCCGCCACCGTGGGTGTAGGAATAGTTGCCACTGATAATGGTCGTAGCCGCTGTCTGCGCCTTTCCCATGGCATCGGCAGTCGGATGGGCCTCAAGACCGAACATGTACTTGGCCTCGGCGCCGCCATTTGGCTCAATGGTGATCTTCTCGCCGTCGCAAGTGCCCTGCCAACCAGCCGAGTCGCCGCCGAGCATCTTGCCGAGCACAACTGCAATTGTCGAGTTCGCACCATCTTTTTTACGCACCAGGAAGAAATCCTTATGGCCGGATTTTTTGAAGGGCTCGGTAATGTACTCGGAGTTACTATCCTCGTTCTTCCCATATCCGCCGGCAGAGTAGTGTTCACCATTATTATCTTTATTGTTATAAATAGCGGCACCGTTGGAATGCGAAACGATTGTTTCGCCCGTAGGGCAAGCGCCAACGCCGCCGCCCCAGCCGCCAGCCTCATTTTCGGCAATCAACGTCTTTACGATATTGAGCTTGCCGCCCTTCTGGATAAAGACGCCACCGCCGCCCCAGTCGCCGCCGCGATCCTTACCCGTCATAGTCTTGTTGTTCGTAATGTAAATCTTGCTGTTCTCACCAGCGCTAATTGTTGCCATCGTACCAGTGTTGTCACCGCCAGCGATACGCAAACCGCCGCCCTCAGCGTTCTCCGCCACGTTGCCGGCAATCGTGCCGCCAGTCATTTCAAACTCGATGGTCTGGTTGTAAAAACCAGCGTAAACGCCGCCGGCAGCCTCATGGGAGTAGTTAGCAGTAACTGAGCCACCCGTTATACTGAGCTTGCCACCATTTACACATGCAATGCCACCGCCACCGAGCAGGCCATTGTTAAACGATTCAGAGATATTGGAATCGACACGATTGTTAGTAATGCTTGCCGAATCGCTGATACTAACGCAAGCATTTTTGGTAAAGACGCCGCCGCCATAACCATTTTCGGGACTGCCGCCGCTGTTGCAAGTGTTTTCATACGTAGCGTTGCCAGAGATAATTCCGCCCGTAAGCTTCAGGGTGGCTCCCTTGTCAGCATAGATGCCGCCGCCAGAACCCGACTTGTTTCCCGCGACCACGCCGCCTGTCATTTCGAGACTGGCATTCGCGCCCGCCTTCTCGCCCGTTATGCACAGGCCACCGCCCCAGCCACCGCCGTTGCCATTGGTGACGTAACCGCCTTCGATTTTGACTTTACCCTCAGAAAAAATCACATGGCCGTCATCGCTCAGATTGGCGGCCGTGGTAATCATGCCGCCCTTGAGATCGAGCGTGCCGCCCTCTTTAACGGTGACCACATGCTTTACGGAACCGCTGTCCGATGCCGCATCAATAGCGCCAAAGCCCGTAACGACATGCCTGATCGTAGTCTCGGTTGTGCCGAGTCCATCTTGATTGGGCGTGCTCTTGGTCTCAAAGTAAGTAAGACTCTTAGGAGTGCCACTATTTGAGCCGTTTCCTGTTTCCCATTCCATAGACGCAAGATGACCCGCCGTCGTTTCGACCAGGGTCTGTTCGTCTTTTGTTTTACCTAAATCCTCGATAGTGAGTGTGGCTCCATTTTCGACCACAAAGAAGGAGTCTTTGTTGCCGGAACCACGGTAGAGCATGTGTCCCGCAAGATCGATAGCAGTGTCTTTGGTGATGGTGATCTGCTTATCCGAATAGGCAAAATCCGTCAGTCGGAACTTGCCGCCATTGGTGAACGTCTCAGCAATATTACCTTTCACCTCGTTATAGCCATCGGCACTGACGGTAGCGGGAGCGATAGCGTTTTCATCGTTAGTTTCATCATCAGAAGGCTGTGTATCGGAAGGCTGCGCGGCGCCCTTGGCCTCCGCGTCGTCGGACGGCAGTCCCGCGGCAGCGGCGTCTTCGCTCGCGCCATTCTCGGCATCATCGCTAATCTGCTTTTCGGCACCCCCGTTAGTGGTGCTGTCTACACCAGTAGACTCACTTGAGGAACCCCCCCCCATCACAGTTTCCTCGGCAGAAACCGTCTGGGCATCGTTGGCAATGGCCTGCGAGATTGGAGGCATGACGAGCGACAGTACCAGGCTCAACACGGAGGCTCCGCACAAAACGCCTGCCAGCACACGGCGCGTCGCTTTATTACTCTGCTTAGATTTGTCTGAATTTGCTTTCATCGATGTCTCCTCCCCAAGAGACCGCGATCTTGCTCTTTCACTATCAAACGTATCTGCGCAATCTGTAATTGCGCACGCTTAGTAATGACTATTCTAACGATTGTTTGAACATCTGGGCAAATAAACCGATAGTTTTGTAGCGAATTGTCAATTCTCTTGACAATTGCTCAGATTTACCTTCGTTTATTCGCTATCTATTTTTTGTTTCTACTGGTAATTTAGTTGCCCATCATTTTTTAATGGCATTAGATTTATTTGCACAACATTTTGCTCAAGAGTAAACATCCTGTAAACAGTCGAAAAATGACCATGAGCTGTAGGTCATTTACCGGGAGAAATACCCTACCAAACTGATGAGAATATCTTTAACTCATCGGTAGTCAGAAGCGTAATGTTCAGACAACCATATTGGTATTTGCGCGCAGATTGCAGGCATCAACTCGCCCAAATCGCCTGAGGCCACCACAAAGGTGCCTATCCCCATTGTGGCGGTTCTCCCCCGGCGCTACAGCAGATGCTCCTCGATAAAGATCGCGATGCCGTCTTTGTCGTTGCTCGCGGTTACAAAATCAGCTGCGGCGCGGGTGGCGTCGCTGCCATTTGCCATGGCCACACCCACGCCGGCGTCGGCCACCATGCAGGTGTCGTTATCGGCATCACCAAACACGCAGTTGTTCTGGAGCTCCATGCCGTTGAGCTCCGCCACGCGCACAAGGCCGCGCGTCTTGGACACGCGCGGATCCATGAACTCGTAGAGCCGCTGCGTGGTTTGCAGAGCCGCCGCCTTAACAGTGTTATCGGCAAACGTCGACGCCCGCTCAATCACCCGCGGCATTACCTCGGGCGCCATGGTAAACATCACCTTGGGCTGCGGCTCGCGCAAAAACTCGGCAAAATCGACCACCTGGTAGGGCACGCCGTCGACGCGCGACAGGTGCTCGACGCACGCGTTGCTCTCGGGCACGTAGAACACGCCGTCTCGGGGGCAGACGGGCGTTGCTGGAAGGTCCGCCATGTGCTTGCAAATGCGCGCGATGGTCTCGCCCGGCAGCGGATAACTCAGCTCGTTGATGTCATGCGCGCGGTCGATGACCTCGGCGCCACCGCAGCCCACCATCACGTCTACCAGGCCTTCGATGCCCCAGAGCTCGTACATGGCCTCGGTCGCGCGGGCGTCGCGCCCGGTGCACAGGCCAAAGAGTACGCCGCGCTCGCGCAGGGCGCGAATCGCCGCCACGGTGCGCGGGGACACCGTGTGCTGGCTCGTGAGCAGCGTGCCGTCGATATCGCAGAGTACGGCTTTAATGTGGCTGAAGGCGGTGTCCATGGGGGCCTTTCTGGGTTGTGCGACGGTGCTGGATGAGGTCGAAAGTGGTGTACATGGTATACCAAGGCGCAGGCGCGGCCCGTCAAAGCAAAAACCACCACAAAGGTGCCTGGCCCCTTTGTGGTGGCCGAACCCGAAGGGTGGCCTGGCCGGAGCGCAAACCATCACAACATTCGACGTTTTTCGGCAAAATCGCGATTTTCATCGAATGTTGTGATGGTTTTTACTGCCTTGCGGCACGATCAAAATGTCGGCGTTCAAACAGCAGCAACGCCGCGGGAACCGCCGTCACGACCATGCCCGCACCAACGAGCGTCTGCTGCACGCCAAACGTCGCCGCCAGCCACGGGGCAATCGCCAGCGGGGCCACGCCGGCGAACATGTTGCCAAAACCCATGACCGAGTTCACGCGACCGAGCTGCTCGAGCGGGGCCGTCGTTTGCACGATCGTGTTGTGGAGCGGGTTGACGACGCCCCAGGCCACGCCCAGGGCAATCTGGCCAATGAGCGCCACGCCCACATACGTTGTTCCCACGTAGAGCAGGCTTCCCAGGCCCACGGACATAAGCGCCGCGAGCAGCGTTTTAAGGTTGATCAGATGCGGCGGCAAACGGAGCGCAATAACGGCGCCCAGCACCGCGCCCACACCGCTGGCCGACGAGAGCCAGCCCATCCACTCAACACCGACATGCAGAACATCGCGGTAGAAGAACGACTCCAGCGGATCGAAAGCTCCATAGCCAAAGTTCGAGAGGAAGATGATGCAGAAAAGTAGCGCGAGGACGCTGTTGGTGAAGACTGTCTTGATGCTGGTCGCGAAGGTTGCGCGGGCGGACGTGCTAGGGTTGGAGCTTTGTCCCGCACGCTCCCCTTCCTCTGCCGAATCGGCATCCGCATACCCGGCGACGCGACCTCCTTGCGGCCTAAAGCCCCAACCGGCGACGAGCGCCAGTACGGTAAAGATCATCATGAGCACGAACACCGCGCGCGACGACGCGGCCGCCGCGACAAAGCCGCCCAGTGTGGGGCCAACGATGATGCTCACGTTTGAGAGCATGGCGATGGCGGAGTTGATGTCTTTGAGCTCGACAGGATCGTCAGTGAGGTAAGCCGGATAGGATGTGGCGATGGGCTGGGCAAACCCCATCACAAAGCCCAAGAGCGCCGCACCGAGCAGGACGATGCCGGTCGCGCTGCCAAAGGCGATAATCGCCGCGCCGGTTGTCAGCGTGCCGACGATGCTCGCCCGGAAATGCCGACACGGGCCCCAGGCGTCGAGCGCCGCGCCACCCGCAAAGGATCCCAAGATCACGAATACGTTCATAAAAAGGACGGCCAGCGATGTCGCCACAACCGAGGCATCGTCTGCATAGGTGAGCGTTCCGATGACACCGATGAAGTAGCTGGTCTGAAAGCCGGTATATATGAGGAAGCGCATTGCCACCAGGTGCCTAGCCTGCGCGGACAGCGATGATTGAGGCTTTGAGAAAAGAGAGGCGAGCATGGAGACTCCTTGTTTCATACGAATGCGGA
This sequence comes from Collinsella aerofaciens, assembly GCA_048194085.1. Taxonomy (GTDB): domain Bacteria; phylum Actinomycetota; class Coriobacteriia; order Coriobacteriales; family Coriobacteriaceae; genus Collinsella; species Collinsella aerofaciens_CO. The sequence continues at coordinate 27,051 of DBFABM010000052.1, forward strand.
CGGCGGGCATTCGCCACCGTCTGTCAAATCAATCTATCCGCATGAAACATTAAGGACGCATCAAGCCCCTTCTCTCCGTTTTTCGCCCGTCATGAACTACTTGGAAGATTGTAAGGCATGTCCCACACATCTACTAAAGCAAAACCACCACAAAGGTGCTTGGCCCCTTTGTGGTGGAAGTGACGTTTGCCCAGATAAAACCTACCAAAATAAACCTGTCCCTATTTGGCAGGTTTTAGGCCAGATAGTCTTGAATCAGGTCACAGATAGCTCGAGCGTCGTTGATGTTAATGGCTCGGGTCGCGAAGCCGGCATCAAATGCCTGGCGTGCCAGGGCCTCGTTGCAGGCAAGGGCCAGCGTGTGACCGTCGACCAGGTCGAGCGAGCTCTTGCCGCGCAGACGGTCGACACCGGAGCGCGCGACGACAATGTTGTCGAAGCCCTCGGTCTTGTAGCCCTCGATGATCACCACGTCGACATCGTTGTAGCGCGACAGCAGCTCGCGCGCGGGCATCTCGTCCTCCTCGCGCGTGTCGGCGTACTCCGCCCAGCGCGTGGCGCAGATGAGGCCCACGTGCTTGGATCCGGCCTGGTGATGGCGCCACGTATCCTTGGCGGGCACATCGATATCAAAGCCATGGTGCCCATGATGCTTGAGCGAACCCACGCGCAGGCCGCGGCGGGTGAGCTCGGCGATAACCTTCTCGACGAGCGTGGTCTTGCCCGAGTTCTGGTAGCCGATAAACGCGATCGCGGGGACGGCCGGTGTCGGAGCTGCGGGCGCGACGGCGACGGGTGCGCTCTCAGGCACGGCACCGTCAGCGGCCACGGCCTCAACAGCAGCGGCCTGACGCTCTGCGCGGTCCCATACGCCCGAGCGGCCGCCCTCCTTGTGCAGCAGGCGCACGTCGACGATCTCCATACCGCGATCGACCGCCTTGCACATGTCGTAGATCGTTAGGCACGCAGCGCTCGCGCCGGTCAGGGCCTCCATCTCGATACCCGTCTTGCCCGTCACGCCCGCCGTAACCAGCACGTGAAAGCCAACCTGCCCGTCCGTGCGCGCCGGCGCCCAGCCCTCGGGCACGTCCTCGGCCGGCGTCCCCGCCGGAGCGATGGGCGCAATGTCGCACTTGCTCTTGGTAATGAGCAACGGATGGCACATGGGAATGATGTCGCTCGTGCGCTTGATGGCCATGATGCCCGCCACGCGTGCGCAGGCAAGCACGTCGCCCTTTTTGGCGTGGTCTTGCAGCACCATGGCCTGCGTCTCGGGATGCATGAGGATGGTGCCCTCGGCGATGGCAATACGATGGGTCTCGGCCTTGTCGGACACGTCGACCATGCGCACCTCGCCCTTGGCGTCCACGTGCGTCAGCTCGTCGCGACGGGCGTCACGGGCGGGCTCGGTGGCAGCGCTGACAGTCGGCTGCGCGGACGCGTCGACGTTGCCAGCATTCGCCGCAGCCGTGGCTTTGTGGGCAGACATCGCGGCCCTGCGAGCGGCCTTGGTGGCATCGGCGTACCTGCTCTTGGCCATATGATCATCCTCCGATTTGAGACATAAATCGTTGCGTGCCCTCAATTATCGCGTGTTCCTGCGGTTTGTGGGCCACGGCATCGCGCCAAATCGAAAGTACCTGCATATCATCACCACGGCGCAGCGCCTCACGCACCGAATACTCGGCATCGCTGAACAGGCACGGGCGCACGTTGCCATCGGCCGTCAGGCGCAGACGGTTGCAATTCGCACAAAAATGGTTGGACATGGCGCTAATAAAGCCGACCGTACCCGCCGCACCCGGAAAGTGCCAATAGCGCGCAGGGCCCGCGCCGGCAGGGGCGTCGTTGATGTCGAGCGGCTCGAGCTCGCCCAGTCCCGTCGCGGCGGCCCCGTCATTGATGCGCGCCCGCAGCTCGTCGCTCGGCACGGTATCGCTCGCGTCCCACAGCTCGGGATTGAGCGCGGGCGCATGCGGGTCCACGGTGCAATGCGAGCTCGTACGCTCGTCGCCGATGGGCATGTATTCGATAAAGCGCAGGTGGATGGGACGGTCGAGCGTGAGCCGCGCGAGGGCCGCCACATCCTGGTTGAGCCGGCGCACAACAACGCAGTTGACCTTAACGGGCTCAAAGCCCCAAGCCAGCGCTGCGTCGATGCCCGCCATGGTCTGCTCGAGTCGACCCAAGCGCGTGATCTTTCCAAAGAGCGTAGGGTCGAGCGTGTCGAGCGAGATGTTGACGCGGTTAAGCCCGGCATCTTTGAGCTGCGGCGCCAACTTGGGCAGCAAGGCGCCATTGGTGGTAAGCGAGATGTCCTCGATCTGCGGGATCGCGCGGATGTCGCGAATGAGCGGGATGATACGGCGGCTGACCAGCGGCTCGCCACCCGTCAGGCGCACGCGGCGAATGCCCTCCCCCGCTACCAAGCGCACAAAGCGGGCGATTTCCTCGGCACTGAGTAGCTCGTCGTGTGCACGGGGCGCCACGCCATCGGCCGGCATGCAGTAAATGCAGCGGAAATTGCACTTATCGGTAACGGCAATGCGCAGGTAGTTGATATCGCGGCCAAAGCCGTCATGTTGCACGTGCCCGTCCACGCAGCCCTCCCCTCACGCGGCGTTTTATTCTTCGGAAAACATAATACCCCACGAGAGAATCATGCCGACACCCGTACGACAGGACAGGTCACTTCGAGCAAGACCGGCTTCCCAAGCCCATCCTCAGCACAGGCCATCACAACATTCGATGCTTTTCCCGTTTTTGGCGAAAAACGTCGAATGTTGTGATGGTTTGCCTGCCCACGGCGCCCCGTAGAAGGACCAAAGCGCCCCTAAAGGCCGCCGTCCCAGTGCCGAATCACGAATTCTCGCAGGTCGTTTTGACGTTTTTGGAACGCTTCGCTTCGGTCGCACTTGAGACCCATAGCGAGTGCGATGGCGTTCATCGCCCGGTGCAATTGCAGCTGGTGGGCAAACTGAGTCCCGGTGAGGACGATTATCCTAAAGCCCAGCGCGCTCAGCACGGTCATACGCTCCGCATCCAACGCGCTGCGCTGTTTATCAAGATGGTCCGAGCCGTTGTATTCAATCCCCGTACCGCTCGCAGGCGCATATACGTCGATCTCGAAATACCCGGCCTTTGCGAGATACTTGAACTCGCTGGGAACATCGACTCGATGGTTGAGCTCGATCTTGGCGTATCCCAGCCCTCCCTGGGAACGTTTTGCTACGACCATGATTGCGGTGGCCGTCTCCATGGGCGAACGCGCGCCATCGTGCACGCGCTTGAGCACGGCGGCCGCGCGCATGGCCCCCTGACGAGATCGGTTCTCATTGCAATAAGCAATCAAATCGGCGACGGTATACCTCTGCCCCATCTCGATATAATCGCCTGTCGACAGATGATTCAAATGGTATCGGGCGCAGATTTCATACCCATATTCCAGCTGCTCGGGCTCACTCATCCACGAACCCGCTTGGACAAAGCACATGGCCTCATCAACCACTAGAAGGCCCTCTGCCACCTCGATAAGATGGCCTGGAGGTACCGGCGCCCCAAACACGTGACACCTAAATCCAGCCGGCGTCGAGCGCTCAAAATCGAAGTTGACGAGTGCATCGATATGATCGAGCTCTTCTCGTGGAATACCAAGAGAAACCAGATAGTCGGCAACGATCCCAACTGCCGTTGAAGCCCTCAGCCCCTTGGCATCGAGTCCCAATTTGGGCAGGCTCGCGGTCGGCTCCGCCTCGCTAGCAAGCGAGTCCTCATCGTATAGGCTGCTTGCTCGCGAGAGCGGCTCGGACGGGCGCGCCACGTTGTGGTACAGCCAGGCAGTCTTATGGGACAGGACGATCGGCAGGTCCATGAGCCCTCCAATGGAGTCGGATAACCAACCTTATTCCCCTGCCCACGGGTCCGCACACCTTCGTGCGCAAGAAAGCGATTCCACCCGGTCAAGTGGCAGAAAAACCATCACAACATTCGATGCTTTTCCCGTTTTTGGCAAAAAACGTCGAATGTTGTGATGGTTTGAAGCGAGGGGCACGGAGGGGTCAAAGTATCGTGCTCGAACGGGTTAATCCAACTCTTTTAAGCCATGCGCCAGCTGCCAGTACTCGCCGTGCTGGGCGAGCAACTCTTCGTGCGTGCCGCGCTCGATGATGCGGCCATGTTCGAGGACCATGATGGCGTCGGCGTCGCGGACGGTGGACAGGCGGTGCGCGATCATAAACGTGGTGCGTCCGCGCATGATGCGGTCCATACCGCGCTCGATGAGCTTTTCGGTACGCGTGTCGATGGAACTCGTGGCCTCGTCCAGGATGAGCACCGGCGGATCGGCGACGGCCACGCGCGCGATGGCGAGCAGCTGACGCTGACCCTGCGACAGGCTGGCGCCGTCGGCCGTGACCGGTGTGTCGTAGCCCCGCGGCAGGCGGCGGATAAACGAGTCGGCGCAGGCGGCCTCGGCAGCGGCGCGCACCTCCTCGTCGGTCGCGTCGAGCTTGCCAAAGCGGATGTTCTGCGCAATGGTGCCGCTAAACAGGTGCGTGTCCTGCAGCACAATGCCGAGCGACCCGCGCAGGCTGGCCTTGGCAATGTGCTTGACGTCGATGCCGTCGTACGTGATCTCGCCGTCATCGACCTCGTAGAAGCGGTTGATGAGGTTGGTGATGGTCGTCTTGCCGGCACCCGTGGAGCCCACAAACGCGATCTTTTGCCCCGGCTTGGCAAACAGGTTGAGGTCCGTGAGCACGCGGGTGCCCGGCACGTAGGAAAAATCCACGGCATGGAAGCGCACGTCGCCGGCAAGCGGGACCAAGCCGCACGTGAGCTCGGTGCCGTCGGCAGCCACCGCGCGGCCCGGCTCATCAACGGCTGCCACATCATGCAAATGCCCGTACGCGCCCACGCCCTGGCCCTCGGGAATCTTCCACGCCCACGCGGCGTCGCCCGTCTGCACCAGCTCCACGCAGCCCTCGTCCACCTCGGGCTCAAGGTCCATGGCGGCAAACAGGCGCTCGGCACCGGCCAACGCGTTGAGCAAGAAGTTGCCGAGCTGCGTAAACTGGTTGATGGGCATGGCGGCCTGGCGCACAAAGACCAGGTAGCTCGCGAGCGCACCTACGTCGGCGAGCCCCTTGATGCAGAGCATGCCGCCCGCCACGGCGACGATGGCATAGTTGACGTAGCCAATCACGACAGTCATGGGCACCATGGAGTTGGCATAGCTCACGGCGGCGGTGCCGGTGCGGCGAAGCTCGTCGTTGCGGCAGGCAAAGCCGGCGACATTCGCCGCCTCACGGTTAAAGATCTTGATGACCTTTTGACCCGAGACCATCTCTTCGATATATCCGTCCAGGTCGCCAAGCGATGCCTGCTGGGCAGCAAAGAAACGCTTAGAGCACGCGCCCGAGTAGCGCGCATACAGCACAATGGCCGCATCGCACACGAGTGTGATAATCGTGAGCTGCCAGTTAAGGATGATGAGCATAGCCGTGGTGCCCACAACCTGAATGGCGGCCTGAATCACGTTGGCAAAGCTGTTGTTAAGCGCCTCGGAGACGGTGTCGACGTCGTTGGTGAAAAAGCTCATGATGTCGCCCGAGCGCGTGCTATCAAAATAGCTGAGCGGCAGCGTCTGGATGTGCGCAAACAGGTCGCGGCGAATATCGGACACCACGTGTTGGGCCGCGCGCACCATAATCTGCGAGTAGCCCAGGGCCGAGAGCACGCCCGCAGCGTAGATGATCGCCGTCAGGATGACCTGCTTGGCAAGCAGTTCCTCCCCGCACGTGGCCAAACCGTTAACGATGGGGCGCACCATGTAGGTGCCGGCGAGGCTCGCGATGGCGGCAACGGAGGCGAGCACGCCCACCGCGAGCAACGAGAACTTGGCATGCCCCATGTAGGAGAGCAAGCGGCGCACAGTGCGCTTGAGGTCGGCCGGGCGTGCTTGGGCTGCGGTCTTAGGCATGGCACTCACCCCCTTCCAAGGGTGATCTGCTGGGGACGGAGGAAAACGGATCATTCGCGCAGCCATCGTCACAGCCGTCGCCGGCGTCCGCGTTCCCCGCAAACTCCATCTGCGAGGCGTAAATCTCCTGGTAGATGTTGTCGCTCGCCAGCAGTTCCTCGTGCGTGCCCACGCCGTGGACACGACCGTCGTCGAACACCACAATGCGATCGGCATCCATGACGCTCACGATACGCTGGGCGATGATGAGCACGGTCGTATCGGGAATCCGAGCGATGTGCTCGCGAATCTTTGCGTCGGTCGCCATATCGACCGCGCTGGTGGAGTCGTCAAAAATGAGCACGCGCGGATGCTTGAGCAGCGTGCGCGCGATGCACAGGCGTTGCTTCTGGCCACCCGAGACACCGGCGCCGCCTTGACCCAACTCGCCGTCCAGCCCGCCGATGCGATCAAGGAACTCGTCCACGCACGCCGCGCGGCAAGCCGCGAGGAGTTCATCGTCTGACGCCTGCGGATTGCCCCACTGCAGGTTCTCGCGCACGGTACCCGTAAACAGCACATTCTTTTGCAGCACAATGCCCACAGCGTCGCGTAGAGTCGCGAGGTCGTAGTCGCGCACGTCGCGTCCGCCCACAAGCACGGCGCCTTCGGTGGCGTCGTACAGGCGCGCAATCAGCTGCACAAGTGAGCTCTTGCCCGAGCCCGTGCCGCCGAGGATGCCCACCGTCGAGCCGCTCTCGATGCGAAGGTCGATATGCTCGAGCACATCCTCGGCTGCATCCGCGCGGTATTTAAAGGAAACATCGCGAAACTCGATACTGCCGTCCGCTGGCGCCGCAATCGCGAGGTCTCCCGCGGGGTTGGCGATAAAGGGCTCCTCATCGAGCACCTCTGCGATACGGCCCACACTCGTGAGAGCGCGCGTGAGCAGCAAAAACACGTTGGAAATCATCATGAGCGAGTTCATGATCAGCAGCACGTAGCTCATAAAGCCCGTGAGCGAGCCCACGCCCAGCTTGCCGGCGAGAATCATGCGGCCGCCAATCCACAGGATAGAGAGCGCAGCCACGTACATCGACAGCTGAAACACCGGCAGGTTGAGCACCGCGCTGCCAAAGGTCTTTGTCGCCGTGCCGGCGAGCTCGGTATTGACGGTGTCGAACTTGGCCTCCTCGTGCTCGGTACGAACGTAGGCCTTGACGGCACGCACGGCGGTGAGGTCCTCCTGTACCACGCCGTTGAGGTGGTCCATCGAGGTCTGGAGTTGGCGGTAGAGCGGACTGACGCGATAGGTGATGGCGCCCAGTACGATTGCCAGCACGGGCAAGATGATCGCAAAGACGGTGGCGAGCGGGCGCGACAGCATCAGCGCGTAGATAAGGCCGACGATAAGCGTCACCGGGCCGCGCACCATAGGGCGAAAGCCGTTGCCCACAGCATTTTGGATAACGGTGATGTCCGTGGTCATGCGGGTGACGAGCGAGCTGGCGTCGTAGTTGTCCAGGTTACCAAAAGCGAGCGTCTGAATCTTTTTGTACTCAGCCTCGCGCAGGTTAGCGCCTAGGCCCGAGGCAACGCGGGCGGACGTGCGGGCATAACCCAAGCCCAGTACCAGCGAAAGCGCAGCGCACACCAACATGTACGCGCCCTGCAGCAGCATGTAGTTGATATCACCCGCAGGCACGCCCACATCGATGATGTTGGCCATGATGACCGGGATAAACAGCTCGAGCACCGTCTCGACCGACACAAAGAACACGCCGAGGATGGCATCGCGACGGTATGTCCCTAGATAGGAAAATAGTATTTTGAGATTGCGCACGCAGGTTCAACCCCCATCAAACGTTGTTCGCAAACGCACGTATTATTGCGCGCCGAATAATGGTGTCAAGTATTCCGAAATCGTTTTCTGCAAGGTTAGCGCCGGCGGCGAGTTCTCGTGATGTGTGTCCATATTCACTCGGAATAATGGTGCGCGAGACTTTTTCGCTCCGGCGTCATCACAAACCTTGACTCTACAATCGTTATAGGGTTTTCACTACACTGGTACGTAAACAAACCCAGCCAGAAAGCCCCGCCCATGGAACACGACCTCACACGCGGCAATGTCCTTAAGACCATCGCGGTCTTTGCCCTGCCTTATATGCTCTCGTACTTTTTGCAGATGCTCTACGGTATGGCCGACCTGTACATGATGGGGCAGTTCAGCGGTGCCGCCGGCATCACCGCCGTGGGTAATGGCGCGCAGACGCTCTACATCATTACCGTGACGCTCGTGGGGCTGGCCATGGGAACGACGGTTATCGTCGGCCACGCTGTGGGCTCGCGCCGTTTCGATCGCGCCGAGACCGCCATCGGCAACACCATCACGCTCTTTATGGGCGTCTCGGTGGTACTGGCCGCCGTCCTGCTCGCACTGTGCCCGCAAATCGTGGCGCTCATTGGCACGCCGGCCGAGGCAGTCGAAGGCACCGCCGCCTACCTGCGTATCTGCTTTGTCGGCATTCCGTTTATCGCCGCGTACAACATTCTCTCGGCCATCTTTCGCGGGCTGGGCGATTCGCGCTCGCCTATGTACGTGATCGGCGTGGCGTGCATCATCAACATCGCGCTCGTCTTTCTATTTATCGGCCACATGGGACTCGGCCCCGTGGGTGCGGCGCTCGGCACGGTAACCGCCCAGACGGCAAGCGTTGCCCTCGCGCTCGTGTGGCTCAAGAGCCGTCGCACGAACATCCACGTTAAGCGTAGCGACCTGCGCCCCCAGCCCGAGGTGCTCGGCAGCATTCTTAAGATCGGCGTGCCCGTGGCCGTGCAGGACGGTTGCATCCAGGTGGCGTTTATGTTTATCACCGTCATCGCCAACCACCGAGGGCTCGTCGACGCCGCCGCCGTGGGCCTGGTCGAAAAGATGATCAGCTTTTTGTTCATTGTGCCGAGTTCCATGGGCGCCACTGTCAGCGCACTCACGGCGCAAAACGCCGGCGCGGGCAAGGGCGATCGCGCACGTCAGGTGCTCAAGGACGCCATGACGATCTCGGTGGTGTACGGCTGCCTGATCACGGTGCTGATGTGGCTGGTGGCGCCGGAGTTTATTGGCTTTTTTGCCAAGGACGCCGCGGTGGTCGCGGCCGGTACCGGCTATATGCGCAGCTACATTTTCGATGCAATCTTTGCCGGCATCCACATTTGCTTTAGCGGCTTTTTCGCTGCATACGGCAAGAGCTACATCGGCTTTGCGCACAACGTGCTGGCCGTGGCGCTCATTCGCGTGCCGGGCGCGTGGCTGCTGTCGAACGCCTATTCCGATACGTTGTTTCCCATGGGCATCGCTTCGCCGTGCGGGTCGATTTTGTCGGCGGTCATTTGCGTTGTCGCGTTTACCGTGCTCAACCGGCGCGGGGCTTTTGACAAGTTGGCAGCGTAGCGGGGCAACGCGAAATCGCCCTCATCGACGGCATCGTCAGCGACGACCCGGCGACCCGAGTGACGCAGATCACGGTGCCGGTTTCCCCAGCAAAGTAAGAACCGCCCGGAAGGCATCATGCTTCCCGGGCGGATCTTCAATTTGGCTATCGACGCCTTAAGCCTGGGGCAACTGACCAGTAGCCAGGATCTGCTCGAGTGCGTCCTCATCCAACACGGGCACACCCAGCTGCTCGGCCTTGGTGAGCTTGGAGCCCGCTTTGGGGCCGGCGACCAGATAGCTCGTCTTCTTTGAAACACTGCCCGAAACCTTGGCACCAAGCACTTTGAGCGCCGCGCCCGCCTCGTCGCGGGTGCGGTTGACGAGCGTGCCGGTGAGCACGAAGGTCAGACCCGCGAGCGGCTGTGCGTCGGCGAGCTCGCCCGCCACGCCAGCGTCGGCTGCGGCCTGCGCGTGCGCGGCGCCCAAATCGACCTCGAGCGACAGACCCGCCTGACGCAGGCGCTCCAGCACGGCAAGGTTCTCGGGCACGGCCAGGAACTGCTTGACGCTCGCCGCAATCTTGGGACCGATGCCCTCGCACTCGGCGATGTCCTCTTCGCTCGCCAAGATGAGCTTGTCAATCGACAGGAATCGCTCGGCGATGACCTCGCCCACGCTTTTGCCCACGTGGCGGATGCCCAGGGCAAACAGCACGCGACCGAGCGGCTGGCTCTTGGACTTGTTGAGCTCGGCGATGATTTTCTCGGCCGTCTTGAGGCCTACCGGAATGGGATCGCCCTTCTTGACGCCCTTTTTGCTGTTGGAGCTGGCATAGGTGCGCCCCGTGTCCAGGCCTGCAATGTCGTCGACCGTGAGCTGGTAGAAGTCCGCGACATCGTGAATCAGCCCGGCGGCGATCATCTTGTCGACGATCTCGTCGCCCAGGCCGTCGACATCCATGCAGCCGCGACTCACCCAGTGGAGCAGGCGCTCCTTGAGCTGCGCGGGGCAGTCGATGGACACGCAGCGGTAGGCGACCTCGCCATCCTCGTGGACAACGGGGCTGCCGCACACGGGGCAGACCTCGGGCATGTGCCAGTCGACCGAACCGACCGGGCGCTTATCGAGCACCGGGCCAACGACCTCGGGGATTACGTCGCCTGCCTTGTGCACGATGATAGTGTCGCCCTCGCGCACGTTTTTGCGACGGATCTCATCGATGTTATGCAGCGTGGCGCGCGCGATGGTGGAGCCGGCAACCGTCACCGGGTCGAACTCGGCGACCGGCGTGAGCACACCGGTGCGGCCCACCTGAATGCGAATTTCGCGCAGGACGGTCTGCTTTTCCTCGGGCGGGAACTTAAAGGCAATGGCCCAGCGTGGTGCGCGGGCGGTAAAGCCCAGGTCGAGCTGCTGCTGGAAGCTGTCGACCTTTACAACCACGCCGTCGATGTCGTAATCCAGGTCGCCGCGGTGCTCGAGCGCCTGGGCACAGAACTCATGGACCTCGGCCGGCGTGGCGCAGCGTGCCACGTTGGGATTGACACTAAAGCCGGCGCTGCGCAGCCAATCGAGGAACTCGCGCTGGCTGTGGACGTGGAGCGGGTCGGTATCGGCGATGGCATAGATAAAGGTGGCCAGGTCGCGGCGCGCCGTGACCTTGGGATCCTTTTGGCGCAGGCTGCCGGCGGCGGCGTTGCGCGGGTTGGCGAAGGGGTCGCGACCCTCGGCATCGGCCTCGTCGTTCAGGCGCACAAAGCTGCCCTTAGGCATATAGACCTCGCCGCGCACCTCGATGGTGCGCCCGCGGTCGGCGCCCATGTGAGCGAGCGCCGGCTCGGACAGGTGCATGGGCACGTCCTTGATGGTTCGCACGTTGAGCGACACGTCCTCGCCCGTGGTGCCGTCGCCGCGCGTGGCCGCGCGCACAAAGGTGCCGTTTTGGTAGGTAAGCGCCACGCCCAGGCCGTCGATCTTAAGCTCGCAGGTATAGGTAACGCTGCCGGCACCGAGGGCATCCTCAGTGCGCTGGAGCCATGCGTCGAGCTCATCCAGATCCATGGCATCGTCCATGGAATACATGCGCGCCATGTGCGTGACCGGCGTAAACTGCTCGCTCACATAACCGCCCACGCGCTGGGTATAGCTGTCGGACGTCACCAGGTCTGGGTAGGTGGCCTCGATTTCCTGCAGTTCAACGAGCATTTTGTCAAAGGCGGCGTCCGTGATCTCGGGCGCATCGAGCATGTAGTAGCGATAGGCGTGGTAATCGAGCTCGTGGCGCAGCTCGGCCGCGCGCGCTGCCGCCCGGGCATGGGCGTCGGTCGGTGCGGCGGCATCCGCGCTCGCGGGCGTTTCGGTATCGATGTCCACGCCGTCACCAAACAGGCTCGATTGCTCCATAGCGGCACTCCTTCGCTCGATTTCAAACGGATACAAGAGTACCACCGGTCGCAACGGGGTCGAATAGCGGTCTCAAACCGCACCGAATCGGCAGCCGCCAGACCGGGGTGGACAGCTAGTTCAGATACGTATAATTCTGCGAGCCTGGTCGTGTTCAGACGTCATCATTCCAGCCAATTTGGCCGCCCCGGGGGCTGCACGACCGACTCGTTCCCCCTTCTAGACTCCCATCCGAACCCCTTCCCCATCCCAAAACAGCTCAAAACGCATGCTGAACCGCCTCGGATTTATACGTATCTGAACTAACTGTCCAGGCTCACCCAGAATCGAGCAACTTCATATGCTCCTTTTTTAACTCAGGTTGATTTCCGATCTCAGCCGAACACATTAAGCGAATAGGCCGTTCCCGCAGCTAGCCGAACGCCCCCGCGGCCCCATCCGGGACCCGGGGGCGGCATTTTCCCAGTTGAAGGAACGGTGGAGATGTGTTTCGATGGGT
>DBFABM010000054.1:0-2672 GCA_048194085.1 Collinsella aerofaciens
CGGTGTGGTCGTGGCGTTTGACAAGGGTAAGCCGCGCGTGCGCATGGAGATGCTGCCGCAGTATAAGGCGCAACGCCCGCCCATGGACCCCGATCTGCATGCGCAGTTCCCTATGATTAAGGAGCTGCTCGGTGCGCTCAACGTGCCGATTCTGCAGTCCGAGGGCTGGGAAGGCGACGATATCCTGGGAACCATGGCGCGCCTGGGCGAGCAGGCCGGCTGCGACATGCTACTGGTGACCGGCGACCGCGACATGTATCAACTCGTGACCGAGCACGTCAACGTGGTCTCGACCCGCAAGGGCCTGTCTGACGTGGCGATCATGACGCCCGAGAGCGTGGACGACCTGTATCACGGCATTACGCCGGCGCTCGTGCCCGATTTTTACGGTCTAAAGGGCGACACGTCCGATAACGTCCCCGGCGTGCCGGGCATCGGCCCCAAAAAGGCGAGCGCGCTCATTGCACAGTACGGTAGCCTGGACGAGGTCATCGCACATGCCGACGAGGTCAAGGGCAAGATGGGCGAGAACCTGCGTGCACACATCGACGACGCACTGCTGAGCCGTAAGGTGGCGACCATCCGCACCGATGCGCCCGTTGAGCTCGATTTTGAGGCGACGTCCTTCCCGGCGTATTCTGCCGATGAGGTTTCCGCGGCGCTGGGTACGCTTGGTATCACCGCCATGCAGAACCGTTTCTTGGCGCTGATCGGCGGCGAGGGCGGGGCTGCTGCCTCCAGTGTGTTTGAGATACCTGCTATGGTTCGCGCAGCCGCCGGCGATGCCGACGCGCTTGGTGCCGTTGCGGCTGAGGTCTCCCGCGCGATTGATGCCGGCGAGTGGGTCGCCGCCGTGGTGGACGACGACAAGGAAGAGGGCGCGCTCTTTGGACTGACGCGCACGCTGTGGTTGGCGACGTCCAAGGGCCTGTTCGCGCTCGAGGAGGGCGACAGCTGTGCGGCGGCTGAGGTTGAGGGCTTCAACTTCGTCCACGGCGTGATTGCCGGCGTGCTCGCGCGTCTGTTTATGGAGGGTCGCGTGGCGAGCCCGGATATGAAGGCGCTGTTGCACGAGCTTTCGCCCATCGATTCTTCTGAGCCCGAGCTTATGGACCCGCTGGCAGTCGATTCCACGCGCATCTTCGATACCGTGGTTGCCGCCTACCTGCTGGATTCCGACCGCTCCGAGTTCGATGAGGCGTATCTGGCCGATACCTATCTGCAGATGGCGCTGCCTGCGGCGCGCGGTGCAGAGGGTGCCGGCGAGGACGCCCCCGCGCCCGCCGCTCGCACGGCGGCCTTAACGCTGGCGCTGGTCGCACCGCTGCGCGACCGCATGGCCCGTGAGAACGCCACCAACGTGTTCGACGGCATCGAGATGCCGCTTGTGCCGGTGCTTGCCAAGATGGAGCGCGCGGGCATGCTCGTAGACCCCGACCGTCTGCATAGTCTGTCCGAGGGCCTGGCGACCCAGATCACCGAGGTCGAACGAAGCATTCGCGACCTTGCCGGTGACGAGACCTTTAACATCGGCAGCCCCATGCAACTTTCGCATGTGCTCTTTGATGTGATGGGCCTTCCGACCAAGGGTCTCAAAAAGACCAAGCGCGGTTACTATTCGACCAATGCCAAGGTACTGGGTGATCTTGCCCGTGACCACGAGATTGTTCGTTTGATCTTAGACTGGCGCGAGAAGTCCAAGATCAAGTCAACCTATCTGGACACGTTGGGCCCGCTGCGCCGCGGTGACGGTCGTGTGCACACCACGTACAACCAGACCATCACCGCGACGGGGCGTCTGTCTTCGAGCGACCCTAATCTGCAAAACATTCCGACGCGCTCGGAGCTGGGGCGTACCGTCAAGACGGCGTTTTCGGCAGGCGAGGGAAGCGTCTTTTTGGCGGTGGACTACTCGCAGATCGAGCTGCGTCTGCTGGCGCATCTCTCGGGTGACGAGCACTTGGTGTGCGCCTTTAACGAGGGCGAGGACTTCCATGCCGAGACGGCGGCGCGCGTGTTTGGTGTGCCGGTGTCCGAGGTAACGCCCGACCTGCGCAGTCGCGCCAAGGCCGTGAACTTTGGCATCGTGTATGGCCAGCAGGCCTACGGCCTGTCGCAGTCGCTGCATATCTCGATGGCCGAGGCGCGCGACATGATCGACCGCTACTACGAGGCCTACCCGGGCGTGCGTACGTTCCTCGACAACGTGGTGGCACGCGCCAAGCAGACGGGCTACGCCGAGACCATGTACGGCCGCCGTCGTCATATTCCGGAGCTCAAGGCCAAAAACCCGCAACTCCGCGGCTTTGGCGAGCGCACGGCCATGAACCATCCCATGCAGGGCACCGCAGCAGACATCATCAAGATCGCCATGGTCCGCGTAAGTCGTCGCCTGGAAGAAGAAGGCTTTGCCGCCCACATGATCTTGCAGGTACACGACGAACTGGACTTTGAGTGCCCCGTCGACGAAGTCGAGCGCCTAACCACCATGGTCCGCGACGTCATGGAACACGTAGTAGACCTCCGCGTCCCCCTAATCGCCGAAGCCAGCACCGGCATAACCTGGGCCGACGCCAAATAGGGAAGCGCTCACAATTCCAAAGTAACTAAAAGCAGAAGGGGGCTCCTTGCCAACAAGGAGCCCCCTTCATTCCAAAAAAACAGCCAAGTAT